>NZ_JBPPTR010000012.1:0-83963 GCF_053544215.1 Rothia sp. 88186D007BW | reverse complement strand
GCTCATATTTTTGCCGCGGGTGGGGCCGTTGTCTAGTTGGTGGGTGTGGGGTGCGTGTCTACTTTTGAATAAGCCTCATTATTTAAGTCAACGGGTGTAGCCCATGGTATCTCACCATTCCAGTTTTCCTCAGCTGGTGTGGGCGTTCCTCCGTTGATGATTTTTACGATACGTTTAAGCTGGACTCTAGGCGCTGCCATTAACCTAGCACCTCTTCCAGTCTTTTCTTGATTCGGCCCAGCACCTCGTTCAGGTCGCGGTCAATCTCCTCCAGGGAGCGCGGCGGAACATACTCGTAGAAGTGGCGGGTAAAGGGAATCTCCGCCCCCTCCTTAGTCTTAGGCTCATCAATCCAGGCATCAGGCACAAAGGGCTTTACCTCGCGCTCCAGGTACTCATGAATATCCTCGCCCCAGGGCACATTCTCAGTATCGCGCAGGCTAGCGTCAGCCACCGGCTTCTTAGCCTTCATCACCACTTCAGCGGATTCATCGCGTTCAGCCAACTCATCCACCAACTTAGTCAAAGCCGCAGGCTTCACCAGGGCACCGGCGTCCGCAAACACCTGCAAAAGCTCAGCCTTCACACTGGCCACATCAGCACCAACAACACCAGCCTTGCTCTCAACCAAAGCAGCAAGCGAAGCCCGCACAGCGGCGTCCTCACCCTCAGCCAGCTTGAGCTTGCCAAACTCCTTAGAAGCTAAGAGCCGCTCGACCCGCTCAGCAGTAAAACCCCAATTCAAACGCAAAGGGCGCTCCACCGTAATCGTGCGGTACATAAACTCCTCACGATCAAAAACCTTAGACCGCTTATCATCAGCAGCATCAAAAGCAGCATAGAGGCGGGTAATCTCAGCAATCTGCTCCTCACTCAGGCGCTTCCGCTTAGACCCCACCGACTTACGCATCTTCTCAAACATATTCGTCGCGTCAATCAGCTGAACCTTACCCCTACGCTCAGCCTTCTTCTGCTTATTCAACACCCAAATATAGGTAGAAATACCGGTGTTATAGAACATGTCAGTAGGCAGGCCAATAATTGCCTCAAGGTAGTCCTGGTCCAAAACCCACTTACGAATATTGGACTCACCAGAACCCGCGCCACCCGTAAAGAGGGGAGAGCCATTCAACACAATAGCCCCGCGGCCACCCACCTGGGCAACACCATTGCTAGCAACCCTCGGCTCATTGAGCTTAGAAATCAGGTGCTGCAAGAAAAGGAGCGAACCGTCAGAAACCCGGGGTAAGCCAGCACCAAACCGGTCTGTAAAACCCTGGTTCTTATGTTCAGCCTCAACCACAGCCTTAGCGCCCTTCCAGTCCACACCAAAGGGCGGGTTGCTCAGCCCGTAACGGAAGGTGCGGTTCTCAAAGGCCGGGTCAGTCAGGGTATTACCCAGGGCGATGTTATCAACGTCCTGGCCCTTAACCACCATATCCGCCTTACAAATCGCATAGGACTCGGGGTTGAGCTCCTGGCCCAGCAGACTTACATCGGCAGTGGGGTTCAGCTGGTGAATCTTATCGTCAGCCTCCGACAGCATACCGCCGGTGCCAGCGGTGGGATCATAGACCGGCCGGGCAATATAATCAGTGCGCAAATCTTCATCATCAGCCAGCAGCAGGTTAACCATCAGCTCAATGACCTCACGCGGGGTAAAGTGCTCACCGGCAGTCTCATTCGAATAATCTGACCGTACTGATGCTGCTTATAGGTACCGCGCAACACATCAGCCACATTCCAAATGAACTGAGAATAGTTCAAAGAAGACACACAAGCCCCTCAACATCAGCAAAATAATGGTTCCCAATAAAAACCAATAATACCCAAGGAACATTCAGGGCAGATGAAGTACAGCTCTTGTGTCTCACCTGCTAGAAGACCCCCGTGGAAGAAACCGGTCAGCACAGTAACAACCTGACCGGCAGGCGGAGCAAACACAGTGTGAACGGTAGGGGAGTAGCCCGGCACTTTCTGCCCAGCCCCACCGCTGCCATCCGCTAGGATGGAATGGTGAACACACCAGCACCCAGCGCCGCCGAGGGCGCTTCACTGCCCGCCGATATTGCTGCCCGCCTCAAACGCGATGAGCACGGTCTTTTTGCCGCCATTATCCAGCAGTACGACACCCGCGACGTGCTTATGCTCGGCTGGATGAATGACGAAGCCCTGCACCGCACCCTCACCCAGGGGCGGGTGACCTTCTGGTCCCGCTCCCGCCAAGAATACTGGCGCAAGGGCGATACCAGCGGCCACTACCAGTACGTCAAAAGTGTCAGCATCGACTGTGACGGTGATGCCCTACTCCTTGAGGTAGACCAGGTGGGGGCCGCTTGCCACACCGGCACCACCACTTGTTTTCAAGCGGGCGGGCAGTTACCTGCTGTGACCGGCGTCCGCCCCGAATAGTCCTATAGCCACACCAGAACCAGAGGAAATCATGCACGACTTGGGAATCGTCGAACCGACCTTAGAAGAGTTCCGTGAACTAGCTGCCAGCTGCCGCGTCATCCCGGTGCGCGTCAAAGTTCTCGCCGATGCCATGACCCCCATCGGCATCTACCGTTCCCTGGTCGCCGCCGACGGCACCCCCGCCCCCGGCACCTTCCTACTGGAATCAGCTAACGAGCAAAAACAGTGGTCCCGCTACTCCTTCATTGGTGCATCTAGCCGCTCCACCCTCACCACCAAGGGCGGGCAGATCCTCTGGCAGGGGATTACGCCCTCCGGCGCGCCCACTGAGGGCGACCCCGTTGAGGCTATCCGCCAAACCCTTGAGATGCTACACACTGAGCCGCTTGATAACCTGCCCCCGCTCACCAGCGGCCTGGTCGGCTACATGGGGTGGGATGTGGTGCGCCACTGGGAGAAACTGCCCGGCGGCCCAGTAGATGACGTTAACCTGCCCGAGTTCGCCTTGAACATCGTCTCAGATATGGCTGTGCACGATAACGCCGACGGCACCGTCACCTTGATTGCTAACGCCATCAACTTCAACGGCACTAGCGAGAACGTTGACGCCGCCTACGCCGATGCGCTCTCTCGTGTGCAAGCCATGATGGGTAAACTGGCTCAGCCTGCCCCCGAATCTGTCTCAACTCTCAGCGGCACGGCGGACGTCCAGGCGCAGGTAGCGCAGGTTAAACACACCTGGGCAGAACAAGGCTTTCTAGATGCTATTGAGAAGTCCAAGAAAAACATTATTGACGGCGACGTCTTCCAGATCGTGATTTCCCGCCGTTTTGAGGCTGAAAACCGGGCCAGCGCACTGGATGTTTACCGGGTGCTACGCCAGTCCAACCCCTCACCTTATATGTACCTCTTTAACTTTGAGTCCACTGAGGATGGTGAGCCTTTCCAGATTGTAGGCTCCTCACCTGAGGCTCTGGTCACTCTTAAAGAGGGTACTGCCACCACCCACCCCATTGCCGGGTCGCGTCCGCGCGGGGCAACCCGCGAAGAGGATCTGGCCCTGGCTGAAGAGCTCCTGGCTGATGAGAAAGAACGCTCTGAGCATCTCATGCTCATTGACCTGGCCCGCAACGATCTTTCCCGCATCGCGGTTCCCGGTAGTGTCAATGTCACCCAGTTCATGGAAATCGAGCGTTTCAGCCACATCATGCACATCTCATCTGAGGTGCAAGCCCAGCTGGCTGAGGGCATGAACGCCTATGACGTGCTGCGGGTGGCCTTCCCGGCAGGTACTCTCTCAGGTGCCCCTAAGCCCCGTGCCATGCAACTTCTTGACGAATATGAGGTGAGCGCCCGCGGGGTCTACGGCGGTGTGTGCGGTTATTTCGACTTTGCCGGCAACATGGATATGGCCATCGCTATCCGTACCGCCGTGCTCAAGGGCGGGCGGGCTTACGTGCAGGCCGGTGCCGGTATCGTCATGGATTCGGTGCCGGCCTCTGAGGCCCAGGAAACCGTGAATAAGGCGGCAGCGCCCCTGCGTGCTGTGCTCACCGCATCGGGCCTGGCCCCACTTTCTGCTGAGGTGGCTCACTAGATGGGTGAGCCGCAGGCCCCCGCTACAGAGGCTTCCCCCACCCGCCCAGTACCGGGCTGGGCTGCACCTGCCCGCGTCATGCTAGGGTGCCTAGCTGTTGCTGCCGCAGCCTTTGTAGCTACCCTACCTACTTGGGTGCGCGCCCAGGTGAGCACCGTGGTCTCCACCTCTACCCTGCACATTTCTGGGGCGGACGCTGCCCCCACCGTCTCTGCCCTAGCGCTCGTTGCCCTGGTGGCCTCCGTGGCCCTGCGTATTGCCGGGCCCAAACTGCGTAAGGTACTGGCTCTAGCCCTGGTGGGCGTGGGGGTGGGTCTGGCGGTTGCCGCTTTCGGTGTGCACGCCGACCCGCAGGCTGCCTCGATGGCCCAGGTCAGTGCAATCACCGGCACTAACGCCCCCGCAGACTCCTACGCCGTGACTGCCTTGCCGCTGCTGGCGTCCGCCTGTGGAGTGCTGGTGGCCCTGGCCGGGGTGTGGGCTTTTGCCGCCACCTCCTACTGGAAGACCAAACGCACATACGACCGCTCCGCCGCCCGGGAAGCCCGCCAAGCCTCTGCCCAAGAACCAGACGACATTGACACCTGGGACTCCCTGAGTGAGGGGCAGGACCCAACCGACCGGGAGTAATCTGCTGAGGCTTATATTCGTGACCTTATCGTAGGTAATAAGTTTCTTCTAGTGAGCACAAAGAATCTAAAAAGAACTCCTTCGAAGATTCAAATTTTGGATATATTCCCAGGGTTAAAAAACTTCCTAGGGGCGTAAACTTTTTATATTAACTATTGCCCACATCTCACTCTCTTGGTAATTTAAATCATATCTACTTGTTGTGCATAAGCATAAGGATGTGACCACCATGAAAACCCTCTCCAAGGCCACCGCTTCCCTGACTATTGTAACTTTAGCTTTGACCTACTCCGTCCAGGCCTAGTATCTTTTGCTAGATTCTGCATACTCTCCCTGCTTTTGAGGATTTTCCCGTGCGTAATACCTTGACCAAAATCTCCTGTGCCCTTATCGCGGGGGCCCTGGCCCTAAGCCTGAACTCTTGTTCCGGTTCCCTCTCGCACATTAGCCACCCCTGGCCAAATGCTGATGTAGAGAGCAAGAATATCCTTGATGGAGTTGACTATGTTCTCTACGCCAGTCGCCCCATTTCTGGGAATCTGCCAGTCAATCGAGGCAGATTGATCCTAATTAAAGCGGACGGGAGTTTTGAAACAATTGAGACTTCCGGGATGGATTCGGCAAAGTTGATCTGGGATGAGAGGGGTATTTATTTTACGGATAAGGAAAAAGACTACCTGCTGACCAATGATGGGTTGCAGATGTGGGATGAGCCGAAGGCTACCGGACATTATTCCCTGTATGAGCGGGGCGATGAGTACATTAGCCTTTACAATGCTGGCCGTCTTAAGGAGACCCCCAAGGAGTCTTACAGTACTCAGGTAGTGGTGCGTTCTGGGAGCACGAGCCGGAACTTTATCGTAGAGGGCGAACACGCTGCTAGTGGCCTGTGCGAGGATGGGCAGGTCTATTCTGTGGCTGAGCCGACTGGTGATTATCAGGATCCCTCTCAGCCAAGAGGCCTTGAAGATTACGCAGTAGCGCTTTTTCGAGTCAATCTCGATGCTGAGAAAGAGGAGGTGGTCGCTCGCGGTGGGGAGGATATTGGTTCGGTCTTGTCTCGGGCTACGGTATGTGAAGACCGGGTACTGTATTCCATTATGCGCGTGAGAGATGGGGAGACCTGGGAGAAGCCTTCCTTGGCCTATTTACTGGCTTGGGATACGGTGACTGGTGAGTATGCGGTGAGGCAGATGCTAGATCCTGAGGGTGAGCCTGTACAGGCAAGCGTGGAGGGAGGGGGCCGGAGCGCTGAACTGGGGTACCACGATGACTTTGTTGTGGCTGAAGATGGGAGGTTGCATTGGTATATGGGTGATCGTGTATTTGCTACAGATTTGGCTACCGGTAGGACTGAGGAGCTGTTTGAGGTTTTTCCTGAGGCCGTGAATGGGAATGTGAGCATTCGTTTTGGGGAGGACGATTTTACCCTGTTCGTTGATGATCATGATCTGGATTATTTTATGATGACCCGGCATAACCGGGCCACGGGGGAGGAGCTTGATCGGGTTAAGTTGCACGGTTTATTGGAGCTGACGTCTCCTGAGCGGTTGATTCCGAGAGGTTTTGCGGCTCGCCCCGACGGTTTCTAGCATTCAATTTTTTCTTCGTATCCACCCCCGACTCTTTTTCTTGTGACTAACTAGACCCTTCCTAGGTGGTCGGTGTGGAGTTTGTACCTGCTGTCGAAGCAGTAGTTGCAGGCAGGGTTCGGTGGGGGTGATTTGCAGATCGGACGCCTGTGAGCTGGTGGGCAGCACCGCCTCAACGGTATGCGTACCCCGGGTGATAGGGGAGCACTGTCCCAGGTAAAAATTGGGGGTGATGCTGGTGAAGTCCTGTTCTAGATAGTCGGGTATGTCCGCGGCGTTGACGTAGCGCTCTTCGCGTTGGATGGGCAGTCCGTCGTCGTGTACGCACGAGTAGACCCTCGATTGTCATCTCGCGTATAGCGCGGTTGATGGTCATGCGGGAGAGGCCCAGGGCATTGGCCAGTTCATTTTCTGAGGGGATGCTTTCGCCTGCTGTCCAGTGGCCGCTGTTAATCTGCTCTGTGATGATGGTTTTGAGTAGCTGGTAGGCGGGGTTCTTGTGGCCTTGTGCTCAGCGAATTGCTGGAACAAACGGCGGCACCGGCCGTGCAGCCCGCTCCTGGGAAGCTTTTGATGCTATCGTCGCTACCCTCAAAACCCTCAAAGACGATGAGACCATGCTGGTACAGTCCGGCAAACCCGTGGGTGTCTTCCGCACCAATGAGTGGGCCCCGCGCGTGCTGCTGGCTAACTCCAACCTGGTCGGTGACTGGGCCAACTGGGAACACTTCCGCAAGCTCGAAGCCGAAGGCCTGATGATGTACGGCCAGATGACCGCCGGTTCCTGGATTTATATCGGCAATGCCGCCGAAATTTTCCCCGAGTTGCTGCGCCGCAAGGCCCCCATCGACATCGTCACCGATCAGACCAGCGCCCACGACCCGCTCAGCTACCTGCCCACCGAGGTTACTTTCGAGGACTGGAAAGTAGAGGCCGCCCGCAAGCTACGGAAGGCTGTGGATGGGCTCACCCGTGTCCTCGCCATTGAAATACTCACCGCCGCCCGTGGCATCGACCTGCGTGCCCCGCAGACCCCCTCACCTGCAACAGCTGCCGTGATTGAGCGCCTACGCAAAGATGTGGCCGGCCCTGGCCCCGACCGCTTCCTCTCACCCGAAATTGAGCAGACCGTGCAGTTAGTTGCTAACGGTGAGCTACTGGCGGCAGTCGAAAGCGTCACCGGCCATCTTGCCTAAGGAAATAAAGAGCACACGGGTGCCTAAACTGGGCCAAAGAGCCCGCTATCTCATAAGATAGAAACAAGCACCCGTGTGCTCTGCCCCAGGTACCGGCAAGCGCACGCCCACACAGTACAAGGAGACTCACATGGCACAGCAGACCGTTGAGATGGTCCCCGACCAGCCCTACAACAACCACGGCAACACCACCGCCTCATGGGCCATGGTCGGCATCATGATCGCCGGTGCTGTTATCGGTGCAATCGGCTTTTGCATCTCAAACACCCCCATCCTCATCGTCGGTATCGCAATTATTGCTATCGGCCTTGTCACCGGTGTCGTGCTCCGCGCAGCAGGCTACGGCCAAGGCGGCAAGCACACCAAGTACCACCACTAAAAACCAACCTGCGCCGTCCGCGCACCAGAACCAAGGGGCACCATGACCGTACTAGACGACATCATCGTAGGCGTCCGCGAAGACCTCGAAACCCGCCGCGCCGCCCAGCCACTTGAAGACCTCAAAAAGCGCGCAGTAGCCCAAGCCCCAGCCCTCGACGCCCTAGCCGCCCTCCGCGGTGCCCAAGCTAGCAGCGTCGAAATTATTTCTGAAGTTAAACGCTCTTCCCCCTCCAAGGGTGCCCTCTCAGCTATCCCAGACCCCGCCCAGCTGGCTGCCGCCTACCAGGCCGGGGGAGCAACTGCTATCTCCGTGCTCACCGAAGAACGCCGCTTCAAAGGCACCCTAGCCGACCTTGACGCCGTCCGCGCCGCTGTGAGCATCCCAGTCTTGCGTAAAGACTTCACCGTCGACGAATACCAGATTTGGGAGGCCCGCGCCCACGGCGCCGACCTCATCCTGCTCATTGTCGCAGCCCTCGATGACGCCACCTTACGCCGCTTCCTCGACCTCACCCACCAACTGGGCATGAACGCCCTAGTAGAAACCCACACCCCTGAAGAAATTGAACGAGCCATCGCCCTCGGTGCCCGCATCGTAGGTGTAAACGTGCGCAACCTCAAAACCTTAGAAGTTGATAACAATAACTTCAGCGCAATGGCCCCCCTGCTGCCTGCCGATGCCATCATCGTCGCCGAATCAGGGGTAGCTAGCCCCCAGGACGTCGCTACCTACGCCTCCCACGGTGCCAAGGCTGTGCTTGTGGGCGAGGCCCTGGTCAAATCAGGCACCCCCACCGAAACCCTACGCGAATTCCGTGCCGCCGGTGCCCAAGCACGAGAAACCTGGCTGGCCGCCGCATCAGCCTAACCCCCGCCAACCCACCATTTGCTGGGCAGGGCGCCTACCGGCGTCCGCCCAGACCACCAGACATTCACCGATTAGCCCCACAGAAGGGAAACCCCATGACTGAAACCCTGGCAGAACAATTCCTAGCCTCGGGCCAAAGCCTCAAAAACGCCCCCGGCCCCTACTTCGGCAAATACGGTGGCCGTTACATGGCAGAATCCCTCATCGCCGCCATGGACGAGCTCGAAGAAACCTTTGAAAAAGCCAAACTCGACCCCGAATTCATCGACGAGTTCCGCCGCCTCTCAGCCGAATACTCCAACCGCCCCTCCCTGCTCACCGAAGTACCCCGCCTCTCAGAAGCAGCCGGGGGAGTGCGCTTCTTCCTCAAACGCGAAGATCTCAACCACACCGGCTCCCACAAAATCAACAACGTCATCGGCCAGGCCCTACTGGCCAAGCGCATGGGCAAGACCCGCCTCATCGCAGAAACCGGCGCAGGCCAGCACGGTGTCGCCACCGCCACCGCCGCCGCCCTCTTCGGCATGGACTGCGGAGTCTACATGGGCGAAGAAGACACCGAACGCCAAGCCCTCAACGTAGCCCGCATGCAGCTACTAGGTGCAACCGTCATCGCCGTACAGACCGGCTCACGCACCCTCAAAGACGCCATCAACGAAGCCTTGCGCGACTGGGTCTCTAACGTAGATACCACCCACTACCTCCTAGGCACCGCAGCCGGCGCCCACCCCTTCCCCGCCATGGTGCGCTACTTCCACGACGCCATCGGCACCGAAGCCCGCCAACAGTTCCTCGAAGCCACCGGCACCCTACCCACCGGCATCGCAGCCTGCGTAGGCGGCGGCTCCAACGCCATCGGCCTCTTCCACGCCTTCCTCGATGACGCCAACGTCAAAATCTACGGCTTCGAAGCAGGCGGCGACGGAATCGACACCGACCGCCACGCAGCCACCATCAACCTAGGTCGCCCCGGCATGCTCCACGGCGCCATGACCTACCTCATGCAAGATGAAGACGGCCAAACCATCGAATCCCACTCCATCTCAGCAGGCCTAGACTACCCCGGCGTCGGCCCCGAACACGCCTACCTCTCAGACATCGGCCGCGTAGACTACCAGGCTGTCACCGACACTGAAGCCATGGAGGCCCTACGCCTACTCTGCCGCACCGAAGGCATCATCCCAGCCCTCGAATCGTCCCACGCGCTCGCCGGTGCCCTGCGTGTTGCTCAAGAATGGGCCGCGGAAGACCCGGCTACCGCCCACGAAAAGTCCATGATTGTCTGCCTTTCAGGCCGCGGCGATAAAGACATGGAGACCGCCCTCAAATGGTTTGGCCTGGGTAAAGCTATCCCCTCAACCAGCCTGAATGTGGGGAATAAAGAAGCCGCGGCAGAAGCCACCGCGCAGAATGATGAAACCGCGCAGAACGAAAGCAAGGGTGCCTAAATGAGCTACATGGATTTTCAGGACGAGGCCCGCTACTCGGTGCGTAAGGGCATTTTCCCTGCCCCCAACCCCGATTCTCAGCTGGCCGCCCGTTTGGCTGACTGTAAGGCCCAGGGCCGTGCTGCCCTGATTGGTTACCTGCCGGTGGGCTACCCCAGTGTTGATGAGTCCATTGAGGCTGCTATTGAGATGGGCCGTAACGGGGTCGATATTATTGAGCTGGGCTTGCCCTACTCAGACCCTGTGATGGACGGCCCTGTGATTCAGCGGGCCACTGTGGAGGCCATTGAGAAGGGCTTCCACACCGATGATTTGTTCCGTGCTGTGCGTGAGATTACCGCTGCTACTGATGCGGTGGTTCTGGTGATGACCTACTGGAACCCTGTGCTACGCCGCGGTGTTGATCTCTTTGCCCAGCAGCTTGCTGAAGCTGGTGGTGCGGGTCTGATTACCCCTGACCTGGTGCCTGATGAGGCCGCTGACTGGTTTGAGGCTTCAGAGAAGCACGGCCTTGACCGTATTTTCTTGGCTGCTATTTCTTCTAGCCCTGAGCGTCTTTCTCTGATTTCTCGGGCTTCGAGCGGTTTCGTTTATGCTGTGTCGGTCATGGGTGTGACCGGTGCTCGTTCTTCGGTGAACACTGCCGCTGAGACCCTGGTCGCTGATTTGCGTGCTGCCGGTGCCCCTGCCGCCTGCGTGGGCTTGGGTGTGTCCCGGCGTGAGCATGTTGAAGAAATCGGTGCCTATGCGGACGGCGTGATTGTGGGTACTGCTTTGGTGAAGGCCTTGGCTGAGGGCGGCCCGGCTGCTGTGGGTGCCTTGACTCGCCAGCTAGCTGGCCGCGAGTAGGGCTTCTATGGTGGCTTCTACTGTCTTGGCGTCGATTCCTTCGCCGTCCGTTTCTGCTTTTGAGCTGGGCCCTTTGACGATTCATTTCTATGCCCTGTGTATTCTGGCGGGCATTGTGGTGTGCCTGTGGCTCACTGGCCGCCGCTGGGCCGCCTGGGGTGAGGACCCTGAGCGTGTGTGGGATGTTGCCATGTGGGCTATTCCTGCCGGTATTGTTGGTGCCCGTCTTTACCATGTGCTGATTACCGACCCTGGCTCTTATTTTGGTGAGGGCGCTGACCTGCTTGATGTGTTCAAGATTTGGGAGGGTGGTATCGGTATTATGGGTGCGATTTCTGTCGGTGGCTTGGGCGCCTGGTATGCCTGCCGCCGCTATGGTATTTCGCTCCCTAAATTTGCGGACGCCGCCGCCCCCGGCATCATGATTGCCCAGGCGCTGGGCCGCTGGGGTAACTGGTTTAACCAGGAGCTTTTTGGCAGGCCCACTACCTTACCGTGGGGCCTGGAGATTTCGGCAACTTCACCTAATTTTCCTGACCAGTACCCTGTGGGGACGCTTTTTCACCCCACCTTCCTCTATGAGTCCTTGTGGAACCTACTTGGTGCTGCCTTACTGATTGCCCTGGGCCGCCGCGGGGTATTCCAGATGGGGCAGATTTTTTGGGCTTATGTCACCTGGTATGGGTTTGGCCGTCTCCTGATTGAGTGTTTCTTACGCATTGATACTGCTGAGATGCTGTGGGGTGTGCGTGTTCATGTGTGGACCTCTGGCGCGGTCTTGTTGTTGGGTATTCTCATGTTCGCGCTCATGGGTGCCCGTGCGCGCAGGTGCGGGGAGCTGCCCGGTGCTTACCGGCAGGGTTCTTCTGGGTCCGGCTTTTCCCGGCCGGGTAGGGACGAGCCCGCCCCGGCGTCCGTCCGTTCCGGCAACTAGCGCACAAGCATAGAAACCAATCCGCATTTATTCTGAATAGTCCGCAACTAGTTGCGGGTAAACCAGAATAAGTGCGGATTATTTTGTGGCTTGGTGCCGTGCTGCTCTGTCTGTTTCTGCCCAGGCCCCTATCTCAAATAGCAAGATGTGGGGCTATTAAAGAGTTTCATTTTGTCTCTTTGGCCGCCACCAATAATTGAATTATTACGATAATTATTCATGACCTAATTCTATTTTTCCTTGGCTGAGCGGGGAAGTCCTGAGGTGACACTCGGCTCTAAGCCTCTATTTAACAGGGAAGTGAGCTGTCGCGGCGGTAACCAGAGGCTGGGTGAGCTGTTGAATCTTTACACGCAGCGGTGTATAAATTTACACATACGTAACGAAACCTCTTACGACTGATGGAAGTTTTACCTCGCCGCCTATCCGAAGGCGGGGTTGCCCCTAGTGCAGGAACCCCACCCTGGCGTCCTGCGGCTATCGTCTGTTCCATTACCGTAATGAGGCAACCACCGACATCTTGTGCTGCAAAGGAGCGGCTAAACTACCAGCGCCCTGATGCCCCACCCCCGCTCCTGCGCGCCAGCCGTTTAGCCCTGCCCACCGGCACCTGAGCCCAACGTAAGTAGGAACGGCCCACATGAGTCACACCACGCTCGGCAGTGCAGTCAACGCCGATAAGACCTTCACCCAGGACCACCACACCATCGGGCACGCCCCTTCACCTTTCACCACATTCGCCTCCATCCCCGATGCCACTGGTCTTTACAACCCGGAGAATGAAAAGGACGCCTGCGGCTTGGCCATGATTGCCACCCTGCGCGGCACACCGGGCCACGACATCGTTGATCACGCCCTGACCGCTCTGCGCCGTCTAGAGCACCGTGGTGCTGTGGGCGCGGACGAAGGTACCGGCGATGGCGCTGGCATTTTGCTACAGATTCCTGACGCTTTCTTGCGTGAGGTCGTCGATTTTGAGCTGCCGGAGCTGGGCAAGTATGCGGTAGGTACCGCCTACCTACCCACCAATGGCGAGAACGCAGATGAACTCAAGGAGGGGCTAACTCAGATTGCTCAGCGTGAGGGCCTGCGTGTACTGGGTTGGCGTGAGGTGCCGGTTAAGGCTGACATTGTTGGTAAGGCCGCCCGTGCGGTCATGCCATATTTTGTGCAGATGTTTATCGCAGAAGCCTCCGGCGAAGACCTGGACGCTGTCAATGCCCCCTTCACCGGGCACATTCCCGTCATTAACCTGGACGAAGATTCAGAGCGCCGCCAGCTCGATCAGAAGGCCTTCCGGGTGCGTAAGCGCGCCCAGCGCAAACTTGGCGTCTACTTCCCCTCCTTCTCTTCACGCACCATCGTGTATAAGGGTATGCTGACCACCGCCCAGCTTGAGCCTTTCTACCCGGATCTGTCCGACCCGCGTTTTGCGACCAAGCTGGCCATTGTTCACTCGCGTTTTTCGACCAACACTTTCCCTTCGTGGCCGCTGGCTCAGCCTTTCCGCACTATTGCCCACAACGGTGAAATTAACACGGTCAAGGGTAACCGCAATTGGATGCGCGCCCGCCAGTCTCAGCTTAAGTCCCCGGTGCTGGGCCGTAACCCTGAAGAGCTTTTCCCTATCTGCTCTGTAGGTGCCTCTGACTCTCAGAGCTTTGATGAGGTTGCTGAGCTGCTCATGCTCTCTGGCCGCTCAGCGGCGCAGGTGTTGATGATGATGGTCCCTGAGGCCTGGGAAAACCACGAAACCATGGACGAGGACCGCCGCGCCTTCTACCGCTACCACTCTTCTCTCATGGAGCCCTGGGACGGCCCTGCTGCCATTGCTTTTACGGACGGCGATAATGTCGGCTCCGTGCTGGACCGTAACGGTTTGCGCCCTGGCCGCTACTGGGTGACCGATGATGGCCTGGTTATTCTGGCCTCTGAGGTGGGCGTGGTTGATATGCCCGAAGAGAAGATTGTTGAGAAGGGCCGCGTCTCACCGGGCAAGATGTTCTTTGTGGACACTAAGGCAGGACGCCTGGTGCCCGACGAAGAGGTTAAGGCAGCAGTTGCCGCCGAGCAGCCCTGGAAGCAGTGGGCTGATGAGAACATTGTTGATTTGGCTGACCTGCCTGACCGTGAGCACATTCGTGCCTCTCGACAGTCAATTCTTAAGCGTCAGCAGACCTTTGGGTACACTGAAGAAGAGCTGCGTAAGATTCTGGCGCCCATGGCTAAGACCGGTGCTGAACCCATCTACGCTATGGGTACAGACACCCCCATTGCGGTGTTGTCCTCGCGTCATCGTCTGCTCTTTGACTACTTTGTGCAGTCCTTTGCCCAGGTCACTAACCCGCCTTTGGATTCTATCCGTGAAGAGCTGGTGACTAGCCTGAAAACTTCCATTGGTGCTAATGGCAACCTGCTGCGTAATGGTCGAGTAAAGGTGCAGCATGTGGGTCTTGACTTCCCTGTCATCAATAATGATGAGCTCGATAAAATCGCCCACATTGAGGATGAAGATGGCATGCCTGCTGCCCTTAAGGTCAGCGGCCTCTACCTGGCTAATGGGGGAGAGGAAGCACTGCGTAACCGTATCGCTGAAATCTGTGAGAAGGTTTCTGCTGCGGTTGAGCGTGGCGTGCAGTTCCTGATTCTTTCAGACCGTAACTCTAACGGTGCTTGGGCGCCCATTCCCTCCCTGCTGCTGACTAGCGCCGTCCACCACCACCTGTTGCGCTCTGCTACCCGCACCAAGGTTGCCCTCATCGTTGAAGCCGGTGATGTGCGCGAGGTTCACCATGTTGCCACTCTGATTGGCTATGGTGCTTCGGCTGTTAACCCTTACCTGGCTATGGAGTCGGTAGAAGAGCTGGTTGCTCAGGGTGAAATCACTGGTGTCACTGAGGCTGAGGCTGTCTATAACCTCATTAAGGCCCTGGGTAAGGGTCTGCAGAAGATTATGTCCAAGATGGGTATTTCTACCGTCTCCTCCTACTGTGGTGCCCAGACCTTTGAGGCCCTGGGCCTGTCCCAGCAGGTTGTTGACCAGTTCTTCACTGGAACCCACTCCCAGATGGACGGTGTGGGCTTGGACGTTATCGAAGCTGAAACCCGCAAGCGTCACCATGATGCTTACCCCGATGACGGCGTTTCTGTGCCGCACCGGGCCCTGGAGACTGGCGGCGAATACGACTGGCGCCGTGATGGTGCACCCCACCTCTTTAACCCTGAGACGATTTTCCGTCTGCAGCACTCCACCAAGACCCGCAACTACGACCTGTTCAAGTCTTACACTCAGCTGGTCGATGATCAGGCTAAGGACCTGATGACTCTGCGCGGCCTCTTCACCTTCACCCAGGATCGCACCCCCATCGATATTGATGAGGTTGAGCCTGTCAGTGAGATTGTGAAGCGTTTCTCTACCGGTGCTATGTCTTATGGTTCTATCTCTCAGGAGGCTCACGAGACTCTAGCTATCGCCATGAACCGCCTAGGCGCTAAGTCCAACACTGGTGAGGGCGGTGAGGACGTTGACCGTCTGCTTGACCCCGCCCGTCGTTCTGCTATTAAGCAGGTAGCATCTGGGCGTTTTGGTGTCACGTCCCTTTACCTGACTAACGCTGATGACATCCAGATTAAGATGGCTCAGGGCGCTAAGCCTGGTGAGGGTGGCCAGCTCATGGCCCAGAAGGTTTACCCCTGGGTGGCTAAGACCCGCCACTCGACTCCTGGTGTTTCGCTAATTTCGCCGCCTCCTCACCACGATATTTACTCTATTGAGGATCTGGCCCAGCTCATTTATGACTGCAAGCGCGCTAACCCTGCCGCCCGTATTCACGTGAAGCTCGTCTCTGAGATGGGCGTGGGCACGGTGGCAGCAGGTGTCACTAAGGCTAAGGCTGATGTTGTGCTGATTTCTGGGCACGATGGTGGTACTGGTGCGGCCCCCCTGAACTCTCTTAAACATGCAGGTGCCCCCTGGGAGCTGGGCCTGGCTGAAGCCCAGCAGACCCTCATGATTAACGGTTTGCGTGACCGTGTGGTCGTTCAGGCTGATGGTCAGCTCAAAACCGGGCGTGATGTCATTATTGCTGCCCTGCTCGGTGCTGAAGAGTACGGTTTTGCTACCGCACCTCTGATTGTTGAGGGCTGCATTATGATGCGTAAATGCCACCTGGATACCTGCCCGGTGGGTGTGGCCACTCAGAACCCTGAGCTGCGGTCCCGTTTTACTGGCAAGGCCGACCATGTGGTGAACTTCTTCGAGTTCATTGCAGAAGAAGTGCGTGAATACTTGGCTCAGCTTGGCTTCCGCACCCTGGATGAGGCTATTGGCCATGCTGAGCTGCTTGATATGTCTCAGGCTATTGAGCATTGGAAGGCTGATGGGCTGGACCTGTCTAAGGTACTGACTTCAACTGCTGTTGAATACCAGGGCCAGGGCATCCGCCACCTGAAGGATCAGGATCATGAACTTGACCAGCACATCGATAACACCTTCATTGCGGCAGCTCAGCAGACCCTGGGCGACCGCACCCCGGTTGTTATTGACTCGCAGGTGGTGAACACTGACCGCTCGGTAGGTACCATGTTGGGCCACGCCGTCACGAAGACTTTCGGTATTGATGTGCTTGACCGTGATTCCATCACCTTGAACCTGACCGGTCATGCGGGCCAGTCTTTGGGTGCTTTCTTGCCTGAGGGTGTCACTATTCGCCTGACTGGCGATTCTAACGACTATGTGGGCAAGGGTCTTTCTGGTGGCCGTATTATTGTGGCTCCGGACGCCGCTGCCCCCTTGGTTGCCGAGGAGAACGTGGTAGCCGGTAACGTCATCGGCTACGGCGCAACCAGTGGTGAGATGTTTATCCGCGGTCTTGTGGGTGAACGCTTCTTGGTTCGTAACTCTGGTGCAACCGCTGTGGTTGAAGGCATTGGCGATCACGGGTGTGAATACATGACTGGTGGCCTGGCTCTGATTCTGGGCGCTACTGGCCGTAACTTTGGTGCAGGTATGAGTGGTGGTATCGCCTACGTGCTTGACCTGGATATGGCTAAGGTCAATAAACAGTCCCGTGAATCAGGTGAGCTGACTTTCCTTGAACTGAATGAAGAGGATCGTTCCACTGTCGCCCAGCTTTTGACCAGCCATCAGGCTGAGACCGGCTCGCACCTGGCGTCTGCCCTGCTGGAAGACTTGGAGGGTACTTTCGCCCGCATCACCAAGGTATTCCCGCGCGACTTTGCCGCCGTACTAGCTATCCGTGCCGAGGCTGCTGCCGCCGGCGAAGACACCGAATCTATGCAGGTTTGGAACAAGATTTTGGAGGTGACCGCTCGTGGCTGATCCCCGCGGTTTTCTGAAAGTAACCACCCGTCAAGACCGTCCTAAGCGCCCCGTGCCTGTGCGTATTCTTGATTGGAAGGAAGTGCAGATCGCCCAGAACTCAGCGGTTCTTAAGACTCAGGCCTCCCGCTGTATGGACTGCGGTGTTCCTTTCTGTCATGTTGGTTGCCCCCTGGGTAACCTGATCCCGGAGTGGAATGATTTGACCTGGCGTGAGCAGACTGAGAAGGCTGTTGAGCGTCTGCACGCGACCAATAACTTCCCTGAGTTCACTGGGCGCGTCTGCCCGGCTCCTTGCGAGAGCTCGTGTGTGCTGGGCATCAACCAGCCTGCGGTGACCATTAAGCAGATTGAGTATTCGATTGCTGAACAGGCCTTTGAGGGCGGCTTCATTGAGCCGATTATGCCTGACCGTATGCTTGATAAGACTGTGGCCGTGGTTGGTTCTGGCCCCGCCGGTTTGGCTGCTGCCCAGCAGCTGACCCAGGCCGGTTTCACGGTGGCTGTCTTTGAACGTGACGATAAGGTCGGTGGCCTGCTGCGTTACGGCATCCCCGATTTTAAGCTGGAAAAGCAGATTGTGGACCGCCGTATTGAGGTCATGGAGGCTGAAGGCACTCGCTTCCGCACTGGCGTTGAAATTGGTCAGGACATCACCTGGGATGATTTGAAGCGCCGCTACGATGCTGTCATTGTGGCTACTGGTGCTACTGCCCCCCGCGGCCTGTCTATCCCCGGTGCTGACTTGGAGGGCGTTCACTACGCCATGCCTTATCTGACCGAGGCTAACCGGGTTGTTGCAGGTGAGGTGGAGACTCCCAGCATTAATGCGGCCGGTAAGCACGTTATTGTGTTGGGTGGTGGTGACACCGGCTCTGACTGTATTGGTACTGCCGTGCGTCAGGGTGCTGCTTCTATTACTACCTTGGCTATTGGTGCTCAGCCCCCGGCTGACCGCGCTGACCATGAGCCTTGGCCCATGTTCCCCAAGGTCTTTGAAGTATCCTCCTCCCACGAGGAAGGTGGTGAACGCAAGTACCTGGCCTCCACCGTCGAATTTGTGGGGGAGAACGGTCAGCTGACCGGCCTGAAGGTCGCTGAGACCGAGTACCTGCCTGATGGTCGCCGTGCACCTAAGGCTGGAACTGAGCGCGTGATCCCTGCTGACCTGGTTTTCTTGGCTTTGGGCTTCACCGGCCAGGAGAATGACGCCATTACCGCCCAGGCTGGTGCAGAACTTGATCGTCGCACCAATGTGGCCCGCGATGAGAACTACATGACCAATGTGCCTGGTATTTTCTCCTGCGGTGACGCCGGGCGCGGCCAGTCCTTGGTTGTTTGGGCTATCGCTGAGGGGCGGGCCTGTGCCGCAGCCGTTGAGAAATACCTGACTGGTTCTACTGAGCTCCCTGCGCCGGTAGCTCCCTCAGACCGGGCTATCGACCTGGCCCTCTAAACTGAGTGAAATAGACACCGGGCAGGTAGACTCATTACTTCTGTGAGTCTACCTGCCCGGTGCTTTTCTTATGCTAGGGCAGCTACTGCCTGCACGAGAGGGGTAATCTGCTCCTTGCTAGAGTAGTCCACGGTTTTTTGGGCGAAGCTCTCTAGCATCTGCTGGTTAGCCTCAGACTTTTTGGGCAGGGCCGCAATCGCTGAGCGAATCCCTACCATCACGGTCTTGTGCTTGAAGGATAGCCGGGTGTGGTCTAAGCCGCCGCGCAGATGAAAGGTGCCCAGGGCGTCCTTCACCAGGGCCTCACCCAGGTTTCTCGCCAGCAGGGCATCGAGCTTCTGCTGGCTAGCCCCTTCTAGGCCACTGAATGAAACAGTGAAGAGGGCAAAGGGCTTGGCCTTGAGCTTCTGGTCGTACTTTTTGAGTTCTTGCGCCCCGGTGAGAAACCCGCCGTAGTCGCTCAGACCTGCTACGACTACGTCCGCCCCGTCTAGGGCAGGCTTGGTGAGCTGCTCTAGGGGCAAGAGGTGGAGGGCAAACTGCCCTTCAAGCTGCTGACCGGCCCAGCGGGCGTACTGCTCGGTGTAACCATACTGGCTACCGTAGGCAATCAGGAGCGTCTTCATGGTTAGGAGGCGGCGATATCGGTGAGGTAGGTTTCGACTTCAGCAACCAGGGGGGCAATCCATTCGCGGTTGGTGTGGTCAGCCCCGCCGTTTTCGAAGGCTTCAATAAGCTGCTTGTCGTATTCGTTCTGCTTGGGCTTGAGCTTGTAGGCGGTCTTGACGCCGGCCAGGGCGGTCTTGTGCAGGCGGGTCATTTCGTTCATTTTGAGGCCCCCGCGGAAGTGGAAGGCGGGGCGGCCGCCTGCAACATCGGCCTTGTAGCTCTTCATGACGCGCTCATCCAGGTAGGTGCGGGGGTAGAGTTCGGTGCCGTTGAAGGAAACAGTGTAGAAGACACGGTGGGGAACGGTGAGCATAGCTTCGCGGCGCTTGCGCAGAGTGGGGGCGCCGGTGAGGAAGCCGCCCAGGTAGCTAGCGCCTACGATGAGCACGTCCGCTGCTGTGATCATGTCGTCGGTAGCTTCGGTGGAGGGGCAGAGGGTGACCTGGGGGGCGGACGCGTGGGCGCGCAGGTCTTCTGCAATCCACTGGGCGTAGCGTTCGGTGTGGCCGTAGGTGGAGCCGAAGAGGATAAGGACGTTGGGGGTAGTCATGAGCAGTCTTTCGTCAGGTTGTAGGTAAGTTGCTAGCTTAGTCTTCCGCATTCAGGATACGCCTCTGGGGCGGGTGCTCTCAAAGGTGACAAGCAAGATGACACATTTGTTTGTGTGAAGCAACGTATAATGAGGCAGTGGACACGTTGGTTTCACAGCCCTCTCCACAGAGGCTGGTTAGGGGCGGTCAGCAAACCGCTACTAACAGAAACCACGCCATGGTTCTCAGACCCCTACATACCTAAGGTTGATTGATGAGACGCGCAAAGATTGTTTGTACTATTGGCCCCGCAATTTCTGCACCGGAGAAAATTGCAGCGGCTATCGAAGCGGGCATGAATGTTGCCCGTCTGAACATGAGCCACGGTGACCATGAGGTACACACCAACTCATACACAACCATCCGCGAGCAGGCTGAACGCCTTGGCCGCAATGTCGCGATTCTCGCAGACCTGCAGGGCCCCAAGATCCGCCTAGCAACCTTCAAGAACGGTGCAGAAATTCTTGAACCTGGCGACACCTTCAAAATCACCATTGAAGATGTCGAAGGCACCAAAGAAATCTGCGGCACCACCTTCAAGGGCCTCCCCGGGGACGTTAACCCCGGCGATACCCTGCTGGTTGATGACGGCAAGATCCGTCTTGAAGCTATCGAGGTTGATGAGACTACCGTAACCACCCGCGTCATTGTGGGCGGCCCTGTTTCTAACAACAAGGGCATTAACCTGCCCGGTGTTGCTGTTTCTATCCCTGCCCTGACTGAGAAGGACGAGCGCGACCTGCGTTTTGCCCTGAACTTGGGCGTCGATATTATCGCTCTTTCGTTCGTGCGCTCAGGTGACGATATTCAGCGTGTTCACGAAATCATGGCAGAAGAAGGCCGCAAGGTTGCTGTTATCGCCAAGATTGAGAAGCCTCAGGCTGTTGAGAACCTGCAGGATATTGTCGATAAGTTTGACGGTATCATGGTGGCCCGTGGCGACCTGGGCGTGGAGTTCCCCCTCGAAGAAGTGCCCCTGGTGCAAAAGCGCGCCATTGAGCTGGCTCGTCGCTGGGCAAAGCCCGTTATTGTGGCAACCCAGGTGCTAGAAACCATGATTCAGAACCCTACCCCCACCCGTGCAGAAGCATCAGACTGCGCTAACGCTATTCTGGACGGTGCCGATGCGGTTATGCTCTCTGGTGAGACCTCAGTGGGTAAGTACCCCATCATTACCATTCAGACTATGGCCCGCATTATTAAGTCCACCGAAGAGCGTGGCCTCTTCCGTGTGCCTGAGCTGGGTACTTCACCTAAGACCCGTGGCGGCGCTATCACCCGTGCGGCGGTCAATATTGCTGACCAGTTGGATGTTAAATATATTGCTAGCTTCACCCAGTCTGGCGACACTGCCCGCCGTCTGGCCCGCCTGCGTCCGGCTAAGCCTGTGCTGGCTTTGACCCCTGAGCCTTCTGTGCGTGCTTTCCTTTCTTTGCTGTGGGGTGTTGAGGCTGCGGTATCACCCACTGCTAAAGATACGGACGAGATGACAGCTGCAGTTGACCGTTACATGCTGGCTAATGGCCTGGCAGAAGCTAACGATTTGATTGTGATGGCTGCCGGTTCACCTCCCGGCGTTGCCGGTTCAACTAACACTGTTAAGGTGCACCGTGTGGGCGACCTTGATGACGCTGGTGCTGTGCTGCCTGAGGCCCGTGAGCAGGTCTGCCCCTACACTGACTAGGTTTTTACCTGGTCTTGGTGTCTAACTGTTGGGTGGGGTGGTCCTTTGTCATATAGGGGTAAAGTTACCTATTTGATTGATAAATGTACTTTAACCTGCCTAATAGGTGTAGACTAATTATTGGTGGTTCAAGACCGGACAGATGGTTTTGGAACGAACCACCGTAGGAACCACAAGATCAGAGCCAAGCTCCGGTCTTGTATCCACACCGGCCCGCCTGCTCCATCGATGGGGCAGGCGGGTTTCGTGTGTGTAGGGGAGTACTTGAGGGGTCAAAGGCTGCCGCATTGTTGTGAGATAAAAGAAAAGCCCCCGACCTGGAATGTTGTACCAGGCCGGGAGCTTGTTGTGTGCCCAAGGTGGGACTCGAACCCACACTCCGAAGAACCGCATTTTGAGTGCGGCGCGTCTGCCAATTCCGCCACTTGGGCAAGTGCGAAAGCTCTTCTACAATACACTGTTTTACCTGCCGAACGCCAATCGGCGTATTTTTCCTAGAAGTAAGGGGCTTTGCTCTACTATGATGGGAGTCGAAAAGGGTACGCACCGTCACCCCGTCCATACGGGCTTAGAGGGGTGCGAGCGTGCGAAAATAGAACAGCGAACTTTTTACACAACGAGCGAACTTTAATAAGGTTAACGCTGAAACGACCTAAGGAGCAGGGTATGTCAGAGCAGACCACCCAAGAGCCCGAGAACCACGATCAGCAGCCCGCGCGCACCGTCGTCGTCGCTGAAGACGAGGCCTTGATTCGCCTCGATATCGTCGAAATGCTCAAAGATCAGGGCTTTAAGGTCATTGCCGAAACCGATAATGGCAAAAAGGCTGTAGAGCTAGTTGAAGAGCACCGCCCTGACCTGGTGCTCATGGATATTAATATGCCCATTATGGACGGTATTGAAGCCGCCGGGCAGATTAACGAGCAGCAGCTGGCCCCGGTCGTCCTTCTGACTGCTTTCAGTCAGAAGGAACTCGTGGACCGTGCAGCTGAGGCTGGGGCCATGGCCTATGTGGTCAAGCCTTTTACCCCTAATGATTTGATTCCTGCTATTGAGGTGGCTATTAGCCGTTATGAGCAGATTCGTGCTCTTCAGGATGAAGTCACTAACATCAAGGACCAGTTTGAGACGCGCAAACTGGTCGATCGGGCTAAGTCCTTGCTCATGACCAAGATGGGTTTGAGTGAGCCTGAGGCTTTCCGCTGGATTCAGAAGACCTCTATGGATCGTCGTCTCTCTATGCGTGATGTTGCTGAAACTATTGTGAAGCAGGTGCACTAGGCTAAAGGCTCACCGCCTATAGTCAAGCCCGCCCCAGCCTAGGCTGGGGCGGGCTTGACGTTTTAAGGGTGTGGGTGCCTGCCGGTGGGGTGGGGCCCTGCGGGGCTGGCTGCTGCCACCCCGCAGAGGGTGCTAGAGGGAGCCTTTATGGCTGCTCTTGGTACCGATACCCCAGAGCGTGACGGCTGTGCTCAGGGCGAGGATGGCCCACCAGAGCCCGCCCTGATTCAGGGCAGTGATGGCGAAGATGATGGTAAGAACTAAGAAAATGTTACCGATCAGTTTTCGGGTGTGAGCGCTCATGGGGGGCCTTTCTTCTCGTAGCGGTTAGTGGGCTGCTGCCAGGCTGCCTTGGTGTTCGTCAGACTCGGGTAGGTCCTCCTCGTTCGCACCGAAGTTTTGAGCTACGCGCTCGGTCAGTGAGGCGATGGCGGCGTCGCCGGTGACGTTGGTGGCGGTGCCGAAGGAGTCCTGGGCCAGGTAGAGGGCAATCATGAGGGCAATCATGGACTCGTCGAAGCCCAGCATGGACTGCAAGAGGCCGATAGCGGTCATAACAGCGCCACCGGGCACACCGGGGGCTGCAACCATCATGAGGCCCAGTACCAGAACCACAGGGATCATGGCGGTGAAGCTCAGGGAGCCGCTGGTCATGTAGACCACGGCCACTGAGCAGGAGGTAATGGTGATCATGGAGCCGGAGAGGTGGATAGTGGCGCACAGGGGGATAGCGAAGTCCACGATCTTGCCCTTGATGCCCACCTTCTTAGCGGAGGCCACGGTCACGGGTATGGTGGCTGCTGATGACTGAGTGCCGATAGCGGTGAAGTAGGCAGGGAGCATGCCGCGCAGCATGGTGAGGGGGTTGCGCTGGGAGGTGGCACCGGCGACGGTGTACTGGATAGCCAGCATGACCCAGTGCAAGATGAGCACCATGATGAAGACCTTACCGAAGACAGCAAGAATCTGGCCGACCTGCCCTGCCATGGTCATATTGGCGAAGACACCAACGATGTGCACCGGCAGGAGGGGGATAATGACGTAGGCCAGGAGCTTTTCGATGATGGTCTGGAAGTCCTGGAAGAGGACCAGCATGTTCTTACCCTGTAGGGCGGTGATACCTAGACCCATGATGAAGGCCAGAATCAGGGCGCTCATGACCGACATGATGGGGTCAAGGGTGAATTCGATGTAGCCAGCAGAGAGAGCTTCTTCAGGGTTCTGGAAGGCGGTGAGCTGCTGACCTTTAAGGATGATGGGGTAGAGGAAGTAGGCTACACCCAGAGCTAGGAAGCCTGCTGCGATGGAGGAAATGTAGGAAAGGGCTACGGTGGTGCCCAGGAGTTTGCCTGCGCCCTTAGCGAGGGAGCCGATGCCGGGCACGATGAAGCCGATGATAATTAGCGGAATCGCGAAGCTGAGGAAGGCGCTGAAGACGGTGGAGAATGAAACAAAGAGTTGAACGACGAAGTCGGTGGGGATAGCTGACCCTAGGGCGTCGTTGATGCCGGAGATGAGGCCGGGGGTGAAGGCTCCAATGAGGATACCGCCGATGATTGCGACGATAATCCACACGAGCAGAGGAATCTTTTTCATGGGGTTCCTTGGGGGTATGTGTGGTCTGGGTGCGATTGCACAAACTGCTAGTTTAGCAGGACGCCGGAAGCCCCGGCCCTGTCCCGTCCTGCCCCGCCCTGTCCTAGCCTGGGGCGGCGACTGCCTTGGCTAGGGCAGGTCGATAATGTTGTTGGTGATGCGGGCTGTGGCCACGAGCTTATGAGCCTCATCGGTGATGTCAATGGCGTGTACGCAGACGGTGCGGCCCAGTTTGACAGCCTTACAGGTGGCGGTGACAGTACCTGACCGCACAGAGCGCAGGTGGGTAATGTTCAAATCCACCCCTACAGCCGCCTTGTTCTGGTTAGCCACTGAAAGATAGGCAGAAAGTGAGCCTACGGTTTCAGCAAAAGCAGCAGAAGCGCCACCGTGCAGTAAGCCCATGGGCTGGGTGTTCCCTTCAACTGGCATGGTGGCAATGGTCAGTTCGGGGGAGGCTTCGATGATGGTGATACCGAGTTTTTCTGCCAGGGCCCCTGAGCCTCGTTCTTCTAGTATCTGCTGGTAGTTGCTGCTCTGCTGGGTTTGCTTACTCATGGTCTCTTCCTGGGTTGGTTTTTCTGTGCTGGTGGGCTGGTATGTGCTCTCTATGGTAGAGCAGGGGAGAATTGTGAGGCTAGGTTGGTTTCAGGGCAGACGGTAGGATGGTAGGCGTGATGACTAGACCTGAAACTTCTGCCCCTGCACCCGGTAAACTCATGCTCATTGATGGGCACTCTTTGGCTTTCCGCTCCTTTTACGGCACCCCGGTGGATGTCTTTGTGAACGCTGAGGGCCAGCACACTAATGCGGTTCATGGCTTCCTTTCGACCCTGATTTTACTGATTAAAAATGAGCAGCCTAGCCATATTATTGTGGCTTTTGATTTATCAGGTGGTACTTTCCGCACTGAGGAATACGGCGAGTACAAGGGCGGACGAAATGAGACACCGCAGGAGTTTCTGGGCCAGATTGAGCTGATTCAGAAGGCCCTGGCGGCCCTGAATATTCCGTCGGTGACCCTGCCCCGTTATGAGGCGGACGATATTGTGGCTACCTACACCCGTCAGGGGCGTGAAGCTGGCTTTGAGGTGCAGATTGTTTCAGGTGACCGTGATGCCTTCCAGCTGGTGAGTGATACTGTCACGGTGCTCTACCCGGTGACGACCGGCCCCACTAAGGGTATTCGTTATATGACCCCGGCGGCTGTGGAAGAAAAATATAAGGTTGCCCCTCACCTTTACCCTGATTTGGCTGCGCTGACCGGTGAGCAGGCTGATAACCTGCCGGGTGTGCCCGGTGTGGGCCCAGGTTTTGCCGCCAAGTGGATTAACGAGTACGGCGATTTGGCTGGGGTGTTAGAGAACGCCGATAAAATTAAGGGTAAGAAGGGTGAGGCCCTGCGTGAGCACATGGACGATGTGGTGCGCAACCGCCGCCTTAACCGCTTGGTTGATGATCTTGAGCTGCCCGTTGCTCTTGAAGAGGCTACAGGCTATGGCCCCAAGAGTGAGGAACTTGAAGAACTCTTCGATTACCTGGAGTTCAACTCTATTCGCAAGCGTGTAGCTGAACTGTTTGATGGGTTGAGCCAGCTAGCTCCTGCCCTTGAGATTACTGTTGATGCTGTAGAAGTGCTAGAGAGTGCGGAGTCTTTTGGTGCTTTCCTTGCCTCTGCCCCTGATGCGCTGGGTGCGGTTGAGCGTGCTGCTGAGCTGCCTGAGCGTCTAGCCCAGGCTCTTACCCTGTGGCCTGTGGTCGATGAAGAGGCCAGGGAGAAGGGGCTGGCCCACGGCCAGGCCTTGCATGGTCTGGTGCTGGTTGCCGGTGCCCGCGTTGCCTACCTGGGTTTTGAGAAGCAGGCGGACGGCGTCCGCGCAGCTCTCGGTGACTGGTTGGGTGATGCGAGCGCCCCTAAAATTATCTTCGATGTGAAGCAGACCTATAAGTCTCTTGCCGCTTATGGGTTGCCTCTGGCAGGTGTAGTGGAAGACCCCATGCTTTCTTCTTATGTGTGTGGTTTTATCCCTACTGCCCGCCGCCGTGGCCACCGTGAGATGTTAGAAGATTTGACCCGCGACTATCTGCGTCAAACCTACCCGGCTGCCCCGCAGCAGCAAGAGCAGGGGGAGCTTTTCTCCTTGGAGCCTGCGGTTGATACGGCTTACCAGGGTCTGCTGGGGCGCTTTGTGCAGGAGTTGGCGTATGCTTTGCACCTTGATCTGGTGGCTAAGAACCAGTTGGGTCTTTATGAGGAAATTGAGTTGCCGGCTGCCTCTGCCTTGGCCCGCATGGAAATTGCTGGTGTGGCGATTGATGCTCATGCTATCTCAGAGCTCAAGAGCTACTATGGTGAGCATGTTACCCGCGCCACCGATGCTGCTTATGAGATTTTGGGGCATGAGGTGAATCTTTCCTCACCTAAGCAGCTGCAGGGCGTCCTTTTTGATGAGCTGGAGTTGCCGACCACCCGCAAGCTCAAGAGTGGCTATTCTACTGATGCTGATTCTCTTGCAGGGATTTTGGGGCAGGTAGATTCTGAGAGCCGGGGGGCCTCTTTTCTCGGTGAGCTGCAAACCTACCGTGATTACACCAAGCTTAAGCAGACCGTTGAGGGGTTGCGTAAGGCAACTGCAGCAGATGGGCGTATTCACACCACCTACCAGCAGAATGTGGCTGCTACTGGTCGTCTTTCATCAACTGACCCTAACTTGCAGAATATCCCTATTCGGACTGAAGAGGGGCGGAAGATTCGTGATGCTTTTGTGGTGGCACCTGAACCGGTTGAGGGCACCGATTACACTACCTTGCTCACCGCTGACTATTCTCAGATTGAGATGCGCATTATGGTGCATCTGTCTGATGATGAGGATCTGATTGCCGCCTACCAGGCGGGGGAGGATTTGCACCGTTATGTGGGTTCTGAGGTGTTTGGGGTTGCCCCTGAGGATGTCACTGCCCAGATGCGCTCTAAGGTCAAAGCTATGAGTTATGGGCTAGCTTATGGTCTTTCGCCTTTTGGCTTGTCTAAGCAGCTGGGTATTAGTGTTGATGAAGCGACGAGTTTGCGCAGCAACTATTTCCAGCGTTTTGGTAGGGTTGGTAAGTTTTTGCGTTCTATTGTCCGTGAGGCTCATAAGACTGGTTACACTGAGACCATGTTTGGCCGCCGCCGTGCTCTGCCTGATTTGGCGTCTTCTAACCGTCAGCGTCGTGAGGCTGCTGAGCGTGCTGCCTTGAATTCGCCTATTCAGGGTACGGCTGCTGACATTATTAAGATTGCCATGATTAATATTGATGAGCGTTTGCGCCGTGAGAATCTGGCGAGCCGTATCTTGTTGCAGGTTCATGATGAGCTGATTCTTGAGGTGGCCGCAGGTGAAGAAAAAGCTGCTGAGGCTATCTTGGTGGAAGAGATGAGTGGGGCTACTTCTTTGCGTGTACCTCTTGATGTGCAGGTTGGGTGGGGTCGTTCCTGGCATGAGGCGGGGCATTAGTAAGGGCTGCGGTGGGGGTGCGGACGCTGGGGCAACACACCCGGGTGCGGGGTAAGACCAACATCACCTCACTTTCCCGTGAACATGCGGTGAAAACGCCCACCAAAGCATTGACCGGCACCTGTGTGCCCCCTAGACTTGAATCTGTGCGTGTACAGTGCTCGCTCCGGCGTCCGCACGGCACTCGCACATCATATTGTCCGTATCAACGCTCAATACAGCGAACCATGTGGGCCTTACCCTGCACCATAGTCTTCAAGCTATACCGCGGGAGCACGTAAGAGTCTGCCTGTATTGACCTAGAAAACTATCCATATTGGAGCCCTACTCTCTATGAGCACCAACGTTCCCCAGGTTGCAATCAACGACATCGGCAACGAAGAAGAATTCCTCGCAGCAGTCGATGCAACCATCAAGTACTTCAACGACGGCGATCTCGTTTCAGGCGAAGTTGTCAAGGTTGACCACGACGAGGTTCTGCTTGACATCGGTTACAAGACCGAAGGTGTCATCCCCTCACGTGAACTTTCCATCAAGCACGACGTAGATCCCGACGAAGTTGTTTCTGTTGGTGACACCGTTGAAGCTCTTGTCCTCACCAAGGAAGACAAGGAAGGCCGCCTGATTCTCTCCAAGAAGCGCGCACAGTACGAGCGCGCCTGGGGCGACATCGAGAAGGTCAAGGAAGAAGACGGCGTCGTTACCGGTACCGTTATCGAGGTTGTCAAGGGTGGTCTTATCCTCGACATCGGCCTGCGTGGCTTCCTGCCTGCTTCACTGGTCGAAATGCGTCGCGTTCGCGACCTGGCACCCTACATTGGCCAGGAAATCGAAGCCAAGATCATCGAGCTGGACAAGAACCGCAACAACGTTGTTCTGTCCCGCCGTGCATGGCTTGAGCAGACCCAGTCTGAGGTCCGTTCAACCTTCCTCAACCAGCTCGAAAAGGGCCAGGTTCGTACCGGCGTTGTCTCCTCCATCGTTAACTTCGGTGCCTTCGTTGACCTCGGCGGCGTTGACGGTCTCGTCCACGTTTCCGAACTCTCCTGGAAGCACATCGACCACCCCTCAGAGGTTGTCGAAGTTGGCGACGAAGTTACCGTTGAAGTTCTTCTCGTTGAGCACGACCGTGAGCGCGTCTCACTGTCACTGAAGGCTACCCAGGAAGACCCCTGGCAGGCATTCGCTCGCACCCACGCACTGGGTCAGGTTGTACCCGGTAAGGTCACCAAGCTTGTACCCTTCGGCGCATTCGTTCGCGTTGAAGACGGCATCGAGGGCCTGGTTCACATCTCCGAACTCGCTGTTCGCCACGTGGATCTGGCAGAGCAGGTTGTCTCCGTTGGTGACGAACTGTTCGTCAAGGTCATCGACATCGACCTGGACCGCCGCCGCATCTCCCTGTCACTGAAGCAGGCCAACGAAGGTGTAGACCCTGAGTCCACCGAGTTTGACCCCGCTCTCTACGGCATGGCCGCAGAATACGATGAAGAGGGTAACTACAAGTACCCCGAGGGCTTCGACCCCGAGACCAACGAATGGCTCGAAGGCTTCGAAACCCAGCGTGCAGCATGGGAGCAGCAGTACGCTGACGCCCAGGCTCGCTGGGAAGCTCACAAGGTACAGGTCGCTAAGGCTCTGGAAGCTGACGCAGAAGCAGCCGCCGCTGCTCCCGCATCCGCTCCTGCTGAAGCTGCACCCACCTCATACTCTTCAGACAAGCCTGCCGAGACCGGCACCCTGGCTTCTGACGAGGCACTGGCTGAGCTGCGCAAGAAGCTGACCGGCAACTAATCCCGGTAACTCATTCACTGAATGAGTGAGCTGATAGGTAAGGGCCCCTCACACTAGAACAGTGTGAGGGGCCCTTACTCTATGAAAATGCAGAAAGACAAACCCTGTTGCCTGTCACTAGGGTAGATCGACCCACTGGGTGCTACCCCATACAATATGCCCTGAGCCAGCGGTTAGCTCAGCGAGAGCTTTTTCTGTGTGGGCGCAGGTGGCCTGGTCGTCAAAAACCCCTAAGGTGATATCAGCGCCGGTGGCGGTGTATTCGGTGCCCAGCACCGTATAACCCAGGGCCCTAAGATCGTTTTCGAAACGCCCTGCCTCACAGTGAGAGGCCGTGATGGTGCCAAGACGCAGGCGTTCTCGGGCAGTGAGATTGGCGGCGTCTAAGGTGGCAACGACTGCGTCTGTGTAGGCGCGCACCAGACCTCCTGCCCCGAGTTTGATGCCCCCGAAGTAGCGCACAACAACAGTGCAAATATCGGAGAGGTCTGTAGCTTCTTGCCCTTCACGCCCTTGGGTGCGGCGAGCCAGTAAGGCCTGGAGCATGGGGATGCCTGCTGTGCCGGCTGGTTCTCCGTCGTCGCTGGAGCGTTGAATCTGGCGGTCTGCCCCGATGATGAAGGCTGAGCAGACGTGGCGGGCGTCGTGGTAGATTTTGCGTTTCGATTCGATGAAGGCGCGGGCTTCTTCTTCTGACTCGACCCGTTGTGCATAGCCGATGAATTCGCTGCGCTTGATTTCTAGTAGGTGCCGGGTTTCTTCTGGGGTGGCGAGCACGGTGTAGCGGTTGGCGCGGGTTTCATCAGTCATGGTGTCTATTCTAGTGTGTGGTGCTCAGTGGGCGTAGGCTAGTGGGGCAGTATGGTTGCTTCTGGGCCTTGAAGATAAAGGGGATAGGTGCTGTGGTTGTGCGTATTGGTTTGACCGGTGGTATTGGGTCGGGTAAGTCGACGGTGGCGAAGATGCTGGTGGAGTGCGGGGCTGTGCTGATTGATGCTGATGCTATCTCTCGTCAGCTCATGGAGCCTGGCCAGCCGGTGCTGGCTGCGACCGTCCGCGCTTTTGGTGAGGGTATCTTACTGCCGACTGGGGAGCTTGACCGGGCGGCGTTAGCGTCCTTGGTGTTTTCTGATGAGCAGGCTCGTGCCCAGCTGAATGCTATTGTGCACCCGGCGGTGCGGGCTGAGGCGCAGCGTCAGCGGCAGCTTGCGGTGCAGGAGCACGGCCCGGGGGTTGTGATTGTTGAGGATATCCCTTTGCTGGTTGAGACTGGGCAGGCTTCTGAGTTTGATGGGGTGATGGTGGTGCAGGTGGATCCGCAGGAGCGTTTGCGTCGCCTGGTTCAGGGGCGGGGGATGAGTGAGGCGGACGCTCGTGCCCGCATGCAGGCTCAGGCTAGTGATGCGCAGCGCCGAGCGGTTGCTACCTGGGTTATTGATAATTCGGGTGGCATGGAGCGCACTGCTGCGCAGGTGCGCGCGGTTTTTGCTGAGGTGTCCGCTCTCTCGGTGGGTGAATAATGGCCTAGGGGAATGGAAATAAACCCCAAGCCAGCTTATTATTGATACGTTGCCCAGTAACCGGGCAACACCTGCGCAGGCGGTGGTTTACAAGGGGCCTGTGCAGTCAGACCCTTACTTCCACCAGGATAATTCTGTGCTGAACAAGCTACACGACCGGCTGGGGCTACGCACCAACCCCGTCATTTTCTTCTCATCTGCCCTGTTCATTCTAGTTTTTACCCTGCTGATGGTTCTCTTCCCCTCAGCTATGTCTAACGGTATTGGGCACATCTCAGGGTTTATCATCACCTACCTAGGCTGGATCTATGTTCTAGGCAACGCCGTCTTCTTTGCCTTCTTGATTTATATGGCAATGAGCCGTTTTGGCCGCATCAAAATCGGTAATGACGATGCAGTGCCTGAATATTCCGGGGTGGCCTGGTTCGGCATGCTCTTTGCCGCCGGTGTGGGTGCTGTGCTGCTTTTCTGGGGCGCAGCAGAACCTATCACCCACTACGCCAACCCGCCCTATGCTGGGGTAGAACCCCAGTCAGACCACGCAGCCCTAGAAGCTTTGGCCATCGGCAACTGGCACATTGGCCTGGGCATGTGGATTATCTTTACCGTCCCCGCCCTAGCCTTTGGTTACTTCACCTATAAACGCAAGCTCCCTCCCCGCATCTCCTCCATCTTCCAGCCCCTCCTTGGTGAGCGCATCCACGGCCCTATCGGTAAAACCATCGATATTATTGCCATCGTCTCCACCGTTTTTGGTATCGCTGTTTCCGTTGGTCTAGGTGCCCTACAGATTAACTCTGGTTTGGGCATCATGTACGGTATTCCTCTGGGCGGCTGGATCCAGGCTGCTATCGTCGCTCTCATTACCGCCGCTGGTATCACCTCTGTACTCATGGGCATGGACAAGGGCGTGAAACGTCTTTCCTACATCAACATTCTCATGGCTATCGCCCTGCTAGTCTTCGTCCTGATGACAGGTGCCTCCCGCTTTGTCACCCTGGGCACCATCGAAGGTATCGGCTACTTTATCCAAAAGCTGCCGGTCATGATGCTCTTTAACGACACCTTTGCCGATACTGGCTGGGTAGGCAGCTGGACTGTCTTCTACTGGGCCTGGACCGTCACCTGGGCACCCTTCGTAGGGCTTTTCATTGCCCGCATCTCCCAGGGCCGCACCGTGCGCCAGCTCATTCTGGGTGTGCTAGCTACCCCCACCCTTTTCACCATGATCTGGGTGGGCGTCTTCGGTATGAGTGCCTTCCACATCGAACGCAAAGAAAACGGCACCCTGGTAGAGACCGTCGTTGAAAAGAAAGACATCCCAGCCGCCCTCTTTGAATTCCTCAGCCACTTCCCCCTCTTCCCGGTCATCGCTGCCCTCACCCTGCTAGTTATCACCATCTTCTTCGTCACCTCCATTGACTCAGCCGCCCTGGTGATGGATGCCATCGCCAACGGCCATGAGAAACCTGCACCCAAGAAGCAGGGCATTTTCTGGGGTGCCTCCATCGGCCTGGTCTCTGCATCAATCCTGGTTGCAGCAGGTGACGACGGGCTAACCGCATTACAGAACGTCATCATCGTTATCGGCTTTCCCATGTGGATTATGGGGTTCATGGAGATGTGGATGCTAGTGCGCGCCCTACGCGAGGACGCCGGTGAACTACCTCCCATGCGAACCCGCCAGTGGAAGCAGGTTGTACCCATCGAGGAATACCACCGCCGAGCCCAAGAAGACAGCTCTTCGATTAAAGAGGTAACAATCCGCCCCGAATATAAGCTGGGCACCGAACCCGAATTTGAGGGCCTGATACCCAAGACAGGCCAGATTCCTGTGGTAACTGCTGAAGATCTTGCCCAGGATGCCGCCGCCCAGAAGGTAGCTACAAAGCCTGCTGAAGAACAAGGCACCCACACCCCTGTCATCACCGGAAAGTTACCTGCCACCGACATTAACCCCCAGAAGCAGTAGAGATTCCTCTTGCTCCTTAGCCCCCGATGAAACTAGTACATGTGTTCTAGTTTTGTCGGGGGTTTTTCGGTAGGGTAGAGGGCATGAGCCTTGCCCAAGAAATAAACCGCGTCGTCGCACCCTTCACAGTGATCTCTGAATACCAGCCAGCCGGCGACCAGCCCAAAGCAATCGCAGAGCTGACCGAACGCGTCCGCAACGGTGAAAAAGACATCGTGCTCATGGGCGCCACCGGCACCGGCAAATCCGCAACCTCCGCTTGGCTCATCGAAGCAGTACAACGGCCCACCCTGGTCATGGTACAAAATAAGACCCTGGCCGCCCAGCTAGCCAACGAACTGCGCGAACTACTACCCAACAACGCCGTCGAATACTTCGTCTCCTACTACGACTACTACCAGCCAGAAGCCTACGTACCGCAAACCGACACCTTCATCGAAAAAGACTCCTCCATCAACGAAGAAGTCGAACGCCTACGCCACTCGGCCACCAACTCCCTACTCACCCGCCGCGACGTCGTTGTGGTCGCCACCGTCTCCTGCATCTACGGCTTAGGAACCCCCGAAGAATACGTCGCCCAGATGGTCACCCTACGCCAAGGCCAAGAAATTGACCGCGACGAACTACTGCGACGCTTCGTTGCCATGCAATACGCCCGCAACGACCTAGACTTCCACCGCGGCACCTTCCGCGTGCGCGGCGACACCGTCGAAATCATCCCCATGTACGAAGAAAACGCCATCCGCATCGAATTCTTCGGCGACGAAATTGAAGCGATCTACACCCTGCACCCCCTCACCGGCGAAGTCATCCGCGAAGAAACCGAAATGTACGTCTTCCCCGCCTCCCACTACGTAGCCGGTGCAGAACGCATGGCCCGAGCCATCGCCTCCATCGAAGACGAACTACGCGACCGCCTCCAAGAACTCGAATCCCAGAACAAACTGGTCGAAGCCCAACGCCTACGCATGCGCACCCAATACGACCTAGAAATGATGGAACAAATGGGATTCTGCAACGGCATCGAAAACTACTCAAGCCACATTGACGGGCGCGCTCGCGGCACCGCCCCCCACTGCCTCTTGGACTACTTCCCCGATGACTTCTTGCTCATCGTTGATGAGTCCCACGTAACCATCCCCCAGATTGGTGCCATGTTTGAGGGCGATATGAGCCGCAAACGCACCCTGGTCGAGCACGGTTTCCGCCTGCCCTCAGCCATGGACAACCGCCCGCTCAAATGGGAAGAATTCTTAGACCGTATCGGGCAGACCGTCTACCTCTCAGCGACCCCCGGCAAATATGAGCTGGCCCAAGCCGATGGGGTAGTGGAACAGATTATTCGACCCACCGGCCTAGTGGACCCTGAAATTGTGGTCAAACCGACCCAGGGGCAGATCGACGATTTGTTAGAAGAGATCCGCCTGCGCGTAGAGCGCGACGAGCGTGTGCTAGTGACCACCCTGACTAAGCGCATGGCTGAGGATCTGACCGACTACCTCTTAGAACACGGGGTTAAGGTGCAGTACCTGCACTCCGATGTTGATACCCTACGCCGTGTTGAGCTACTGAGCGAACTGCGCCAGGGCGTTTTCGATGTGCTAGTGGGCATTAACCTGCTGCGTGAGGGCCTGGACCTCCCCGAAGTGTCCCTCGTTGCCATCTTGGACGCTGATAAGCAGGGCTTCCTACGCTCAACCACCTCCCTGATTCAGACCATCGGCCGTGCAGCCCGTAACGTGGGCGGGCAGGTGCACATGTATGCCGATAAAATTACTGACTCCATGCGCACCGCTATCGACGAAACCAACCGTCGCCGCGACATTCAACAAGCCTACAACCGTGAGCACGGCATCGACCCACAACCCCTGCGCAAAAAGATAGCCGATATCACCGACGTCCTAGCCCGTGAATCAGAAGACACCGCAGAACTCCTTGCCACCCGCAAGGGAGCCTCAGGCAAACTGGCCCCCACCAAGAAAGGCAGCAAATACGCCTCAACCAGCCCCGAAGCTGAAGAACTCTTCAAGAAAGCTGAAGCTAAGGTACGTAAAGACGGCCTGGCAGCAGCCCCTGCCGAAGACCTGCTGGGGCTCATTGAAGAGATGCACGCCCAGATGATGCAAGCTGCAGAAGAACTCAAATTCGAACTGGCAGGGCGTCTGCGCGATGAAATTGCCGATCTCAAAAAGGAGCTACGCGCCATGCAAGAAGCCGGGCACGCCTAAAGAAGAGCCCCCGCTGGCAGGGGTGCAGCTTCTGGGCGCTGGTGTAGCGGTGTTGCCATGGGTTATAGTTTTAGATTGAGCAAGGGAGTATCCCACTAATTCCTGTGTCGTCAGCACGTTGATCAAAGGCGCCCAACCGGGGCAGGAAACCACCCACAGCGGTGGTGGGAGAGACTTGTGGATTTTTGGCAAACCCAACCACAAGAAAGGCTCCCAATGCATATCACTGGGTTGCAGTGGGGTGTAACGATTGCGTTCATCCTGGCACTACTCGCTTACGACTTCTTCTTCCACGTGCGCAAAGCACACGAACCCACCATCAAAGAGGCAGCCATCTGGTCTGCCCTCTACGTCGGTATCGCCCTCCTCTTCGGCCTCGTCATCCTCTGGTGGGACGGCCCCCAATTCGCCGCAGAATACTACGGTGGCTACATCACCGAAAAAGCCCTGAGCGTTGATAACCTCTTCGTCTTCCTCATCATCATGGCCTCCTTCCGCGTGCCCCGCGCCGACCAGCAAAAGGTGCTACTCTTCGGTATCGTCTTCGCCATGATTGCCCGCACCGTTTTCATCCTGATCGGTGCTGCCGCTATTGAGCGCTGGAGCTGGGTCTTCTACGCCTTTGGTCTGATCCTCATCTACACCGCCGGTAACCTCATCAAGGGCGAAATCACCGATAAAGAAGAAGACGAAGCCAACAACATCGTAGTCCGTGCAGCTAAGAAAATGTTCCACACCGTTGACTACTACGACGGCGATAAGCTCTTCACCGTAGAAAACGGCAAGAAGGTCATGACCCCCATGCTGCTAGTTATGGTAGCTATCGGTGGTACCGACATCCTCTTCGCCCTGGACTCCATTCCCGCAATCTTCGGTCTAACCCAGGAAGCCTACATCGTCTTCACCGCCACCGCCTTCTCCCTGATGGGTCTGCGCCAGCTCTACTTCCTCATCGACGGTCTACTTGACCGCCTCATCTACCTCTCCTGGGGCCTGTCCATCATCCTGGCCTTCATCGGTGTGAAGCTACTGCTGCACGCCCTGCACGAGAACACCCTGCCCTTCATCAACGACGGCCAGCCGGTAAACGTCATGGAAGTCGGCATTGAACTATCACTTGCTGTCATCGTGGGTGTTCTGGTGATTACCATCCTTGCCTCACTGCTTTCACCCAAGGGTAAGGCCCTGGCCACTATCCAGAAGGTGCAGAACCTCTCTGAAGAGTACCTGAACCTGCCCGCCGATGCTTCTGAGGCTCAACGCGCCGAGATCCAGCGCAAGCTCGACGCCGAGGTAGCTAAATCCCACGAAATCCCGCAAAAGTACCGTGACGATCTGATTGAGTCAGAGAACGACTACCAGGACCTGGTACGCCGTGCCCGCACCGCTCACGCTGAACGCACCATCTAAAGTTAGACGGTAAAGCAACTAGCTCAAAGAACCGGCGCCCTCACCCCAGATACTGGGGCGAGGGCGCCGTCCTCTTAACACTGCTAGGCCATGGGGCTAACGCATATCAGCCAGCAGATCCTTCAGATGGCCCAAGATCAGAGGCCCATCCGTACCCAGACCATCGTGGTGGTGAGCCTGGGAGGACCACACCCGGGTAGTACCCACAAACCCGGCAGTCTTCATCGAATGAGCATAATCAACATACACATCAGGCTCATAGGCAGCAGCCGCCAGAGGCACCTCATTGCGGGCCAGCTGATCATGGTCGTAAAGACACCCCCAGTCCTTCTTCTCAGCCAACAGGTGGGCCACCTCAGCCAGCGGACGCAAAGCCGGGTCCTCCTCGTAGTACCAGGGGAAGATGTGCTCGCCGGTCAGCAGCAGGGGAGAAGCATCCTCCGCAAACTCTGGGCGCTCGGCGTACATGCGGGCCGCAGACCAGTTGGTCGGTGAGGCAGAAGGCGAGGTGCTCCCCAACTCCTGGGCGGGGCCGTCCGCATAAATTGTCTCGTGGAGCAAACCGTAGAGAGGGCTGGCCTGGAAACTCACCTGGGCCCCTACCGCTGCCAGGAACTGGCCCGAAAGCCACATCTCCGACTCAGCAAAAGCCGACTCCAGCAGGTAGTGCAGGCCCCTGGCCCGGCCGTTACCACCCAAAATATTACCTAGCATCTGAAAGCGGTGCGGGGTCAGGCGCTCGCCAGTAGGCAGGTGCTCTTCAGCCTGGGCTAGGTGCTTACTGATGCGCACGGCCAGCTCTTTATCTTCGGGGTACCAGTCGTAGTATTCCTCGGTGCGTTCTTTCATCCGGTCCAGGGTGGAGCGGTAGACATCGTCCACATGGGAGCGGATGGGGGCAAGGCCTGCCGTCATACGGGCGTCCTTGATGGACTGAGGTGCAAAGGAGAGATAGGAGAGGGTGAGGAAGCCTCCGAAACTCTGGCCCATGGTCGACCAGCGCTTGTCCTGGCGGTCAGCTAACAGAAACTCCCGGATAACCTCGGCATCGGCAATGATAGAGTCCGCCCGGAAAAGCTCGCAGAACTCAGCCTGCACATCGGGGGAGCCCTGGGCGGTGATGACGCGGGCAGAAAGCGGGGTGGAATTACCGGTGCCGCGCTGATCAAGAAGAACCAGACGGTGAGTCTTGGTCAGCTCACTCACCCAGCCTCCTTGGGCGACGGGGCGGGGGCTTTTACCGCCGGGCCCACCTTGCAGGTAGACCATGTAGGGGCGCTCATCGACTGAGGTGGTGAGCATGTGAGAAGTGTTAATGACCTCGCGGGCAAAAACAGTGATGCTCTGGTCAGCAAAACGGGACTCTAGGGCAGCAGCCTCACCCTTACCGTAGATGAGTCCGTGGGTCAGGGGCACAGTGAACCAGTGGTCTATCAGTTTGAGGGAGTCGATGGTGTGGGTGGCACCGACACGGTGGGACGGCTGGGGCAAGCGAGGGTGAGTAGGCATGGGGCTCCTTTACATGCAGGGGGAGTAGGGACCAGAAAACTACCGATAGTATGTCTTGCCCAGAAGGATTTCGGGAGGAATCTGGTCCCTTATATAGAGGGGCTAGAAAGCTCCTACGCTCTCAATCAGCACCACAGGCGCGCCTTCCTCATTGGATGCGTCCAGATCGATCTTGGCGGTAATACCGAAGTCGTGGTTGTCGTCAGGGTCGGCAAAGATTTGGCGTACCTTCCAGAAACCGGGGTGCTCAGCGGTGTCATCATCAATCTCAATCAGGCGTGGGGAGCGGGCCTCGGCGTCCGTATAAATATCCTCGTACTCATCAAAGTAATCATCCATGGCCTCAGCCCAACGATCGGCATCCCAACCTGAGCGCTCACCGTCAAGTTCGCCCAGTAGCCGGTCGCGTTCGTCCGCAAAGAGCTCCACGCGGCGGAAGAGGGCATTACGCACCATGACTTTAAAGGCGCGTGCATTATCAGTGACCTTGGGGGCAGACTCGGCAACAAGTTCCTCCAAAGAATCTTGTACCGGGGTGCCCTCCTCACCGGCGGCCATGCGCTCCCACTCGTCCACCAGGGAGGAGTCGGTTTGACGGATAACCTCACCCAGCCACTCGATCACGTCGATGAGCTCATCGGTCAGAGCAGATAGGGGCACGGTCTGGCGCAGGGCCTTATAGGCATCCGACAGGTAGCGCAGCAGAATTCCCTCGGAGCGCTCCAGCCCGTAGAACTGGATGTAGTCGCCAAAGCCCATGGCCCGCTCGTACATATCGCGTACCACGCTCTTAGGCTCAACCTCAAACTCCTTCATAAAAGGGGCGCCCGCTGAGTAGGTTTCAAAGGCCGCCTCTAGCAGGTCAGCTAGGGGCTGGGGGTAGGTGATCTTATCGAGCTCAGCCATGCGCTCGTTGTAATCCATGCCCTCAGCCTTCATCTCGGCCAGGGCCTCACTCTTGGCCTTCTTCTCTTGGCCAATGAGCACCTGGCGGGGCTTGTCTAGGGTGGACTCAATCACCGATACCGCATCGAGAGCGTAGGACTCTGACTCCTGATTCAGAAGAGATAAGGACGCCAGGGCGAAGGGGGAGAGCGGCTGGTTCAGGGCGAAGTTCTCCTGCAGCGAGACGGTTAGGCGCACGGTACGGCCAAACTCGTCAGGCTCCGGCAGGCGCTCCACCACGCCCCCGTTCAACAGCTCCCGGTAGATACCAATGGCCTTGCGCTTGAGAGCCCGCTGCTTGATGGGTGGCTCATGGTTAGCGGTCAAAAAGAGCATGACGGTCTCAAAGGGGTCAGCCTCGCGCTGGAGCATATTGAGCATCATGGAGTGAGTCAGCTGGAAGGAAGAAGTCAGTGGCTCAGGTTCTGCGGCAATAATCTGCTCAAAGGTCTTCTCGCTCCAGGCCACAAAACCCTGAGGGGGCTTCTTCTTTTTGCCGCGTAGCGACTGGGCTATTTTCTTCTCATCCCCCTGGAACTTCTCCCGGGCCTTGGCCTCAAGCCGGTCGTTCTCAATTTCGTGTTCGGGGGCCTGAACCACCACGTAACCGGCCGTATCGAACCCGGCTCGGCCTGCGCGTCCTGCGATCTGGTGGAACTCACGAGATTTTAGACGGCGGGTGCGCTGCCCATCAAACTTTGAGAGGGCAGTAATGAGCACAGTACGAATCGGCACGTTGATACCTACACCCAGGGTGTCTGTTCCGCAGATTACTTTGAGCAGGCCAGCCTGGGCCAGCTGTTCTACCAGGCGGCGGTACTTGGGGAGCATACCGGCATGGTGAATACCAATACCGTTTTTAATATATTTCTGTAGCTGCTTGCCGAAGCCTGCCGAGTAGCGGAAGCCTGCGGTCAGCTCGTTGATACGCTCCTTATCTTCCTTGGTGGCAATAGCCAGGCTCATGAGGGAGGCTGCCGTATCAATGGCCTGTAGCTGGGAGAAATGCACAATGTAGACCGGAGCCTGGTGGGTGCTCACCAGCTCATCTACCTTCTCCACTAGGGGCTCACGGGAGTAGGCGTAGTTGAGCGGAATAGGGCGGGTTTCGCTGGTGACCAGGGAGGTTGGGCGGCCGGTGAGCTCGGTCAGCTCGCGTTCAAAACGACTGGTGTCGCCCAGGGTTGCACTCATGAGCAGGAACTGGGCCTGAGGTAAATCAAGTAGGGGGGCCTGCCAGGCCCAGCCGCGCTGGGGGTCTGAGTAGAAATGGAACTCGTCCATAATGACCTGGGTGAGGTCAGCGCCTTCACCCTCGCGTAGCACGATGTTGGCAAGAATCTCTGCGGTGCAGCAGATAAGAGGGGCGTCCGCGTTAATAGAAGAATCGCCGGTCACCATCCCCACGTTCTCGGCTCCAAAGATCTCGCACAGATCAAAGAATTTCTCTGACACTAAGGCCTTAATGGGGGCGGTGTAGTAGGAGCGTTGGCCAGATGCTAACCCCATGAAGTGGGCGGCAACGGCCACCGTGGATTTACCCGACCCGGTGGGGGTAGCCAGAATGACGTTGTGACCGGCCGCTAGCTCAAGTACTGCTTCATCTTGGGCGGGGTAGAGTTCCATTCCCCGGGCTTCAATCCAGGCTAAAAAGGCTTCGTAGGCTTCATCGCCTGTGAGTGGGTTAGAGGCAAAGTCGCCACGGAAATAGGGTTTGCTGTTATCGGCTAGGGAAGGGGAGAGAAAGGGAAGAATCTTCATGGTTCTTCTAGTCTAGTTCAGTTCCCACAGGTGCAATAAATGTGATAGAAAACAATGAGATGCGATTTTTATTGTGGTGGGAAGAAGTAGAGGGTAAGAGTGGTAGATAGCAGTCATAGCACAGTTAAAGAAGAAAAAGTTAAGTTCCGTATTGTCCCGCCGGGCTTCCGCTGGCGTCCTCTCTTTTTTCTGCCCTTCCTGCTCGATATTCTCACCTCTCTGGCCCTTGTTTTTCTGCCGGTTCTGGTGGGCACCATTATTGACCTGCATACTTCTGGTGATGAGGCATCTGCCTGGCGGCTGGTTTGGCTGTTGGTGGGTGCGGTGATATACCTGTCGATTGTGGAGTGTGTGGGCTGGGGCATCACTTTTAGAGTGACAGCCCGTATTGAGCGAGACTGGCGGCTCTATATCTCCCACCTGATTTCTGCTAGCCCTAACCGTGATACCGGGGCCCTGATTGCTATTTTGAACAAGGACGCAAAATCATTGGCTTCTATGTGGCAGCCCATGATTTTAGCTTTCTCTGCGGTGGGTGTGACCGCCCTGGGCACCTGGCAGCTGTGGCGTATTAGCCCGGCCATTGCGGTGGTGGCTCTGGGGGGTCTGATTCTGACCATGCTGACCCTCACCTGGATTTCTAAGATCTTAGAAAAGCACGCGGATCTTTTCCGTGAGAAAGTGGGCGTTTCTACCTCGCGGGCTTCTGATATTGCCTCATCGATTCGCACCATTTTGGGTTTGGGCGCCCAGCGGCGCATGATGGACCGCTACGGGGCTACCGCCCAAGACGTCTACACCTCTCAGATTCGTTTAGAGAGCGTGCAAACCTGGTCGTATGCGGTGCGTAACTTCCTGGTAGGGGCCGTGACCTGGGTGGTGATTGCCTTGGCCCTGCGCGGGGCTGCCCCTGAGGGCGCCTGGATTACGGAAGTCCCCGCTGGCCAGCTAGTCACCGTTGTTGGCCTGATTAATACTCTCAGCGGCCCCATCTGGTCGGTGGAGATGCTGCTCTTTTCCTGGCGTACTGCACGGGTGTCCCTCAAACGCATTGATAAACTTGCAGCTGAAGTTGAGAGGAACTCTCAGCTTGAAGGTAAGGACGCCCCCGCCCCAGTTCCCAGCGCCGTAGCAGGGCAGGTGCTGGTTGAGGTTCCCCGGGCCAGCGCCCCGGTTCACTACATCAACCCGCGCGAAGCCGGGTTGCCTGCCCAAGATTATGCAGAAGCCCTTACAGAGGCCTTACGACTCAGATACAGCCCCTCAAACAACGCCCAGGAGGTCAAAGAGCCTACTGGGGGCGAGCGCGTCCTGCTCTCAGAACCCAACCCCATGATCTTTGCCGGAACCCTGGCAGAGCACCTGCAGATGGGTACCGAGGGGCTGAGCCGCGAGCGCATGATTGACCTGCTCCAGCTCACCGACTCCGAAGAAATTGCCGTCCGGCTCGGCAGCCGGGACCCCGACAACTACCTGGCCAGCACCCTAGCCTCAGAAGGCACCAACCTCTCTGGTGGCCAGCGGCAGCGTCTGGCCCTGGCACGGGCACTGGCCCAGCCAGCGTCCATACTGGTGCTAACTGAACCCTTGAACTCGGTGGATGAGCCTAGCCAGAAGTTCATTCTTAACCAGTTAGAGGCCAAGACGGGGCAACCTGGCCCTCTAGCGCACATCCGCCGCATATATCTGATTTCAACCACGATGGAAGTTGAGCGACGACTGAAAGCAGGTGGCACCTGTGGCTAACCTCCTCCCGATTACTGACGGTAAGAGAACCTGGCGGCTACTGGCCCGGTCGATTCTCAGAACACCGTGGCAGTTTTCCTGGCTTATTGCCCTGTTTGTGGTCTGCTCTGTGGCGACCCTGCTTACCCCTGTGATGGTGGGGCGGGTCATTGACCGAGCTACCCTTGGGCAGTTGAAGAGCTACCCCTGGGCGGAGCTGGCCGTCATTGGTGTGGCTGTGGTAGCCAGCGCCTTACTGACCCGCGCCTGGACCTTCCAAGGCCAGAAGATGGGGGTGCGCCTGAACCGAGATCTGGGTATCGACCTGGTAGGGGCCTCCCTGCACCTTGATGCCCAGACTGTTGAGGACGCTGGCTCAGGTGATCTTGTGGCCCGCCTGACTGATGATGTTGATAGCATCCGCCAGGTGTTGGCTACCGGTCTGCCAGAGTTTGCCCATATCAGTGTCTATATGGTGATTACTGCGGTGACAATTTTTATGCTCAACCCGGTGATTGGTCTGGTGACTGTGCCGATGTTCGTTTTGATGTTGCTGGCTCTGTCAATTTTTCTTCCCAAAATTGCTCTGGCCACGCGGCAAAAAACTGAGGCAGTGAGCGGTCTGACCGTGGTAGCCACCGAGAATATTCGGGGGGCAGGTACTGTGCGAGAACTGGGCATCGAATCCTCGCGAGCCCGTGTGCAGAAGGAGCGGATCTGGGAGGTTTTTAGGGCAAGTGACCGTATTGTTGTGGTGCGCTCTATTTTCTGGTCTGTGGATGCTTTCATCTCTTTCCTGCCCCTGGTTCTAGCTATGGTGTGGGGCGCTTACTGTGTGGAGCGGGGCTGGGCGAGCTGGGGTGAGGTTGCTACCGCCTCAATCATGCTCTTCACCATGCGTATTAACTCAGATATTTTCACCTTCTGGCTTGATCGCCTGCGTGAGATGACCGTTACCATGGGCCGAGTCTTTGGTGTTATTGACCTCTCCACCCAGCAGCAGGCCCGCCGCGGCAGCAAGCAGACAAGTGCCCTGGCGCACCTGCCTGAGCAGGGTGCGTCCGTCCCGATGATTGACCTACAGGGTGTAACTTACGGTTACGACCCCCAGGCCCCTGTTATCAAAGGAATTAACCTACAGGTGGCAGCGGGGGAGAGCCTTGCCCTGGTGGGGCGCTCCGGTTCGGGTAAAACTACCCTGGCTCGCCTGATTGCAGGGTCCCTGACCGCAGATAGTGGAACCGTGCTGGTAGGTAGCCAGCTGGTGGGTAACGGGCTTTACCCCACCCAGGCGGATGCCAGTGGACGGCCCGCTCTGCTCATCTGCACCCAAGAAGCCCACGTTTTTGTGGGCACCCTGGCAGATAACATGAGCGTTGCTGCCCCCACAGCTAGCGCCGAACAGATGCTGACCGCCCTGCGCATGGTAGGTGCTAACTGGGTCGATGACCTACCTGAGGGGTTAGAGAGTCAGATCGGCGGTGATGGCACGAGTCTGACGCGCGACCACATTCAACAACTGGCTCTAGCTCGTATTGTGCTGGCAAACCCCCAGGCGGTAATTCTTGATGAATCCACCACTCAACTTGAACTGGCGGACGCCCGCCAGTCCCTAGCTGCCCTCATGCAGGGCCGCTCTGTCATCATCATCTCTCATGACGCCCGCATCGCCTCTTTAGCTGACCGGGCTGTTCTCCTAGAGGACGGTGAGTTGGTGGCCCAGGGCACCCCGGAAGAGATTTTTGCCCGCGCCTAGGTCAGCCATTTTTCCATCTGGCACTTATCACAGCTGACCCACTAGAATATAAGGGTCACTTACTCGTTCCACAGAAGAAAGCTTCTATGAGCACTAAGCCTTTCCCCTCTGATCTTGAAATCGCCCAGGCCGCAACCCTGCAGCCAATTAGCGAGATTGCCGAAGCATCAGGTATCAATCAAGACCGCCTAGAACCCTACGGCAAGTATGTGGCTAAGGTACAGCTCACCGACGAAACCACCGCAGAAAAGGCCCTAGGCCGCGGCTCTAAATACATTGTGGTCACCGCCGTCACCCCCACCCCCCTCGGTGAGGGTAAGACCGCCACCTCAGTTTCTCTAGCTCAGGGTATGGCAGCAACTGGCCGCAAGGCCATGCTCACCTTGCGTCAGCCCTCAATGGGCCCCACCTTCGGCATCAAGGGCGGCGCAGCAGGCGGCGGCTACTCCCAGATCGTTCCCATGGAGAAGCTCAACCTGCACCTGACCGGCGACTTCCACGCTGTCACCGCAGCCCACAACCTCCTAGCTGCCATTATCGATAACCACCTGCACCACGGCAACGAGCTGCGCATCGACACCCGCGCTATCACCTGGCGCCGTGTCATCGACATGAACGACCGCGCCCTGCGTAACGTCGTCATTGGCCTGGGCGAGCGCATGGACGGTGTACCGCGCGAAACCGGCTTTGACATTACTTCTGCCAGTGAAATCATGGTCATCCTTTCTCTGGCCACTAGCTTCGCTGACCTGCAAGAGCGCCTAGCTAAGGTTGTTATCGGCCTGAACGTCGATGGTGACCCTGTAACCGCTGCTGACCTTAAGGCAGATGGCGCCATGGCCGTCATTCTGGCTGACGCTATCAACCCCAACCTGCTCCAGACCCTTGAGAAGACCCCCGCCTTGATTCACGCAGGGCCCTTTGGCAACATCGCCACCGGTAACTCATCGGTGGTAGCTGACTATGTTGGCCTAGAGCATGCCGACTACGTGATTACTGAGGCTGGTTTCGGTGCAGATATGGGTGCGGAGCGCTTCTTTAACGTCAAGTGCCGTGTCTCTGGTCTGAAGCCGGACGCCGCCGTGCTGGTCGTCACCGTCCGCTCTCTTAAGTCTCATTCAGGCCGCTACAAGATTGTGCCGGGTAAGCCCCTGCCTGAGGGCCTGCTAGCTGAGAACACTGGCGATGTTGAGGCTGGTGCCGCTAACCTGCTGAAGCACATTGAGATTGTGCGTTCCTTTGGTGTGCAGCCGGTGGTTGCTATTAACGCTTTCCCCACCGATTTTGAGTCAGAGCATGAGACTATTCGTCGTATCGCTGAGCAGGCTGGTGCGCGTGTGGCTATCCACCGCGGCGTAGCTGAAGGCGGTAAGGGTGTTACTGATCTTGCGGACGCTGTTGCCGCAGCTTGCGATGATGTGAGCGAGTTGACCTACACCTACGAGGATGAGGACAGCCTGACCACCAAGATTGAGAAGGTTGCCACCAAGGTTTATGGGGCAGATGGTATTGAGGTTGCCCCGGTTGCTGCCAAGCAGTTGGCCCGCTACGAGGAGCTAGGCTACGGTAACCTGCCGGTTGTTATCGCCAAGACCCACCTGTCTATCTCCGCTGATGCTTCCTTGAAGGGGGCCCCCACCGGCTGGACCTTGCCTGTGCGTGAGGTGCGCCTGGCTGCTGGTGCTGGCTACGTTTACGCTATCTGCGGCACTATGCGTACCATGCCGGGTCTGGCTAAGTCCCCGGCTGCTGAGCGGATAGGTTTTGACGAGAACGGCACCATGGTCGGCCTCTTCTAAACCGGCCTTAAAGCGGTAGGTACCAGCTAACTCGGTTATACCCACGAACTAGGTGGGTATAACCGAGTTAGCTGGTACCTTCCTCTGTTAAAGAGCTCTATTTACTCTTGTTCAAAACCTTCAGCCCTCAATTCATCGGGCTGGCACACTGTCCCGTCCTTGGGCACGGTGCCCTCCACTAGGTAGGCGGTTGCCAGCTTATCGACGCAGGTAGAGCGACCCGAGAAGGACGCCCCGTGCCCAGCTCCTTCAAGCGTTACGAAGGAAGCCTTACCCAGCTGACGGGCCAGCTCCTGGCCGTGCTGGTAGGGAGCGGCATGGTCCCCGGTAATACCAATGACCAGCAGGTCGGTTGATACCTTGGACGCGTCAAACGAGGTCGTAATATCGGTGCCGGTCGCGGGCAAAACCGGGCAGTCAAACTCGGTAAATTCAGCCAGCACTTCATCGGTAATCTCAGGGCCACCGATAAACTCGGGTACGCCAACCTCCTTCATGTGGGCGAGCAGGGCCTCTACATCGGGGATCTTGGGCTTAGAAGGGCAGACCACCAGCTGACCCGCTGTATCAATCTCTGCGCTGTTGGCCGCAATCATTTCAGCCAGAGTATCAATGGACTCTTTGTCCCCAGCCTTAGCCTTACCCAGTAGATCCAGTCCGTCACCCTGCATCACGTCCGGCCCGTAGAGCTGGCTGATCAGGTAGTCCCGTAGCGCAGAGCCGGTAATCTCGGTGCCGTCAGTGGCCACCAGGGGCTTATCGGTCAGAGACTTTTGATAGTCCAGCATCTGGCGCTCGCTGGTGAAGGGGCAGGTCACCGCGTCCCCCTCTGAGGTGGCGAGCTCAGAGCAGCGGTCTGCTAGGGCACCAACAGCTTTAGATACGGCCACCATCTGGTCGTAACTGTGGGTGAGAGCTCCCCACTGGGCGTTTTCAGCAGAGTCGAGCACCATGCGTCCTGCCTTCTCAGGGAAGAGAGTAGCGTAGGTTGCCCCCAGCATAGTGCCGTAGGAGTAGCCCAGATAATCCAGGCGCTCGCCTCCGGCCAAAGAACGCAGAAGTTCCATGTCGCGGGCTACCTGGGAGGTGCCCATGTAGTTGGCAACCTCCGAACTGGCAGCGCACTCGGCTAGCTGCACAGCAGCTACCTCAGACTCAGACTCGCAGATAACGGGGGATGAGGCCCCTATACCGCGGGGGTCAAACCCCCAGAGCTGGTGACTTTCCAGTACAGGGGCAAAGGACGGTTCGGTGGCCAGTGACATTGCGTGCTGAATTCCGCCGATTCCGGGCCCACCGGGGTTGGTAAAGAGGGGAGCCTGCTGGCCGCCTGTCGATACAGTACGGCTGACGGCCAGCTCGACGGTGCGGTTGTCTTCTGGGTCGCCCCAGTTCAGCGGGGCGGTGACGGTTCCACACTCGTAGTTGGCGTAGTCAAAGCCTGTTTCCTTCAAAATTTCTTCGTTCTCGGGTGAGAAGCCGCTGTGCTCGGCTGTGCATTCACCCCAGCTGATGCTCTGATCGTAGAAGTTCTCAAAGTTTTCCCGCTGCCAGGTTGCCCCGTGGGATGGGTCAGCGGCTGGGGCTATGGTCTGCTCTGAGGGTTGCTGGGCTGTGGGAGCGTCGAGGCTGCACCCTGCCAGTGCCAGGGCACTGATGGTGAGGACGGCTGTGGTCAGGTAGGTGGCACGACGGCAGGCTAATCGGGGGATCGCGGTGGTCACGGTTATCTTCTTTCTGTGACCGGTTGTGCGAGCCTGCCCTATACCGGAGGCAGGCCCGCCAACCAATCAGGTGAGAACGGTTTTCATATGTCTGTAAAAACCAGTGTAGTCTCACACCTGTCTTAAGAAATCAGCCGTCAGGATGAACCTGCTACCCCGCCGCTAGGCGGAGAATTTACTCAGCCCAGTTCCTTTTGGGGGAGGTACCGCCAATACCTGCGTTGAAGGTGTTGGTGGGGTCCAGCTCCTTGAAGTGTTCCACCATGGCCTCTGGCATGTGGTAGAGACGCCCGTAGTTGTGTTCAGCAGGTAGTTTGGCACCACGGGCCTCCAACAACTCCTGAATCTCGTCGTGCAGCTTGTGGGGGTCAACACCCTTTTTCGCTACATAGTCTTGGTGCATGACGTGGCAGAAGAAGTGTCCGTAGTAGGCGGTGACATCCAACTGGTCGGCAATTTCTGGCGGTAGGGTCTCAAGCCAATCCCAGTCATCTCGCCGCAGGGCAACATCGATGGGGATCAGCTCACCGAGCTCTTTACGTTTCATGGCAGCATAGCGGGTAGCTGCACTGGCTGCCCCGAAACGGTGAAGGTTGGCGCTTTTAGCCTCGTCCGCCGTGCAGATGAAGAAGTCACCCTCATGCTCTGGGGTTGCGAAGAAGTCTGTGAGCATGGTTTCGGTCTGAGCTTTTTGGGCCTGGCTGACGGTGAGTAGCAGGTGATGTTCGAAGCGGTTACGGTAGTCCCGTAGCCGTTGGGGAAGTTGGCTGGGTACCAGGTCAAACATGCGCTGGGAGACCGTATCTGCAAAGGTTGGCCCGATTCCTGGCACCTTACCGAAGACCCCGTTAGCCCAGGTCTTGAAGGCAAACATGCGGGTTTGTAGGGCAGAGCTCATGTATTTGAGGAAGACGAAGGTGTCTTTACCGTACTTTTCTGCCAAATCGAAGGCGCTACGGCCCATGTACTCACCTGAGATGGGCAGGGGCATATCGGCTTGGAGGAAGATACGGCGAATTTCTTCAAGTTCACGGGGGCTGTGCGTGCCAATGTAGAACATGGCCGGGTTCTTCTCCAGCGGGAAGGTGCGGGTTCGCACAGCAAAGACCATGATTTTTCCTGCCGAGCCGGACGCCTCAAAGAGGTATTCGGGGTTGGCGTTGTAGCGGGCGGGGGTCGGCTCCATTTTTCGCAGGTGGGCGGCATACTCAGTTTCGCTACTGTCAGCAGGGGCCGGGGTGACGTCCTGCGCCGACCAGTCGCCCTCTTGTAGACGCTGGAGGGCGGTCTCGGGGTCTTCACCCAGGGTAATGCCTAGGTGGTTGATGAACTCGACCTTGCCCTGTTCATTGACGCGGGCGTAGATAGCTTCGCGGGTGAAGGCCGGACCCTTACGGATCTGGCTACCACCGGAGTTATTGGCAATACCACCGATGACCGAAGCACCAATGGAGGTTGACCCGATGACCGAGTGGGGTTCACGGCCGTGCGGGGCCAGCTCTTCGGTCAGGTGGGTGAGGGTGGCCCCTGCCAGGGAGATTGCCTCCTGGGCGTTGTTAATAAGGTGTACCCGGTTAATGAGGTGGGTGGAGATGAGGACGATGGGCCGGTCATAGTCCTGGAAGCCTGGGCCAGAGCCACCGGTCAGACCCGTATTGGAGGCCTGGGGAATGACCATGAAATTGTGGTCCACACAGACCTGCAGGGCCTTCCACATCTGCACCAGGGTGGTGGGGCGTAGCACAGCTAAGAGGGGGCCGCCACCGAACCGGTAGCCCTTACTGTAGGCCATGGTAGTCCGCTCTGAGGTGAGCACATGCTCAGTGCCAACAATATCTTTGAGAGCCTTGAGGGCCTCTTGATGGGCTCCTGTGGGGGTGGGGGAAGTAGTCATATCATATCTTTCTATTGGGTTGGAACTTGCACCTGGGAACTGAGGTCCTGTGCGCTAAGACAGTTGCTAGAGAGGAGAGTTACTGGGTGTATTCGTAGCTAGGGTTTTCGTCGTGGTTTACCAGCCCCGTTCCTTCCATTCGGGCAGCTGGGGGCGCTCCTTGCCTAAAGTAGTGGAATCGCCATGGCCCGGGAGCACCAGGGTGCTATCGTCAAAGCGGTCAAAAATACGCTCTGACACATCAGCAAAGAGCTGCTCAAAATCCTGGGGCGAGTTTGTTTTACCCAGCCCGCCGGGGAAGAGTGAATCCCCGGTAAAAAGGAGAATCTGCTCACCGGCGTCCTCACCGCTGGTAGGTGCTCGCAGGGCCAGGGCGATAGAGCCAGGAGTGTGCCCGCGCAGCGAAATGACCTCTAGGTCAATACCTGCCAGGGTCAGGTGCTCGCCGCCAACTAGGCGTTCTTCAACTTCTACGTCTTCTTGCTCAGCGATGGCCTGCGCATCGGGGGCGCCGCAGTAGGTGGTTGGGCCCCAGGCCTCAATTACCTGGTGCAGGGCGCGAATATGGTCCCAGTGAGAGTGGGTGGTGATCAGGGCGCGGACGCTTGCCCCCGGCTGATTACCTGATGCGGGGCAGTCGGTGGTGGCAGCTTGTTGAACTAGGGTTTCTATGGCAGGGAAATCGTCGGCGGCGTCAATAAGCACCTGCTCCCCGCTTGCCCGATTGGTGAGGAGGTAAACATTGTTTTCCATCTCTGATACGGCGATGGATCGAACGGTGAGGGTGTCAGACTCAAAAATTAGGGTATTAGCTAGGTCACTCATGGCTCCATTCTAGACCTGTACTCTAACTTTCTACCACCTGTGACTCTCACCCCCCAGGGGTAGAGAATATGGCAGCAAGAGGGAAGGGTACTACTTTTCTTAGGCACCCAAAACCTATAGAATATATCTTCGAAACATTCTCTGAGATAGGTGACTCATGGCAGGCTCAGCCACCCAACCCATCGGCAACGACCTCACCCACATCCGGGTACAGGGCGCCCGCGAAAACAACCTCAAAAACATCAACCTCGACATCCCCCGCGACGCCATGGTCGTCTTCACCGGCCTCTCCGGATCCGGCAAATCCTCCCTGGCCTTCGACACCATCTTCGCCGAAGGCCAACGCCGCTACGTCGAATCCCTCTCCTCCTACGCCCGCATGTTCCTAGGGCAGGTCGATAAGCCCGACGTGGACTTCATCGAAGGCCTCTCACCGGCAGTCTCCATCGACCAAAAATCAACCTCTAAGAACCCCCGCTCCACCGTAGGCACCATCACCGAAATCTACGACTACATGCGCCTACTCTGGGCGCGAGTAGGCCACCCCCACTGCCCCGAATGCGGCGAAGAAATCTCCAAGCAATCCCCCCAGCAAATCGTTGACATTCTCATGGGCTACCCCGAGAAAACCCGCCTGCAGGTGCTGGCCCCCGTCGTCTCAGCCCGTAAAGGCGAGTTCGTCGACCTCTTCAAAGAGCTCTCCACCGCCGGCTACTCCCGCGCCCGCGTAGACGGCAACGTCATCCAACTCACCGACCCACCCAAACTCGAAAAACAGTACAAGCACACCATCGACGTTGTCGTTGACCGCATCGCCATCAAAGAGAGCGTCCACCAGCGCCTGACCGACTCCATCGAAACCGCCCTCTCCCTAGCTGACGGCAAGGTACTCATCGACTTCGTAGATGAGGACGCCAATACCCCAGGCCGCACCCGCTCCTTCAGCGAAAACCTGGCCTGCCCCAAGGGCCACCCCCTGGCCGTTACCGAGGTAGAGCCCCGCGCCTTCTCCTTCAACTCTCCCTTCGGCGCCTGCTCAGCCTGCGACGGCATCGGATCCACCCTAGAGGTAGACACCGACCTCATCGTGCCCAACCCTGACCTCTCCCTGGCCGAAGGCGCTGTCGCCCCCTGGGCCACCGGCAAAGCCACCAGTGAATACTGGCTCCGCCTCCTAGCAGGCCTAGCCGAAGAACTAGACTTTGACCTAGCCACCCCCTTCAAAAACCTGCCCGCCAAAGTCAAAAAAGCCATCCTGCACGGCAAAGACTACAAGGTCACCGTGGCCTACAAAAACCGGTTCGGCCGTGAACGCCGCTACACATCCGGCTTTGAAGGTGCCAGCGCCTACATCAAACGCAAGTACGAAGAAACCGAATCAGACTGGTCTAAAGACCGCTACGAACAGTACATGCGCAAGGTAGCTTGCACCTCCTGCCAGGGCGCCCGCCTCAACCCCACCATCCTGGCTGTGACCGTTGGCGGCAAATCCATCGCCGAGGTCACCGAGATGCCCATGCGAGAGGCCCTCACCTTCATGCGCTCGCTGACTCTCAGTGAGCGTGAGGCAAAGATTGCTGAGCTGGTGCTTAAAGAGATTGATGCTCGCCTGCAGTTTTTGTTAGATGTTGGCCTGGACTACCTGAACCTGGCCCGCTCGGCCGGTACTCTCTCAGGTGGCGAGGCCCAGCGCATCCGCCTAGCTACTCAGATTGGCTCCGGTTTGGTGGGCGTGCTCTATGTGCTTGATGAGCCCTCTATTGGTCTGCACCAGCGTGATAACCGCCGCCTGATTGAAACTCTCACCAAGCTGCGCGATATGGGCAACACCCTGATTGTGGTGGAGCACGATGAAGACACCATGAAAGAAGCCGACTGGATTGTGGACGTTGGCCCCGGCGCAGGTGAACACGGCGGCCAAATCGTTCACTCTGGCACCTTCGCAGAGCTTCTTGAGAATAAGGAATCGGTAACCGGTGACTACATGGCTGGGCGTCGGGCCATCGAGGTTCCTACTACCCGCCGTCCGGTTGACCCTAAGCGCACTATCAAGGTGGTTGGGGCCCGGGAAAATAACTTGAAGAATGTGGATGTGGAGTTCCCCCTGGGTGTGCTCACCGCCGTCACCGGTGTCTCCGGGTCGGGTAAGTCTACCCTGGTCAATGACATTCTCTACACTGCTCTAGCAAATAAGCTCAACGGGGCTAAGCAGGTGCCGGGGCGGCATAAGACCATCACCGGCCTTGATCAGCTCGATAAAATTATTCACGTTGACCAGTCACCCATTGGTCGCACCCCGCGCTCCAACCCGGCTACCTACACTGGTGTTTTCGACCATATCCGTAAGCTCTTTGCTGAAACCACCGAAGCGAAGATGCGCGGCTACCAGCCTGGCCGTTTCTCCTTCAACGTCAAGGGCGGACGCTGCGAAGCCTGCTCTGGTGATGGCACCCTCAAAATTGAGATGAACTTCTTGCCCGATGTGTATGTGCCTTGTGAGGTGTGTAAGGGTAAACGCTATAACCGCGAAACCCTGGAAGTGCACTATAAGGGTAAGACCATTGCCGATGTGCTGGAAATGCCAGTTTCAGAAGCTGCCGAATTCTTTTCTGCCTTCACCAAGATTTCGCGCTACCTCGACACCCTGGTGGACGTTGGCCTGGGCTATGTGCGGCTAGGCCAGTCAGCTACTACCCTCTCTGGTGGTGAGGCCCAGCGCGTGAAGCTGGCAACTGAACTGCAGAAGCGGTCCAAGGGCCGTTCTATCTATGTGCTCGATGAGCCTACCACCGGCCTGCATTTTGAGGATATCCGCAAGCTCTTGGGTGTTGTCCAGGGGCTGGTTGATAAGGGTAATACCGTCATCACCATTGAGCACAACCTTGATGTTATTAAGAGTGCTGACTGGCTGATTGACATGGGCCCAGAAGGCGGTGACGGTGGTGGCACTGTGTTAGCTACTGGCACCCCTGAGCAGTTGGCTACCGTACCTGAGTCTCATACCGGGCGCTTCTTAGCTGAGATACTCTAGGGCACCGGTACCCCGCCGGGGTATGCTAAATAGGTCAAAAAAGCCCTTAAAATTCAAAAAGCATCTTCTGGCCGGGGTACCATTTTCAGGTAAACCCCCATGAAGTGTGCACCAAGGAGTTCTCATGTCCCTCAAATACAAGGTAACTCAAAAGACTATCGAAGCTCTTCTTCGTACGGTCTTTCGCGCCCGCGTCACCGGCCTTGAGAACTTCCCCGCTGAAGGCCCCGTCATTGTTGCCTCTAACCACCTGGCCTTCCTGGACTCGGTCATCATTTCAGCTCTCATGCCTCGCCGGGTTGCCTTCCTGGCAAAATCTGAATACGTCAATTCGCCGGGGCTTAAGGGGAGGGCTATGAAGGCCCTCTTCCAGGCTATTGATATTATTCCGGTCAATCGTACTGACAAAAAAGAGTCGATGAAGGCTCTTGAGACTGCCCTTGAGCACCTGAATCAGGGCAAGGTTTTCGGTATTTACCCTGAAGGTACTCGTTCGCGTGATGGCTACCTTTATAAGGGGAAGATTGGAGTGGCCTGGCTTGCGCATATGACGGGGGCGACCGTGGTGCCTATTGGTTTGATTGGTACCGATAAGATTCAAAAGCCCGGTTCTAATATGGTCTACCCTCACCGTTTTACGGTGCGGGTGGGTGAGCCGATGGCTTTTGAGAAGCTGGGGGAGCGTATGAGCGGTAAGCAGCGCCGCCAGAGCACCGACCAGATTATGGACGCTATTGCCCAGCTTTCTGGTCAGCCCCGCAAAAACGAGTACAACGTCTCACCGTCAGCAGAGCGTGACGGGGGAGCCTAGCCCCGTGTCACCGTGCCGGTGGGGGCTGTTACCGCACTTTATCTAGCGCAAAGGACCTGATATACGTGGCTGATCCTGCATCCTACCGCCCGGCATCTGGCGAGATTCCTACCAACCCTGGGGTCTATCGCTTCCGCGATGAGGTGGGCCGTATTATCTACGTGGGTAAGGCCAAGAACCTGCGCAACCGCCTGAACTCTTATTTTGCCCGCGTAGATTCTTTGAGCCCTAAAACCTACGCTATGGTGCATACTGCCGCTTCGGTGGAGTGGACGGTTGTGGGTAGTGAGCTGGAGTCGCTGCAGTTAGAATACACCTGGATCAAGGAGTATAAGCCGCGCTTTAATATTGCCTTCCGTGATGATAAGTCCTACCCCTACCTTGCGGTGACGCTCAAGGACCGTTTCCCGCGCGCCCAGGTCATGCGTGGGGAGAAGAAGAAGGGGGTGCGCTATTTTGGCCCCTATTCTCAGGCCTGGGCTATCCGCGAAACGCTGGATGCTCTTCTGCGGGTCTTTCCGGTGCGCACCTGCTCTACCGGTGTTTTTAATCGGGCGCAGGCCTCTGACCGGCCCTGCCTGCTGGGCTATATTGATAAATGTTCGGCTCCCTGTGTGGGGCGGGTGAGCCGTGAGGATCACCAGAAGATCGCTGAGGATCTTTGCTCCTTTATGGCTGGGGGTGCTGAGAAGTTCATTGCTGGGCTGACCCGGCAGATGAAGGAGGCAGCAGCCGACTTTGATTTTGAAAAGGCGGCTCGTTTGCGCGATGATGTTGAGGCCCTGACGAAGGCCTTTGAACGGAATGCTGTGGTCTTACCTGATTCTGTTAATGCTGATCTTTTTAGTTTTGTTGAAGATGATTTAGAGGCCGCAGTGCAGGTTTTCTATGTGCGCGGCGGGCGTATTCGCGGTCAGCGCGGCTGGATCGTTGAGAAGGTCGAAGATTCTACGCCCCAGTCCCTGGTGGATCATCTGCTGGTGCAGGTCTATGGTGAGGCCGCTGCTGCCCTGGCTGCGGGGTCTACTGAAGAAGAGATCAACCATACTCTCAATGAGATACCTAGCCAGATTAATGTTCCGGTGCTTCCTGAGAACCATGAGAAGCTTGAAGAGTGGCTCTCTGGGGTGCGCGGGGCCAGGGTTAGCATTAGTGTGCCTCAGCGCGGTGATAGGGTCGCTTTGATGGGAACCGTAGCCGAAAATGCGAAGCAGGCCTTGACCTTGCATAAAACTCGCCGGGCAGGGGATTTGACTACGCGTTCTGCCTCCCTGGTGGAGCTTCAAGAAACCTTAGAGCTACCCGAGGCGCTGATGCGCATAGAGTGCTACGACATTTCTCATGTTCAGGGCACCAACGTGGTTGCCTCTATGGTGGTGTTTGAGGACGGCCTACCTAAGAAAAGTGATTACCGTAAGTTCTCTATCACTGGGGAGGCTGCCCGTGACGATACAGCTAGCATGTATGACGTCATTTACCGCCGTTTCCGCCGCTACCTTTCTGATGAGGCCCCAGGGCGCCGGGTGCGGGCGTCCGGAGAAATTAGCGAGCAAGAGCTGCACAGTAAGGAACCAGCTAAGTTCGCCTACCCACCTAACCTGGTGGTGGTGGATGGCGGTCAGCCCCAGGTTGCTGCTGCTACCCGGGCTCTGGAAGATTTGGGCATTAGCGATATCTATGTGGTGGGTATTGCTAAGCGTTTGGAAGAGCTCTGGTTACCTGGCGATGATTTTCCTGTCATTTTGCCTCGAACCTCTAACGCCCTCTACCTGATTCAGCGTATCCGCGATGAGGCCCACCGTTTTGCCATTACTTTCCACCGCTCTAAGCGCGGTAAAGAGATGGTCAAGTCAGCCCTTGATACTGTGCCTGGGCTGGGGCCAGCTAAACGTGAAGCTCTTATCAAGCATTTTGGTTCGCTCAAACAGTTATCTGAAGCCAGTGCCGAAGAACTTCAGGCTGTTCCCGGCATTGGCCCGGCTATGGCCCAGAAAATTCTTGACCGTTTCACTACGGGCCCTGAACCAGGTGCAGGGCGCTAAAAGTGCACTAAGCTAGATATATCTACCGATTATTTTGTGGAAGTGAGAGGCCCCAGCCATGTCATCTAACCCCAGCGAGCAGACCATTAAGCCGCAGATTCTCGTGATTACCGGTATTTCTGGTGCCGGGCGGTCCACAGCAGCTAATACTTTGGAAGATGAGGGCTGGTATGTGGTGGATAATATTCCCCCTCAGATGCTCGGTTCGTTAGCCCAGTTGGTTAAAGATTCACCGGGTACTCTTCCTAAGGTTGCTGTGGGTATTGATATTCGTGCCCGCCGTCAGCTCGCTGATTTGCCTGAGGCTATTAATAAGTTGCGTGCCTCTGACGTTGATTTTTCCATGCTTTTTATGGATGCTGCCGATAAAGATATTATTGCCCGCTATGAGGCGCAGCGTCGCCCGCACCCTTTGCAGAAGGGGGCTCGTGTGGCAGAGGCCATTGCCGATGAGCGGCGTATTTTTGCTGACCTGCAAGAAGAGGCCGATTACATTATTGACACCTCTGGTATGAATATTCACCAGTTGGCTAAGAAGATTCGTGAAACCTATGCTCCTGGTCAGGAGCGGATGGTGAATATTACTGTTATGAGTTTCGGCTTTAAGTACGGTACGCCTTCTGATGTGCATTACATGGCTGATATGCGTTTCATCCCTAACCCTCACTGGGTTCCTGAGCTTCGGGCTCAGACGGGGCAGGATGCGCCGGTGCGTGACTATGTCTTATCCCAAGATGGTACGGAAGAGTTCATGAGCAATTACATTGCTGCTTTGCAGCCGGTGATTGCCGGTTATCGCCGTGAGGGTAAGCTGTATGCGACCTTTGCTATTGGTTGTACTGGTGGTAAGCACCGTTCTGTTGCTGTCAGTGAGGAGATTGCCCGCCGCCTTGGTAGTCTCCAGGACGTTAATATTTCTGTGCATCACCGTGACATGGGGCGTGAGTAATGTCTGAGGCTAACCGTGTGAGCCGTTTCCCTGAGACTGGCCTGCTTCCGGGGGCTGCTCAGGGGCATAACCTGCCTATGAGGGTTACTGCTCTTGGTGGTGGCCATGGGCTGTATGGTTCGCTTTCTGCCCTTAAACTTATTACCTCAGCGCTTACTGCTGTGGTGACGGTAGCTGATGACGGCGGCTCTTCGGGGCGGCTGCGTGAAGAGCTGGATGTGCTGCCTCCTGGTGATTTGCGGATGGCTCTATCAGCTTTGTGTGATGACACCACCTGGGGGCGTACCTGGCGTGATGTGATGCAGCATCGTTTTGCCTCGCGAAGCCCTGAGCACCCCACACCTTTAGAGAATCATGCCCTGGGGAACCTGCTGATTGTTACCCTCTGGGAGCTTTTAGATGACCCTATTGCTGGGCTTGATTGGGCTGGTGCCCTCTTGAATGCTCGGGGGCGTGTATTGCCTATGTCCACGCGCCCGCTGATTATTGAGGGTGATATTGTGACCGTCGATGAGCAGGGCATGACCCTGCGTGATACGGTCCAGGGGCAGGCGACTCTTGCTAAGGCTGGGCGGGTTGATAAGGTTCGTTTGTTACCCGATGATACTGAGGCCTGCCCGGACGCTGTGCGTGCGGTCCATGAGTCTGATTGGGTAATTTTAGGGCCGGGTTCTTTTTATACTTCTTTGCTGCCGCACCTGCTCCTACCTGGTCTGCGTCAGGCAATTCTTAACACTACAGCCCAGATTTGTTTGGTTATGAACCTTGAGTTGGATGGGAAAGAAACCCGCGGCATGAGTGCTGCAGACCATCTGCTCGTTTTGCGTGAATACGTTCCAGAAATTAGGGTTAATACAGTTATTGCAGATCCTGCCACCGCAGGAGACCGCGCAACATTTGAAGATGTAGCAGCCCAGCTTGGGGCGAAAGTGCTGTGGGCTGATGTGGCGGAAGCCGACCAACCTGGCGTCCATGACCCCCTGAAACTTGCAGCAGCTTATAAGCACGTCTTCAAACATTAAGGCCGGCTTGGTGCTGGCCCCGCGCTTTTGAGAGCAGACACAACTTTGGAGGAAGACCCGTATGGCCCTGACGGCATCGGTCAAAGAAGAGCTGGCACATTATGACGCCACGCGCTCATCTGTGCGCAAAGCTGAGGTAGCCACAATCTTGCGCTTCACGAACGGTCTGCACCTGGTGCAAGGCAAAATTGTTGTTGAAGCCGAAGTTGACCTTGAAACGACCGCTGAGCGCCTGCGGTACAACATTGCTGAAATGTATGGGCACGACGCTTCTATTACGTCTATCTCTGGCGGTGGTTTGCGCCGGGGCGGACGCTATGTGGTTCGTGTCGAAAACGGCGGTGAGGCTTTGGCCCGGCAAACTGGTTTGTTAGATGGGCGCGGGCGCCCTGTGCGCGGTCTGCCCCCTGCTGTGGTTAATGGTTCTTTGGCTGATGCTGAGGCTGTGATGCGTGGCGCCTTCCTTGCTCACGGTTCTTTGACGGAGCCTGGCCGTTCTTCTGCCCTTGAATTTACCTGCCCTGGCCCTGAGGCCGCTTTGGCTCTGGTGGGTGCTGCCCGCCGTTTGGACGTTATTGCTAAGGCCCGTGAGGTGCGTGGGGTTGATCGGGTGGTAGTGCGTGATGGTGAAACTATCTCTCTTCTGCTTGAGCGTATGGGTGCGGTTAATGCCCTGGATAATTGGCGCGAACGCCGTGCCCGTAAAGAGGTTCGGGCAACTGCTAACCGTCTGGCAAATTTTGATGATGCTAACTTGCGACGTTCAGCCCAGGCTGCTGTAGCAGCGGGTGCTAGGGTTGAGCGGGCCCTGGAGATTTTGGGGGATAAGGTTCCTGAGCATCTGCGTTATGCCGGTGAATTGCGGGTTGCCCACAAGCAGGCTTCTTTGGATGAGCTGGGTCGTCTTGCTGAGCCTCCTATGACTAAAGATGCGATTGCAGGGCGTATTCGCCGTCTGATTGCTATGGCTGATAAGCGGGCTGCTGAGCGGGGGATTGCTGGGACTGAAGCAGGCGTGAACGGGATTAACCAGCTGGACTAGCCTGTGTGGGTTTTTGTTGGTTTCTCTGTGGTAGAGGCGGCGTTCACCTGCCCTCACCACCTATAAACCCCTGCCTTCGTGGAAGGAAGTGGGGGTAGGCGTCCGTAAAGGCAGGTAAGGGCACCTAAGAAACCGACAGAAACACACCAAAACTCACATAAAGAGGGTATGATGGTTATTGAACCGGATAAGAACTGACATCTTGTCCACCAGCGTCACTAACTGTACCTAGGAGTTTGATTTCAGTGACTGTACGTGTAGCAATTAACGGCTTTGGCCGCATCGGCCGCACCTTCTTCCGTGCAGCAACCCAGCACGGTGAAGGCTTCGAAATCGTTGCTATCAACGATCTGACCGACATCAAGACCCTCGCCCACCTGCTCAAGTACGACTCCATCATGGGGCGCTTTGATGGGGAGATTACTGTTTCAGACAACAACCTGGTCATCAACGGCAAAGAAATCAAGGTACTTGGCGAGCGCAACCCCGCCGATTTGCCCTGGAAAGACCTGGGCGTAGATATCGTCCTCGAATCTACCGGCTTCTTCACCGACGGTGAAAAGGCAAAGGCCCACCTAGAAGCTGGTGCCAAGAAGGTTATTCTCTCAGCCCCCGGTAAGAACATTGATGGCACCTTCGTCATGGGCGTCAACGACGACCAGTACGATTCAGCCACCATGAACATCGTCTCTAACGCTTCCTGCACCACCAACTGCCTAGCTCCCATGGCTAAGGTGCTTAACGATAAGTTCGGCATCGAAAAGGGTCTGATGACCACCATTCACGCCTACACCGCTGACCAGCGCCTCCAGGATGCCCCCCACTCAGATTTGCGCCGTGCCCGTGCAGCAGCCCTGAACATGGTGCCCACCTCCACCGGTGCGGCAGCAGCAGTTGGTCTGGTTCTGCCTGAGCTCAAGGGCAAGCTCGATGGTTTCGCTGTTCGCGTCCCCACCCCCACCGGCTCCATCACCGACCTAACCTTCACCGCCTCCCGTGAGGTCACCGTTGAAGAAGTCAATGCGGCTGTCAAAGAAGCTGCTGAAGGCCCCATGAAGGGTATTATCACCTACTCTGAGGAGCCCATTGTCTCTAAGGACATCGAAGGTGAGCCTGTCTCCACCGTTTTCGATGCCCCCCTGACTAAGGTCATTGGGGACCAGGTTAAGGTTATTGCCTGGTACGACAACGAATACGGTTACGTTTCTCGTCTGGTCATGTTCACAAACAAGGTAGTTGCAGCTCTCTAAGCTTGTCATACACCGGTCTGATGTGAGACTCCCATAAGATAGGGTTAGCGAATGGTTCCGTAAAGCGCCATTGGCTAACCCTAATCTGTATCTAAAAAGCTAGGCCACCACCTCTTGGTAGGGCTAGCACCCACCCATTTACTTTGACATCAACGGAGATGAATACTTCTATGGCTAAGACTCTTGCAGAGCTTATTGACAGTGGCCTAGCTGGCCGCCGCGTTCTGGTCCGCTCCGACCTGAACGTCCCCCTCAAAGACGGCACCGTCACTGATGACGGCCGCGTGCGCGCCTCCTTGCCCGTGCTTCAGAAACTGGTTGATGCCGGTGCCCGCGTCATTGTCACTGCCCACCTGGGCCGCCCTAAGGGCCAGGTAGACCCCCAGTATTCCATCAAGCCCGCTGCTGAGCGCCTGGCAGAACTAGCAGATTTTCCCGTAGCCATCGCAAGCGATGTGGTGGGTGAAGATGCCCAAGCTAAGGCTGAGGCCCTGAAGGACGGCCAACTGCTGGTTGTCGAAAATGTGCGCTTTGATGCCCGCGAAACCTCTAAGGACGATGCTGAGCGCGCCGAATTTGCAGCAGAACTGGCAGCCCTTACCGGCGAGAACGGCGCCTATGTGAACGATGCTTTTGGTGCTGTGCACCGCAAGCACGCCTCTGTCTACGATATTGCCCAGAAACTGCCCGCTTACCTGGGGGACTTGGTCAAGACCGAGGTTGAGGTGCTACAGAAGGTCATTAAGAACCCTGAGCGCCCCTTTGTGGTGGTCATGGGCGGCTCTAAGGTCTCCGATAAGCTGGCTGTCATTGATAACCTGATTGGCAAGGCTGATGCCCTGCTCATTGGTGGCGGCATGGGCTACACGTTCGCTAAGGCCCAGGGCCATGAGATTGGAAATTCCCTGCTGGAAGAAGACCAGCTAGAGAACTGCAAGCGCTACCTCCAAGAGGCACCTGCCCAGGGTACTAAGATCATTACCCCTGTCGATGTGGTGTGGGCAGAAAGCTTCTCCAACGAGGCCCGCAAAGAGGTGCGCCCGGTTGATGATATGACCGGCGGTGAGATTGGTCAGCAGGGCCTGGGCCTAGATATTGGCCCTGAGACCCGCCAGCTCTTTGCCGATACCATCAAGGAAGCCAAGCTGGTCTTCTGGAACGGCCCGGTCGGTGTCTTTGAAATGGAGTCCTTCGCTGCTGGCACCAAGGCGGTTGCTGATGCGCTGGTAGCATCAGAGGCTTTCTCTATCATCGGTGGCGGCGATTCAGCCTCTGCTGTGCGCAACCTGGGCTTCTCAGATGACCAGTTCAGCCACATCTCCACCGGTGGCGGCGCCTCCCTGGAATACATTGAAGGTAAAACTCTGCCCGGCCTTGAGGCACTGGGCGCCTAAAAACGCCCCGCGGCAGTGAACCCACCTGGCAGCTGTGACTGCCTAGAGGCAGGACGCCGCACCCGCTGCGTACTGCCCCACCCACCGCAGAATTCGCGAAAGGAACGAGCCCATGACTCGCAAGCCCCTCATCGCAGGCAACTGGAAGATGAACATGGATCATACCGAAGGTGTGACCCTGCTCCAGAAACTGGCCTGGACCTTAGATGACACCAACTTTGACTACGACACCGCCGAGGTCGCTGTCTTCCCTCCCTTCACTGACATCCGCTCCGTGCAGACCCTCGTCGATGGCGATAAGCTCAAAATCGTCTACGGCGGCCAGGACCTCTCAGACCAGGATTCTGGTGCCTACACTGGCGACATCTCCGGTGTCTTCCTCAAAAAACTTGGTGCCACCTATGTGCTGGTGGGCCACTCTGAGCGCCGCACCATTCACGGTGAGTCCAACGGTGTTTGCGCCGCTAAGGTGCAAGCTGCCTACCGTAACGAGCTCACCCCCGTGCTGTGTGTGGGTGAAGGCCTTGAGAAGCGTGAAGCTGGTGAGCACGTTGAGTTCACTCTCGACCAGCTCCGTAGCTCCCTTGAGGGCTTGACCGAAGAGCAGGCTCAAACCCTGGTGGTAGCCTATGAGCCTGTCTGGGCCATTGGTACCGGCAAGGTCGCAACAGCAGAGGACGCCCAGGAAATGGGCCAGGCTATCCGCCAGGAACTAGCGAAGCTCTACTCAGACCAGGTTGCTGATCAGGTGCGTGTGCTCTACGGTGGCTCTGTTAAGGCAGCCTCAGCCCCCGACATCATGGCCCAAGCGGACGTGGATGGCGTGCTGGTGGGCGGTGCTTCTTTGGATGCTACCGAGTTTGCTAACATCGCCCGGTACCAGGCCTAGAAACTTTTTCTGCTAGTCTACTTTTCCTTCTGCCAGATAAACGGCGTATAGTAGTTTGATGGCGCTTCGAGACGCTACCCAACCCGACTGAAAGGTTATGCGTGGAAACCCTCAAGATTATTCTGATGGTCATTATCGCTATAGCGAGTATTCTCACCATCCTGCTGGTTCTTCTGAACCGTGGTAAGGGCGGCGGCCTTTCAGATATGTTCGGCGGTGGCATGACCACCTCGCTCAACTCTTCAGGCATGGCCTCTAAAAACCTGATCCGCCTGACAGTCACCGTGATTTTGCTGTGGGTCTTTGCCATTATCGGCTACGCCCTGGTGATGCGTTTCTCAGAGGTTGCCGTCATTTAGGCTTACACCACAAAATATCCCCGCCCACCGGCTCACCGGTAGGCGGGGATATTTTTTATAGTCTCCAGGGCCCTTAGGGCTTAGAGCCTCTGGGCTTAGAGTTTCTGGCCTTAGAGGGGCGCCTGCAGGGCGTCCTCGGTAGCCAGGATCAGGGTCTCTAGCAGACCGCGGGCCCCGGCTGCTGGGGTCTGGGTAAGAATCTGGGCGGTCAACTCAGTCTCAGGCAGAGCGGACGCAGCCCGCAGCCGGGCTGTCGCCTCAGCCTTATCGCCACCGGCAACCAGGAACCAGATACGCTCTGAAAAGTTGATGACCGGCAAGGTTAGGCTTACCCGGGTGGGCGGGGGCTTGGGTGAATCGTGCACCGCAAGAGCTGTAGCTTCAGCCTCTAGAATCTCAGTGCGCTCAGGGAAAAGGGAAGCGATGTGACCATCGGGGCCCATCCCCAGCAGGGTCAGATCAAAGAGGGGAGAAGACTCACCTTCCGGGGCGTAACGGGCCAGCTCAGTAGCGTAAGCCTGGGCTGCATCTTCCGGGGTCTCAAAGACATCAGAGGCCCCCATGATGTGCAGGTTCTGCTCAGGCAGCCCCAGAGAATCAAGCAGGGCGTCCTTAGCCTGCTGCTCATTACGGTCAGCATGGCCGCGGGGCACAAAACGCTCATCAGACCACCAAAAATGCACCTTGGACCAGTTGACCGTAGCCTTCAGCGGGCAGGCAGCAATACCTTCAAGCACCGCAATACCCATGGTCCCGCCAGTAAGCGAAATATGGGCGATACCCCGGGCAGCAAGAGCAGTAGAGGCCACATGAATAATGCGGGTGGCACCAGCTAGCTTCAACTGCTCCTTATCCCGGTGGGGAACTACTACAGGGTTAGGCATCATAGACCTCCGTATAATCAGTGCCCTCTACAGGCTCATCGTCGGTATCCACATCAACCACAATCTTGCTGTTAGCAGCCACAGACTTGAGTACCTCGCCGTAGACCACATCAGGGTCAAGACGGCGCAATTCTTCAGCCAGGCAATCAGCCAGCGAACGGGCAGGCAAGGAAATCTGCTGGTCGGGCACACCAGGGGAAGAAATCGTGGCAATATTGCGGCCGGGGCGGTGAATAATAATTGAGCCATCTTCTCGTTCTAGCTCGACCTTATACAGACCACGCTGGGCATCAGTGGTGCGCAGGTGCACCTCAGCATCCAGACGATCTCCCAGCCAGGCACCCAGCAGAACCACCGAGGGGCTCATAGAAGAACCAGAAACTACCACACGCTTGACGGGGGCAGGCTCAAGCTGGTCGAAGACAGCAGCAATCTGAATACGCCAGAGAGTCAGACGAATCCAGGCCAGGTCAGTGTCCCCATCCTTGTAACTGGTCACCAGCTTCTTGAGCACACCCAGCGGGTTATAGGCACGGGCCGAATCAGTGATACGGCGCTGGGCAATCTTACCGATAGAATGCTCAGCAGGGTTCTCAGGCACCGAGTGCGGCCACCAGGCAACAATCGGGGAATCAGGCAGCAACAGCCCCGAAATCAGGGACTCGGTAGCTACAGCAGCAGACCCATAACCGCGCAGAATAATCAGCTCTGAGGCCCCAGCATCCCCACCGACATAAATGTGGGCATCCAGTCGGTCCTGAGCGTCCTGACCATAATCAACATGCACAATAATGCGGCAAGGGTGCTCATAGGAGGCCTTCAAAGCCGCCTCAACAGCGGTCTTAGAATGCCCCTTCTCAGCCAAAATAACCAAGGTCAGCACCCGAGAGGACGTCGTTGCCCCCTTCTCATTACGCAGGCGGGAGAGCTCCTTAGCAACTTTGCCCACAGTGGTTTCTTCAAGTTTTTTAATCATGCGCGCCTCCAAACACGGCCATCGCGTTCTAGCATTGCGTGGGCAGAAACCGGGCCCCAGGAACCAGGGGGGTAGGCTTCAGGTTTAATCTTGTGCTCTTCCCAGTATTCCTCAAAAGGGTCAAGAATCTTCCAGGAAAGCTCAACCTCTTCATGACGGGGAAAGAGCGGGGGCTCACCGAGCAGCACATCCAAAATCAGACGCTCGTAGGCCTCCGGTGACTCCTCCGTAAAGGAATGAGAATACCCAAAATCCATGTTGACATCACGAATCTCCATCTGCGTGCCAGGCACCTTAGACGCAAACCGCAAGGTCATACCCTCATCAGGCTGCACCCGAATCACAATCGCATTCTGCCCCGAACTATCGGCACTACCACCAAAGAGCAGGTTAGAAGTCTTCTTGAAAACCACAGCAATTTCGGTGACGCGGCGGCCCAGTCGCTTACCAGCGCGCAGGTAGAAGGGAACACCTGCCCAGCGGCGAGTATTGATATTCAACTTCAGCGCAGCAAAAGTCTCGGTACGAGAATCAGCAGGAATATCACTCTCATCGAAGAAACCATTAACCTCCTCACCCCCCTGGTTACCGGCAGCGTACTGGCCAATAGCGAAGGCAGTGGAAATATCCTCAGGAATCTGTACCGCCTCAAGCACCTTAGCCTTCTCAGCCCGCAGGTGCTCAGCATTGAAACTCACCGGCTCTTCCATAGCAGTCAAAGCCAGCAGCTGCAACAGATGGTTCTGAATAACATCGCGGGCTGCACCTACACCGTCGTAGTAGCCTGCACGGGTGCCGATACCAATATCTTCAGCCATGGTGATCTGCACATGGTCAACATAAGTGGCATTCCACAGAGGCTCAAACATCTGGTTAGCAAAGCGCAGAGCCAAAATATTCTGCACCGTCTCTTTCCCCAAGTAATGGTCAATACGGAAAACCGAATCAGCGGGAAAGACCCGCTCAACAATGGCATTGAGCTCACGGGCAGTCTTAAGGTTATGACCAAAAGGCTTTTCGATAATCACCCGGCGCCACCCATCATGCTGGTTATGGTTGGCCAAATCGTGATCAGCGAGCTTCTGCAAGACCTGCTCAAACCCCTTCGGAGGGATCGACAGGTAGAAAGCATGGTTGCCGCGGGTCCCCCTCGTCTCATCAAGCTCAGCCAAAGTTGCCTTGAGCTTCTCAAAGGACTCATCAGAGTCAAAGGTACCAGTGACAAAGCGAATGCCAGCGGCAAACTGCTTCCAGACGTCCTCGCGGAAAGGGGTGCGCGCATGGGCCTCAACATAGGTGCGTACTTCCTGCTGGAAGTCCTCGTGGCTCCATTCGCGGCGTCCGAAACCTACCAGCCCGAAGCTGGGAGGAAGCAAGCCACGGTTGACCAGGTCATAGACAGCTGGGAGCAATTTCTTGCGCGCAAGGTCACCGGTAACACCGAAGAAGACCAAGGAGGACGGGCCTGCCACGCGGGTCAGTCTGCGGTCGCGCGAATCGCGCAGGGGATTTGATTCGTGAGTGTTGGCCACCGCCGTGAATCCTTCACAGATTGGTTGGGGCGGCAGCTCCTCACATGGAGTGAAAGCTGCCGTGATTCTCATGTCTAGTCTAATGGCATCCACTAGCCCTATCGCACCTACAAGCAAGGCAGATACCCGCCACCAAGTGCGCGCAGTGAGGGTGGGGGAGAAAACCCCCACCCTCAGCGTGAGCTAGTTTTACTTCTGATCAGCCAGTGCGGCGGTGACAGTCTCGAGCAGTTCCTTCCAAGAAACCTCGAACTTCTCAACACCTTCGCTCTCCAGCTTATTGACCACATCCTGGTAAGAGATACCCACAGCTTCAAGCTGGTTAAGGATCTCGTTAGATTCCTGGTATGTGCCCTCAATAGCATTACCAGCAACCTCAGCATGATCGAAGATCGCCTCCAAAGTCGCCTCAGGCATAGTGTTAACCGTGCCAGGAGCCGCAATCTCAGTAACGTAGAGAGTATCAGGGTAAGCCGGGTTCTTCACACCGGTTGAAGCCCACAGCGGACGCTGACGGTTAGCCCCAGCAGCTTCCAGACGAGCCCAACGCTCAGAAGTGAAAGCCTGCTCATAGACCTCAAAAGCCAGACGAGCATTAGCCACACCAGCCTTACCACGCAGAGCAAAAGCCTCATCGGTGCCAATAGCCTCAAGGCGAGCATCAACCTCAGTATCTACACGAGAGACAAAGAAAGAGGCCACAGAATGAATCTTAGAAAGATCCTTACCGTTCTCCAGAGCCTTCTCCAGACCCAGCAGGTAGGCATTGATAACGGCGCGGTAACGCTCCAAAGAGAAAATCAGGGTGACGTTGACCGAGATACCTTCTGCCAGCGCCTCAGCAATCGGTTCCAGCCCCTCTTCAGTAGCAGGAATCTTAATCATGACGTTCTCACGGCCAACAGCAGAGTAGAGCTCCTTAGCCTGGGCCAAAGTAGCGGCAGACTCACGAGCCAACAGGGGAGAGACCTCAATGGAGACACGGCCGTCATAGCCCTGGCTGGCCTTGTAGATGGGAGCAAAAACATCGCAAGCATCACGAACATCGTCAATCATGGCAGCAAAACCTGCTGCCTCAGCTTCGGTACCCTCTGCTGCCAGCATCTTCATCTGCTCAGCGTAGGCTGCACCATCAGAAAGAGCCGCAGCAAAAATGCTGGGGTTGGTAGTCACACCGACCACGTTCTTAGTGTCGATGAGTTCTTGCAGGTTGCCGCTGGTGAGGCGCTCGCGGGAGAGGTCATCGAGCCAGATGGAGACGCCTGCGTCTGAGAGTTTCTGGGTGGGGGTAGTCATGGTTTCTTCCTTAGAACTGGTGGGGTTAGCGGGCAGCGGCGATGGATTCGCGGGCCTTAGCTACTACGTTTTCAGCGGTGAAACCGTAGTCGGCGAAGAGCTCTTCGGCTGAGGCAGAAGCGCCGTAGTGTTCCAGGGAGACGGCGCGGCCGGCTTCACCTAGAATATCCATCCATGGCATGGACAGGCCAGCTTCAACGCTCACGCGGGCCTTGACAGCTGAGGGAATCACAGATTCACGGTACTCAGCAGATTCTGCGGCGAACCATTCACGGCAGGGCATGGAAACGACGCGGGCGGCGATACCGTCTTCAGCTAGCTGGGTGCGGGCTGCTAGGGCAATCTCAACCTCAGAGCCGGTGGCAATGAGGATGACATCGGGGGTGCCCTCGGTATCTGCCAGCACGTAGCCACCTCGGGCTGCACCGTTTGCTGAGGCGAACTTCTCGCCCTCAGCATCTGCGTGCAGGTCTTCACGGGCTACGTTGGTCAGGTTCTGGCGGGAGAGCACCAGGCCAGCAGGGTGGTCCTTGATATCTAGGATCTTGCGCCAGGCTACGGCAGTTTCGTTACCGTCAGCGGGGCGCACCACATCCAGGTTGGGGATGGCGCGCATGGCGGTCAGGTGCTCAACGGGCTGGTGGGTGGGGCCGTCCTCACCTAGACCGATGGAGTCGTGGGTCCAGACGAAGATGTTGGGCACACCCATGAGCGCTGCCAGGCGGACGGCCGGGCGCTGGTAGTCGGTGAAGACGAAGAAGGTGCCAGAGAAGGGGCGGGTGGGTGAAGAGAGGGCGATACCGTTGGTGATAGCTGCTGCGGCGTGCTCACGAATACCGAAGTGCAGCACACGGCCGTAGGGGTGGCCGGTCCAGTTCTTGGTGGTACGGGACTCGGGGTTGAAGGACTTTTCGGTGTCGATGGTGGTGTTGTTAGAACCGGCCAGGTCGGCAGAGCCACCCCAGAGCTCAGGCAGGATAGGTGCAATAGCGTTAATGACCTTGCCAGAGGCTGCGCGGGTAGCAATGGAGGTGCCAGCATCAAAGGTGGGCAGAGCCTCGTCGAGTTCGGCAGGTAGCTCACCGGCTACCAGGCGCTGGTAGAGCTTGGCCTGCTCGGGGTTAGCTTCAGCCCAAGCGTCAAAGGACTTCTGCCATTCTTCACGTTCAGCGGCGCTACGCTCAATCAGGGCACGGGTATGCTCAAGGATCTCAGGCTCCACCACGAAGTTCTGTTCGGGGTCAAAGCCTAGGGCCTTCTTGGTGGCTGCTACTTCGTCAGTGCCTAGCTTGGAGCCGTGGATGCCGCCGGTGTTCTGCTTGGTGGGGGCGGGGTAGCCGATGATGGTGCGCAGCTCAATGAATGAGGGCTTATCGGTGACCTTGGTGGCTGCAACGATAGCTTCATAGAGAGCTTCGATGTCTTCCTTATAGTCTCCGCTGGCGGTCCAGTCAATCTTGGTGACATCCCAGCCGTAGGCCTCGTAGCGGGCTGCGACGTCCTCGGTGAAAGCCACATCGGTATCATCTTCGATAGAGATGTGGTTACGGTCGTAGATAACAACCAGGTTGCCTAGCTGCTGGTGGCCGGCAAGTGCGGAGGCCTCGGCAGTGACGCCTTCTTGCACATCGCCTTCTGAGGCAATGGTGAAGATGGTGTGGTCAAAGGGGGAGGTGCCTGCGGCTGCTTCGGGGTCAAAGAGGCCGCGCATGCGACGCTGGGCGTAGGCAAATCCCACAGCGGACGCCAGGCCCTGGCCGAGAGGGCCAGTGGTGATTTCTACGCCCTTAGTGTGGCCGTATTCGGGGTGGCCAGGGGTGAGCGCACCAGCAGTACGCAAGGCCTTAATGTCTTCAAGTTCCAGACCGAAGCCGCCCAAGAAAAGCTGGTTGTAGATGGTCATGGAGGTGTGGCCGGGGGAGAGGATGAAGCGGTCGCGGCCCTCCCAGCGGTCATCGCGGGGGTCCTGGCGCATAATCTTCTGGAAGAGCAAGTAGGCAACAGGAGCTAGGCTCATTGCGGTACCGGGGTGGCCGGAGCCAACCTTCTCTACGGCGTCCGCAGCAAGCACGCGAGCGGTATCAACGGCGCGCTGATCCTTCTCTGTCCATTCAAGCTTCTGATTCAGGTTAGGCATGAGCCGTCCTCTCTCAATCTGGCTACCCAGAAATATTCATACAACTTTTTCTTCTGCCAACCTACCGTAGCCTGCGGGGTTAGACCCGGCTAGGTGCACAGGGAAGCTGGCATAAGACGCTGTTTCCAGGATAGTGCACCTGCCCTGTGAATAGGTTCGGCGCACCCCGTGGGGCGGGCCCGATTTGAGCTGTCTTCTCCCTACTAGCCAGGGGGTAGGGGGCCGTTATACGATGTAATTTGACCAAAAGCTCATTTAGCGTGCTCACAAACCGACCATTACTGCATCAATGTGATGGCAACCACCAAAAAGGCGGGTGTGGGGGTGCTGAGGCATGCCAACGACGTCCGCGCCCCAACACGCCGAAAACTCCCACCTGTTTCACATAGTGAATCACCGGAGGGGTACCAAGAGAGCCGCACACACAACAGTCAAGGGAAGTCAGCATACGTGAAGAGCCATGGCATCAAGACCGTGATTGACCGTACCGAAAAAGGCCAGCAAACCCCCGCTGTGCCAGCACCCGGCCGCGTCTCCCTGGGCCGCAAAATCAAAGCCTATATTCAACTCACCAAACCCCAAATCATCGAGCTACTTCTGGTGACCACCGCCCCCACCATGATCTTCGCAGCCGGGGGCTTCCCCAACCTCTGGCTGGTACTCCACACCATGATCGGCGGCTCCCTGGCAGCAGGCGCCTCCTGCGCCTTCAACTGCTACATCGACCGCGAGGCCGACCGGCTCATGAAACGCACCGAAAAACGTCCGCTAGTCACCGGCGAACTGAGCGACCGAGAAGCCCTCATCTTTGCCTGGGTGCTCTCAATCATCTCAATTCTCTACCTCTACTTCTTGGTGAACCCGCTGGCCGCTGGCCTGGGCCTGCTGGCAATATTCCTCTACGTCGTCTTCTACTCCCTCTGGCTCAAAAAACGCACCAAACAGAACATCGTCTGGGGCGGCCTAGCTGGCTGCATGCCCGTATTTATCGCCTGGGCGGCCGTTGAGAACACGATTTCTTGGGCTGCTGTCGTCCTCTTTATGGTGATTTTCCTCTGGACGCCCCCACACTACTGGCCCCTATCTATGAAGTACGCCGAGGACTACCGCGCTGCCGGCATCCCCATGCTCGGAGCCACGGACTCCGCCAAGAGCGTCTCTGTGCAGGTAGTGCTCTATGGTTGGGCTATGGTGATGTGCTCTTTGCTCCTTGTGCCCCTGGGTGGTGCTGGCTGGGTCTACACGGCAAGCGCAGTACTCATTGGCGCCTGGTTCCTCTACCACTGCCACAAGCTGCACCGCCTGGCCTTAGCCGAGCAGGCAACTAGCCGCACGGCCATGGTAGTTTTCCACGGTTCCATCACCTACCTAACCGTGCTTTTTATCGCCCTAGCAATCGACCCCTTTGTAGGGGGCCCGGTGCTCCCCCTCTAATGAGGAGGAAAGCTAGGGGGTTAGGACGCGTCCAGCAGCCTGGGCGCGCGCAGCAGGGGAGGAGAGCACCAGCTGACGCTCAAAGAGGGAAGCGGCGGCTAGGGCAAAGAGGCCTGAGCCTAGTAGATGCAACTCCACCAGCCAGAGCGGCAGACCGTTGAAGAACTGGGTATACCCCACCACGGCCTGGTAGCCCAGTAGTAGTAGCACGAACAAGAGAGACTTACCAAAAATAGGTGCCCAGCCTTTTGAGCGCCATAGTGCACAGAAAACCAGCACAGAGGCGCAGTAGACCCACACCAAAGCACCGTGCAGGCGGGTGACCCATACCGGGTCGAAGGGGTGGCGGTGGGCGGCGGCGTCACCAGCGTGAGGCCCTGTCCCTGTAGTTACGGTTCCCATGAACATGAGGGCAACCACCAAGATCAGCCCGACCCAGCCCAGTAGCTGCATGAGATGGGAAGAAGCGGGGGTGCTCGCGGTAAGACCTTCAGCCTGGGCGGTTCCCTCAAAGTAGCGGTAGACCCTGTTGAGGTAGATACCTGCCAGCATGATCATCAGGGCTGAGAGCATGTAGTGGGCGGTAATCATCCAGGGGTTGAGCTTCTGCCAGACCGAGATGCCACCAACTACCGCCTGCACGGGAATACCCCAGAGCAGCAGGAGGGTGAGGTTGAAAAGATCGGGGTAGCGGGAGCGGGGGGCAACAAAGCCGCGGGCCTCTAGCCAAGCACCTAGCCCCCGGGGCTGGTAGCCCTGGGATCGGGCACCAACTAGCAGACCCCATAGGAAGCGCCCTGCTGAGATGCGCCCTGGGAAGACGATGCGCAGTACGGCCAGAAAACCGATGATGGTAATAATCACCAGCACGAAGGTGAGCAGGCGGTTGCCGAATTCGACCATGCCATGGATGCCCATTTCGGGGGTGGTGGTCCAGGAGCCGTCTGAGGTGCAGCGGGGCCAGTCGTCACACCCCAGGCCGGAGCCGGTCAGACGTACGATACCGCCAGTGATAATCAGGGCAATGTTAGAGAGCGCAAGGGCCCAGGCGGTTTGCTTAACCCAGCGGGTGTAGTGGCGGGGGAAGAGTTTTTCGCCCAGGGAGGCTGGCTGGTAGCTGCCAGTGGTGGGCGGGTGCGTGGTCGGCATGGGGGGCGTTCCTTCACGAGAAATGGTGGACGGTGTCAGCCAGGCTAGGCTGACCATTTGAAGAATCGGGTGGCTAAAGCGGCAAAGAGTGCGGTTGCTATGACCAGTATGAGGTGGGGCAGGGGGAGGAAGGTGTGGTGGATAAAGTCTCCGCGTAAGGCGTTGCCGAGGGCCGCTGAGGGTAGAAGGTCAATCAGCGGGGCTAGCCAGGTGGGGTAGCGGTCGGTGGGAATCAGGGTGCCTCCGGCGGCGGCCAGCAGAACCCAGGCCATATTGACGATAGCTAGGGTTGCTTCAGCCCGTACAGTCCCAGCAATCAGCAGCCCCAGGGATGTGAAGCAGGCTGCCCCCAACAGCAGGGTAGGTAGGGACATGAGGATACCGGGCACCGTGGCTTCCCAGCCGAGGAGCTGGCCCAGGGCTCCGACCAGCAGGTACTGGAGTAGCAGCACCGATAGCACAGCAAAGACTTTACCGGCAACCAGCCCGCCCTTACCCAGTGGGGTGGTGGAGATGAAACGGAGCACCCCGTAGCGGCGGTCAAAGCCGGTGGCGATGCCTTGACCTGACAGTGCAGTGGAGAGCACACAGAGGGCCAGAACGCCGGGTACAGCAATATCAAGGCGGCTAACCCCGTAGCGGGTGGCCCAGGGGTCAAGAAAACCTGTGTAGGCCATGGCCAGCAGGCCCATGATGGGGAAGGCAATGTTGAGCATGAGCTGCTCCCCATTTTTGAGCATGGCAATAGTTTCGAACCGGCCCTGGGCTAGGACTCGGGTGAGAGCTGGTGCTGCTGTTGAGGTGGTACTCATCGGATATCCCTACCTGATAGTTCCAGAAAGACGTCTTCTAGGGTGCGGTTGGCCAAGGAAAGCTCACCGGGCATGATGCCCCGAGCTGCCCAGTAGGCTGTTAGGTCAGCCAGGTGTTGGGGGGTGAGGGGACCGGTGAGCTGGTAGCTACCTGCCGGGTTTTCGGTGAGGGTGAGGGCGGCGTCCGCTGGGGGCCATAGTTGGTTGAGGGTGAAGCCGCTGGGGGCGGTAAAAGTTAGGCTGCGGTTCTTATCCTGCCCGTTTGCTAGCACCTGGGCCATGGTCCCTGAGAGTATTACCGTGCCGTCTTTAATCATGTAGACGTAGTCGGCGATGCGCTGGGCGTCATCGAGGAGGTGGGTGGTGAGCACAACGGCTACACCGGCATCACGCTGTTCGCGGATGATGTCGAAGACAACACTCCGGGATTGGGGGTCAAGCCCGGCGGTGGGCTCATCGAGGAAGAGAATCTCAGGGCGGCCGATGAGGGCTGCCGCTAGGGCTACCCGCTGTTTCTGCCCGCCGGAGAGCCTGCGGATGCTGGTTCCGTCAAAAGTGTCGATACCCAGGCGGTGGGCTAGCTCATCCACCTTGAGGGGGTTGGTGTACATGCGGGCAATATGCCGCAGTAGGGGTAGGGGGCGTACCGCGGGGGGCAGCCCGCCGTCTTGTAACATGATGCCCACGCGGGCCCGTAGCTCAGGGGTAGCCCCCCAGGGGGCCTGGCCCAGGAGGGAAATGCTGCCGCTGGTGGGCTTGAGCAGGCCTTGGGCGCAGGCTAGGGTGGTTGTTTTTCCGGCCCCGTTAGCACCGAGGAGGACTGTGATATGACCGTGGGTGATGCTGAGCGAGAGGTGGTCCACTGCCCGTTTGAGCCCCTGGGTGGTAAGAGCCTCAGGGTGCGTGCGGGCAAAATCCTTGGAGGGGGTGAAATCCTTGACCAAGTTCTCGATCGTTAGAGCGGCGGACGCTTGTGGTTGAGGTGCGCTCTCACGTGCGCTAAGGCTGGGGGGCAGGTGCTGTTGTGTCACTTGTCCATTCTAGCTCTTTGACAGTGCACTGCTTAAAATAGGTAGCCCTTACTAGCTAAGTAGCCTCAATTACGACATACTTTAGTTGTGTATTCCGCAGAGAAAGGCAGAACTGTGTCCACTCATCCTGCCCGCCCTGCAGAAACAGAGGATCGCACGCGTGACCGCGTGCTCCAGGGAGTTCTCACCCATGGCCCTGTTTCTGCGGCCAAACTGGGTGAACTGCTTAGCCTCACCCCGGCAGCAGTGCGCCGCCACCTCGATGCGCTTGAAAAAGACAGCCTCATCGAAGTAGCCTCCCACCGCCAGCACGGCGCTGGTGCTGGCCGCCCTGCCCGCCGCTACGTCATCGCCCCCCACGGCCATAGCGAACTGGGCAATGACTACCTTGATATTGCCCGTGACGCCCTGATCATGCTCAAGGACGCCGTGGGTGAAGATGCCCTGCGGCAATTCGCCTCAGCGCGCGCCCACGACATGGCAGAGCGTTACCGCCCCATCGTCGAAGCAGCAGGGGATGATGTCTCGGCTCGAGCTCAGGCGCTGGCAGAAGCAATGACCCGCGATGGCTTTGTGGCGAGCGCCAACGAAATGGCCCCGGCCCTAGGGGTACACACCAAACTACCTGATCACCTGCTGGCCGCTATCCAGCTCTGCCAAGGCCACTGCCCCGTGCGGGACTTGGCTGAAGACTTCTCCGTCTTCTGTGATCAGGAAACCCGCATCATCTCCGAACTGATTGGGGTTGATGTGCGCAGACTCTCCACCATGGCAGGTGGCGCCCACGTCTGTACCACCCATATCCCCCTGGGGCGACTGCAGGCGTCCGCACCGCAGAAGCCCGAAGAGGGGCAGGGCGAGAAAGCCCCCTAAGATTTTCCACCGGCCTACCCTGCCTGGCAGGGTAGGCCACTGAGAAGAAGACTTCACCGACTTACCTCGGTGAAAACCAACCCACCAAGAAAGGCCGTAATGACTGAACAGGTTGAGCGCACCGCCAACAACACCGTCATTTCAGAAATTCTGGAGGCAAACCCCGAACTCGAAGGTATCGGTACCTACGAGTACGGTTGGTCTGACTCCGATGAAGCAGGCCAGGCTGCAAAGCGTGGTCTTGACGAAGCTGTCGTGCGCGACATTTCAGCCAAGAAGAACGAACCTGAATGGATGCTGGACCTTCGCCTGAAGGCCCTGAAGTTCTTCGACCGCAAGCCCATGCCCACCTGGGGTGCAGACCTCTCGGACATCGACTTCGACAACATCAAGTACTTCGTACGCTCAACCGAGCGTCAGGCCGAAACCTGGGAAGAACTGCCCGAAGAAATCCGTAACACCTACGAGAAGCTCGGCATCCCCGAAGCAGAACGTAACCGCCTGGTTGCCGGTGTTGCCGCCCAGTACGAATCTGAGGTTGTCTACCACCAGATTCGTGAGGACCTAGAAGCCCAGGGCGTCATCTTCCTAGACACCGACACCGCCCTCAAGGAACACCCCGAATTCTTCGAAGAATACTTCGGCTCAGTGATCCCTGCCGGTGATAACAAGTTCGCAGCCCTCAACACTGCTGTATGGTCAGGTGGCTCCTTCGTCTACGTACCCCCAGGAGTACACGTAGAAATCCCCCTGCAGGCCTACTTCCGCATTAATACCGAGAACATGGGCCAGTTCGAGCGTACCCTCATCATCGCCGATGAAGGCTCCTACGTTCACTACATTGAAGGCTGTACTGCTCCCATCTACAAGACCGACTCACTGCACTCAGCAGTTGTTGAAATCGTGGTCAAGAAGAACGCCCGCGTCCGCTACACCACCATTCAGAACTGGTCCAACAACGTCTACAACCTGGTGACCAAGCGCGCCATCGCCTACGAGGGTGCCACCATGGAATGGATCGATGGCAACATCGGCTCCAAGGTCACCCAGAAGTACCCGGCTGTATACATGGTTGGTGAGCACGCCAAGGGTGAAACCCTCTCCATCGCTTTTGCAGGTGAAGGCCAGCACCAGGACACCGGCTCCAAGATGGTTCACATCGCCCCCAACACCTCATCCACCATCGTCTCTAAGTCTGTGGCTCGTAACGGTGGCCGTGCCGCCTACCGCGGCCTGGTGCAGGTACGCGAAGGCGCCTCCCACGCTAAGAGCTCAGTGGTCTGTGACGCCCTGCTGGTGGACACTATCTCCCGCTCAGATACCTACCCCTACGTAGATATCCGTGAGGACGACGTCACCATGGGCCATGAGGCAACCGTCTCCCGCGTCTCAGAAGAACAGCTTTTCTACCTGCAGCAGCGCGGCCTGCCCGAAGACGAAGCCATGGCCATGATTGTGCGCGGCTTCGTGGAGCCTATCGCCCGCGAGCTGCCCATGGAATACGCGCTTGAACTCAACCGCCTGATCGAACTCCAGATGGAAGGATCCGTAGGCTAAATTATGGCTAAGACAGAAAACCAGGGGCACAACAACCCCGCGATTCCCGGCATGGACCAAGAAGGTGAAAAGCTGGCAACTGAGCTAGCCACCGACGACACCATCCGCGTCTCCAAGCACAACACCGACAAGGTCGAGATTGATGGCTCCCGCGCCGAGCGTAAAACCTCCTACAAGGTTCAAGACTTCCCCGCCCTGACCGGACGCGAAGAAGACTGGCGCTTCACCCCGCTCAAGCGCCTGGGCGGCCTGCACACCGATGAACTCACCGGTGCTGCCCCCACCCTAGATATCGATGCGCCCGCTGGCGTGCAGGTTGAAACTATCACCCGCGATGACGCCCGCATCGGCTCAGCCGGTATCCCCGAGGACCGCGTGGCAGCTAACGCCTGGAGCACCTTCACCCAGGCAACTGCTATCACCGTACCCGCTGAGGCTGAGCTGGAAGGCCAGATTGAGGTTGCTATCAAGGGTACCCACAAGGACGCTGCCGCCCAGCACATCTTCATCGAGACTAAGCCTTTCTCTAAGGCTACTGTCGTGCTGCGTCACACCGGCTCAGCGGTACTTTCCCAGAACATTGAGTTCAAGGTGGGCGACTCCTCTTCACTGACCGTCATTACCGTTCAGCAGTGGGAAGATGACGCTATTCACGCCTCAGCCCAGTACGCTTCTTTGGGTCGTGACGCTAAGTTCAAGCACATCAACATCTCCCTCGGTGGCGATTTGGTGCGCCTTACCCCCTCCACCAAGTTCACCGCCCCCGGCGCTGAAACCGAGATGTACGGCCTCTACTTCGTCGATGCTGGCCAGCACATCGAGAACCGTCTCTTTGTGGCCCACACCGAACCTAACTGCAAGTCCCGCGTCACCTACAAGGGTGCCCTGCAGGGCAGGGGCGCTCACTCTGTTTGGGTTGGCGATGTGCTCATCGGTAAGGACGCAGAAGGCACCGACACCTACGAGCTCAACCGCAACCTGATTCTTGAAGATGGGCCCCGCGCTGACTCCGTGCCCAACCTGGAAATCGAAACCGGTCTGATTGAAGGTGCCGGTCACGCCTCCACCACCGGTCAGCTCGATGAGCAGCACCTCTGGTACCTGCAGGCCCGCGGTATCCCTGAGGCTGAGGCCCGCCGCCTGGTCGTCCGCGGCTTCCTCAACGAGATCATTCAGCAGATCCGCATCCCTGAGCTTGAAGAACAGCTCACCGATGCCCTCGAAGCTGAACTCGCGATTTCTAACAACTAAAGCTTTACCTCTGTACAGGAGAAACACATTATGGCAACCCTTGAAATCAAGGACCTCCACGTCTCGGTCATCCTGGATGACGAAAACACCAAGCCCATCCTCAAGGGCGTTAACATCACCATCAACTCCGGTGAAATCCACGCCATCATGGGCCCCAACGGCTCCGGCAAGTCAACCCTGGCTTCCACTATCGCCGGTCACCCCAAGTACCAGATTGACTCCGGTGAGATTCTGCTCGACGGTGAAGACGTCACCGAAATGTCCGTTGATGAGCGTGCCCGCGCTGGCCTCTTTTTGGCTATGCAGTACCCGGTAGAAATTCCCGGCGTCACTATGAGCAACTTCCTGCGCTCAGCAAAGACCGCCGTCGACGGCCAGGCACCTGCCCTGCGTACCTGGACCAAGGACGTCAAGGCAGCCATGGAAGAACTTTCCATCGACCCGGCTTTCATCACCCGTAACGTCAATGAAGGCTTCTCCGGTGGTGAGAAGAAGCGTCACGAGATTCTTCAGCTTGAACTGCTCAAGCCCAAGTTCGGTATCCTTGATGAGACTGATTCCGGCCTGGACGTCGATGCCCTCAAGGTCGTTTCTGAAGGTGTGAACCGCGCCCACCAGGCTAACGACATGGGCGTTATGCTCATCACCCACTACACCCGCATCCTGCGCTACATCAAGCCCCAGTTCGTTCACGTCTTCGTGGACGGCAAGATGGTAGACCAGGGCGGCCCCGAGCTCGCAGACCGTCTTGAAGAAGAGGGCTACGAACGCTACCTGGCAGCCAAGTAAGGCTACCTGTCTCTACCGAGAGGACAGTACAGAACATGTCAGAAGCTCCCGCTGGTGCCCCCAGCCAAGAAGCTATCGAAGAAGCCCTGATGAACGTAATTGACCCCGAATTGGGCGTCAACATCGTCGATCTAGGTTTGCTCTACGGTATGCGCTGGAACGATGAAGGCGCTCTTGTGCTCGATATGACCCTCACTACCGCCGCCTGCCCCCTGCAGGATGTTATCGAGGAGCAGGTTCAGCAGAATCTAGAAACCATGCTCGATGAGTGGCATGTGAACTGGGTCTGGATGCCCCCTTGGGGCCCTGAGCGCATCACCGAGGACGGCCGCGACCAGATGCGTGCCCTGGGCTTCAACATCTAACCCCTGCGGTTACCCCATCAGGACGCCGCCCCACACCTTCCTGCCCTAGGGCAGGGCAGTGCAGGGGCGGCGTCCTTCTTAATGCTCCCTCTGTGGGCTAGTTAGTGGATGGGCGCCCCAGCAATGACCACACTCTGAGGTAGGCGCAGCAGGTGCCCTAAACCCTAAGCTAGATGTACACACATTGAACTGCCCCGCACCTGCGGGATCTTTGCCTACTAGGGAACACATGGAACATCAAGACACTTCGGCGCGCCTGCCGAAGCGCACTATCGCGCGCAATCTTTGGGCTGCAACCCGAACCCAGCTCACAGCCCCCTTCTCCATCAAAAAACCTAACCTGCTCACCCAAGCCGGGGTAGGTGCCCTGACCCTGGCCACCGCTGTGACCCTCCTACCGGGGGCAACCGCAGCAGATACCTCCACCCCTGATGGGAAGACCAGCGAAACAGCGGCCGCCAGCTGCTGGGAAGCTAAACAGACTAACCCCGCCGCCACCAGCGGCACCTACTGGCTCTGGACCCCAGAGCTGGCAGCCCCCCCCAGCAGTTCTACTGCGACCAAGAAACGGACGGCGGCGGCTGGGTCATGATTGGCCGCGGCCGCGACGGCTGGGAAGAGAACTATAACGGCAAGGGCAAGCCCTCCGAGCTCTACACCAACCCCGACGGCACCGATGCCTTCACCCCCGTCCAGCTACCCTCCACCACCATTGACGCACTCATCGGCAACCAGAAAGTCTCAGACCTTACCGAAGGCTTCCGCATCCGCCGGGCCGCCAACGCCGAAGGCACCAAATGGCAGAACATGACCGCAACCTGCGTCAACGCCGCTGACTGGACCTGGGCACTCTCAGGCAACCAGACCTGGCGGGACATCAAATTCCGGGGCGACTCACCCACCACCAGAACCTCCTTCAGAAACATCCCCTCAGTAACCGGGCAGATGATGAGGTCAGGGCACCCCATGTACCACGTAAACTTCCTGGGTAACCGCACCCAAGACTGGCGTATAGGTTTCGCCTACGGCCCTGGCGTCCGCGGGGCAAACAATGAGAGCACCCACCTCTGGAGCAAAACCGGCCCCGGCGCCCTACCTTTCTCCCAGGTCTACCTGCGCCCCAAACTGACCCAGGCTGACCTGAACCTGACCAACTACACCGATACCGGAGTAACCGGCTCGACCCGCCGGGCCCTACCCAACTCATACTCCGCTAAGGTCACTTGGCGCACCAGCGAGGCCACCGGAACAGGTAGGCGCAGCGAGCTGAACACCTACGTGCAGGCCATCACCCAGGTCGGTGATACCGTCTTCACCGGCGGCGACTTCGCCTGGGTAGAGAACGCCGCAACCGGCGAAAAGGTGCAGCAAAAATTCCTCGCCGGGTACGATGTGCATACCGGTGAACTAGTACGCACCTTCACGCCCACCTTCAACGGCCAAATTAAGGCCCTAGAGGCCCTACCCAACGGCACCCTAGCGGTAGGCGGCGAATTTACTGAAGTCAACGGCGAGAAGGTCGCTGGCCTGGTTATTCTTGACCCTGTCACCGGCCAGATCGACCGCAGCTACAACTTCGGCATCTCAAGCCGCCGCGCAGGGTCCGTCACCAGCGCCCGCACCCTGGATGTGCAGGGGGACTACCTCTACGTTGGTGGCTCATTCTCGCACGTCGTCAACACCGGCAACGGTGCCACCGGCTACTCCCGTAACGCTGGCCGGTTCAGTTTCAGCGCCAATAAGCCCGACGCTAGCTGGCGCCCCTACATTAACGGCTCGGTCAATGGCCTCTCAGCAGCAGATGATGGTGCCACCGTTGCCCTTGCAGGCTATTTCAGCGAAGTCAACGGCACTAAGACCTGGAAGCTGGCCCAGCTGAACACCACTGACAGTAATGTCGCCCAGATGTGGGTGTGGGACCCGTCCTTCCCCACTATCCGCCGCCAGGGCTTCCAATACGATGTTGAAGACACCGGCTCAAGCGTGTGGGCTGTCGGCTCAGAGCACATTATCCACCAGTACGCCAAACACAATATGACCCGCACCTACTCGGCCATCAGTATCCGAGGCGGCGACTACCAGGACCTCTACGAAGATGAGGATAACAAGGTTATCTACGGGTCCTGCCACTGCGGCAACTACCTCTATGAAGGCTCCGACACCTGGGGCCGCCCCTGGGCCAACAAGGGCTTCTTCAACCTGCACTCCATCCGTCTCTCTGCCGCCTTCGACGCTGAAACCGGCCATGTGCTAGGCGAATTTGCCCCCAACCTGAGTGGCGCCCGCGGGGACGGGGTCTGGGAACAGTTTGTGGACTCCACCGGCACCCTCTGGGTAGGTGGCGACATCAACCGCTCCCAAGGCGCTTACGGTACCCAGCAGACCGTGGGCTTTGCCCGCTTCACCCAGCGCGACGTTACCGCACCAGCAGCCCCGCACTCCCTAACTGTGCGCACCGATGGGGCTACCGACGTCCTGACCTGGTCTGCTGCCAGTGGTAAGGCCACCTACCAGGTGCTACGCAATAACCGGGTGATCGCAACGACGAACAGCACCACCTACTCGGTAGCTCACACCGATGGGGCCCGCTACTTTGTGCGCTCTGCGGACGCAGCTAGCAACTTCTCAGCCTCAACCCCCGTGGCCCTGGCACAGCAAGCTCAGCAGCCACTTGCCCCGGTCGAACCAGCTCATGCCCCTGCCCAGGAACTTGAGCAGGAACTTGGACCCAAGGGCGAAGCGGATGCTGAGCTAGGTAACGGCCCAGGAATAGAGCTGGGTGCTGACACCCCCAAGTAGGCAACTCAACCCCACCCTTAGCCGCTAAAACCTTTAGCCCTAAAAACTCCCCGTGGGCAGACCACTACCGTCTGCCCACGGGGAGTTTTCTCTATGCCAGCAGCCCAGCGTGCGTCATATCGCTGAGCGTGCACCTGCCATGCGCACGCTCAGCGATATGACGCACGCTCGGTTAGGGGCGAGACGTTTGTTAGTCCCAGCTGGGGTTGGCCAGGTCTACTCCGGCACGTTCCGCCGTAGCGTTCCTCAGCTTCTGCCTGGTAATTGGCGAAGTTGGCGTTGCCGAGGATCTTGCCGATGTCGGTGGGGGGGGGTAAGTCTGTTTTCTATTTTTTATAGACGTCTCGCCGGTGACCGATTGTTAGAACCAAGATGATGAGTCGTCCTTCTTCGACAGCGTAGATTACCCTGTAGTTGCCAACTCTAAGTCTGAGTTCGCCGTCTCCTCCAACTATTTTCTTGATCCCTGGCGGGTATGGGTTTGAAGTAAGCTCTTGGATTTTCTTGGCAATGCGGGTCTGATCGTTTTTATTGATTTTGCGCAGTTCTTTTGCTGCAGAAGGTTTGAAGGTAACTGAGTAGTTATCTGTCATGAGAGCTTGATGCCAAGCTCATCCATGAGCTGGTCAAAGGGGATTTCGTCTTCTTCTTGGCGGGCTTGACGGGCTTTGGCTGCATCAAGTTTGTCTTCGAGTGCTTCGAGTGCTTGATCGAAAAAGACGGGGGAGACAAGGACGGCTCGGCGGCGGCCTCTGCTTTCGATAGCAATGGGTTCTCGCTGTGCTTCATCGAAGTAATGGCCAAGGTTCTGGCGAAATTCTGCTGTTCCAGTAGATGTAGTCATGTACTAAATGTACATTACGTACAAGGTTGAGGGCTAGAGTTGAGCAGATTATTTTTCGACCCTTGATTGTAGCCCTACCTAGGGTTTGGGTTATTAGGGTGTCTCTTCGGTATTTCCACGTAGCCCGTGGTGAGGTTTGGTTGCTGGGTATCGGTCGATTTCGCCTCAGATAGGGGTGCGGCCGAGCAGGAGTTTTTCCCGCCAGTAGTCCTCCACGAACCAGAGGTGCCCGACCACGCCGGTCAGGGTCATGCTGGTGGGGAGCAGAAGAGTTGCAAGGACGCTCTCATCCAGCCAGGTGCCGTCCGCGCCCTGGTACTTACGCAAGAATTTCCCCTGTTGAAAACGGATATAACCGAGCACCAGCTCTTTTTCGGATCCGGTCAGGGGCGGGTCTGTAAAGGGCATTTTCATAGGGTCAGTTTACCGGCAGCGTAACGAGCGTGCACCAAATCGCTGAGCGTGCGCATGGTCGGTGCACACTCAGCGATATGACGCACGCTCGGTTAGGGGCGAGACGTTTGTTAGTCCCAGCTGGGGTTGGCCAGGTCTACTCCGG
>NZ_JBPPTR010000011.1:0-96467 GCF_053544215.1 Rothia sp. 88186D007BW | reverse complement strand
AGTTGGTGTTCTGTTGTCATGGTGTTATTTTCTCCTGTTGGGGTTGGGAGGGTTTACACCGTTTTCCTGACAGTCCCGTGCCATTTTCGCAGGGTTTCGGGGCCGTTGCCGAGGCGTTCTCCGATGTTTCGGCAGGCGGTGTAGATGCCTGTGTCGGGGTTGTTTTCGAGGTGGTCGTCCAGTAGGCGTAGGGCTCGTGTTTTGAGTTCGGCGGGGTATTGGGTGGGCATGGGTTTATTCCTTTGTTTTTTGTTTGTTTTCAATTTTAGGGTTCGGAACTAAACCCAGTAAATATCAGTTGGTGCTTCGGGTGCTGGGTCGACGTTTACGTTTCCGTATACGGATAATTTGAAGGTCGGGTTGGTGCCAGTATCGTAGGGTGCATTAATAACTTTTTGAGTTGCACCAGAGCCGTGAGACGCGTATCAGAAGCAAGGCTGTATTTTTTGAGTACAAGTGTTGTGTATGTCTTGGGTCACTGGTAGCCTGGCCGTGGGGTCGCTCCTGAGGAGGCCCCACGACACTACACCCATATTTCAAAGGTCCAAAGATGAGCTATCTGGAGGATAATCATGAAGCAAATAGCTTTTGTAGGCGCCGGAGCCGCAGCACTCATGTTGGTGCCTACCATTACTAGTGGGGCTTATGCATCAACCCAGATAGCGATAGACCAGCACTATGAAGAGCAGATTATCCAGGAGCTGGACGAACTCGAGCAAGACTCTCTGGAGAACAAATTTGTCGTAGAAGAAGAAAACAAAGTTCAACTTACCACTTTCGACGGTATATCCTCGCTGAGCCTTCCCGGAACCGATGTTGGCCAAACCGTTGATTCCGCTCAGCTTCCCAAAGAACTATTCTCCGGGATAGGTGAACCTGTACTAAATACAAGTAGCCAGGGAGCTACTATTTCTACATATGAAACGAGCCGGGGACACCAAACTCTCATCTCGATACCAGATTCTTCAGCAGCAAAAGACTACAGATTTGAAATTGGCGTTCCTGACGGTGGACGAGTACTTCAGAAAGAAGACGGAAGCATAGATATCCTCTCGTCTTCGGATGAAGTAGTAATGAGTTATGCATCTCCGTGGGCATTAGACTCAGTTGGAAATAAGGTTCCTACACATTACACCGTGGAGGGGAACGCCCTGATTCAAACGATTGAATTTACCGAAGATACCGCGTTCCCTGTTGTAGCAGATTCTGAAGGTTTTTGGGGCTGGGCTGAGTGCGTTGGAGTGCTTGGTGTAGAAGTTCTACCTTTATTTGTTCCAGGAGGGAAGCTGGCTGTTGCTGGAGTTAAAATTGCCGCAAAATTTGGAAGCGTCAAGAAAGGCGTGGAATTCATCGTACGCTCTCGCAAAGCTTTTAATGGGTGGGATGCCTACATGGCGCACCTAAAGAAAACTTATGGCAATGTATTTGCTGATGTGCTTGGTATTACTGCTGTTCGACACGCTTGCTTCTCATAGAGCCTTAGAAAGAAGTAAATATGCGCGACGTGGAGTATCCTCTTTTGCACGTATCGATAGTTCTAGCCCTTGTAACGATTCTAGGGGTTGATGGATTCGATGGCTACCTTCGGTACCTTATTCCTATCTTGGTTGCCGGGGTTCTGGTTACCTCGTGGTGGCGTCTGATTTCTTTGCGTAATTCTAACAGGCGCTAGTACACCAGATACAATAACTTTCTCATCATCATTTGGCGGAAAGGCGTTAGTTCTAGTAGGACTAACGCCTTTTCTTTTTGTTCGTGCTCTAGATACTAAATTTCCTCTTCCTTATCTTTGCGGCGCTTTTTGCCTGTTAGGAAGGCCCAGGGACCTGTACCAATGGCTACGAGAACTCCGGCGATACTAGTAAAGGTATACTACGGCGAGATGCTCTTAGAAGTATTCTCAGCAGTTTCTGCTTCCGACTCAGCCTGCGATGAAGCTCCTGACGTTGTGTTGTTACGGTTGGGCGCTGTGGGGTCACTGCTGGTAGGGGTTTGTGCCTGTGCAATCTCTACGCGAGCTGGAGATTAGCAAAGGGGAGAAAGACTCCTTCAAACTTTCAACGAACCTAGCGAAACCCGTCTCGGGATGTCTAAGGAAGGGTATCAAGGTAAAGGTGCCGCCTTACAGAAAGGTACTGAGATTTGGAATAGTCTGCGTACCGATGCGCAGGGATTGCTGAACGTGGGAATCTTTCACATGTTAGAGGAGTTGCCGGTTTTTGTTGATGGAGTAGGGGCAGATGTGACATCAGACCTGACTACTCGTATCATCTTCGAGCCTTTAGCTCTTTTTACTCAGAAGATGCTCGCTGAATACCCTCAACTTACTAGCGGAAACCATAAGATAGAAGCTATTCGTCGAAACGTATGGGACTCCCAGGCTAAAACCTGGATGGAAAAGGAATTTCTTCTTCCTGTAGTCGACAATCACCCTTTGCTTCTTGTTCCCCGCAACTGGGCACGCGCTAATGCTAGGGGCTTCAAGTGTGTATGCTCATGTTTGGGCAGAGAGCATGGTGGTGGTGAGGGTCGGCGGTGGATTCCAGTAGGAGACACTGAGGGTTATTATTCATAAGGGGTACCCCCTTATGAATAACCCTCTAAGTATCTACATCAGCTAATGATTGGGCGTCAGCAGTATTTGCCCCTCGGTAGTTACGGTCACTAGCTTACTACCTGGTTTGAATGATGGCGAGACCAGCTCACGAAGGTTGCTTCGAGGGGTGCAACTGGGGCTTTGCTGGATTCGCCGCCTGGTGAACACCGGAGCAGAAGATGTTGCTCAGCTTAATCGGGCCGGTATGGAGCGGTATGTGAAGGATTCGGTGATGTTCATTGGGCCGGCTGCTCCACCCCTGACCTACACCACCAAAACAGTCCTTGAAGGCTCCCTCTCACCCTAGAAACCATAAAAACCAGTTTTGAAGGGCGATGACTACGGCGGCAAATGAAAGATAGGACAGCTAAACCGACTAGCTCACTACCGCGCCCCTCCCCCACCAACTATCACGCTGCTCACCACCGTCCGTATTTGGGTATAACACCGTTTGGCAAGGGAAGAGACGGTACACCAGGAGACGGGGGCGGCTCTGACTCCCTGCACATCTCACATGATTCGAAAGGATTCCCTTTGGTGGAAACCACTGTCTATGACCAGCCAGCTTCGACTGGTTCCCGGCCCCGTCCCACGGTCAATTTCAGCCAGGCAATCAAAAATAATTTCAAGTACCTCTTCCACTTCTCAGGTAGAGCATCTCGCTCAGAGTTCTGGTGGGTTTACGGTGCCTTCTCTCTTGTGTCGCTCATCATCGCGATTATCTTGACCTTTGCCTTCAATCACAGACTCAGCGAAATGGATAAGTTCGAGGCACTCACCACTCAGTACGCGAATGGTGAAATCACCTACGCTGAGTACCATTCTCTGGCCGAAAGTGGCACCGGCCCTGCCTACGGCGTCATTATTCTTCTCGGCCTTCTCTTGCTCTGGTCGCTTATCTCTTTGGCCTGTACCCTAGCTGTTAGCTGGCGCAGACTCCAGGACGCTGGTTTCCATGGGGCCTTCTACCTGCTTTCTCTCGTAGGTTTTTTGGCATTGTCCCCTTTGTCATGTACTTCTTCCCCAGCTCCCCCAAGGGCTACCAGTACGACAAGCCCGCCGATATAGATCGCCCCTAAATCGCAACTACCTGCTGTATCAGGTACATAAAGCAAAAACAGTGAGAGCGCGTAGATTCTACGTGCTCTCACTGTTTTAACCGGTCACAGTGGGCGGGGCTGCCTTTTTACACCTAGAGTTAGGCATCCAAGCAGGCCGGGCCCAGCAACACCTTGAGATCACCAAAGAGGGCCGGGTTGGGGTTGACCCGCAGATCCGCCCCTAAGCGGATGAGTAGGCGCTTAGTGCGGGTCGTCATAGCAATGCGCACCTCAGATTCACCCTTGTGATTCCGCAAAATATCGCGCAGCTGCCCCAGGGTCTCTTCAGTTGCCTTATACTCAGGAATAGCGATTGTGACCGGCCCGCTGGTGCCGTCCGCTGAAATCTCAGGGATATTCAGCTCCTGGGCGCTCAGGGTTACCGAACCATCATCGCGGCGCTGTAGGCGCCCCTTGATAGTGCAGATCAGATCTTCTGCCAGCACCCCAGCAATCGGCTCATAAGCACGGCCAAAGAACATCACCTCAATGGAACCGGTGCGGTCCTCCATCTCGATACGGGCATAAGGGTTACCGGAGTTCTTCGCGATACGACGCGAAACGCTGGTAATCATGCCAGCGACAGTCACAATAGCGCCATCGGGCTTGACCGAGTCCTCAGAGACCAGGCCTTGAATCGTAGAGTCAGAAAGAGCGTCAAGGGCATCTTCCAGGCCACGCAGGGGGTGGTCAGAGACGTAAAGGCCCAGCATCTCACGCTCAAAGTTGAGCTTATCGCGCTTCTCCCACTCAGGGACGTCTGGAACCTGTACCGCCAGCTCATTGGTCGGGTTATCATCGTCCATACCCAACCCGCCAAAGAGGTCGAACTGGCCAGCAGCTTCTTGACGTTTAACCGAGACGGTTGCGTCAATAGCCTCTTCATGGATCATGGACAGTGGACGCCGGTCATGGCCCAGGGAGTCAAAGGCACCGGCCTTAATGAGAGAGTCCACGGTTCGCTTGTTACAGACAACGATGGGCACTTTAGCTAAGAAGTCGTTGAAGTTCTCGTAGCGGCCCTTTTTTTCGCGGGCCTCAACCATGGCAGAAACCACGTTAGCGCCCACGTTACGGATAGCGCCCATACCGAAGCGGATATCATCACCGACCGGGGTGAAGTTCAGGGCAGATTCGTTTACATCAGGCGGTAGCACCGTGATCTTCATGTGGCGGCACTCGTTCAGGTACAGGGCGAGTTTGTCCTTATCATCACCCACCGAGGTCAGCAGGGCAGCCATGTACTCCTGGGGGTAGTGGGCCTTCAGATAAGCCGTCCAGTAGGACACCAGACCGTAGGCTGCCGTGTGGGCCTTGTTGAAGGCGTAGTCAGAGAAGGGCAACAGGATATCCCAGAGGGCCTTGACCGCACCCTCAGAGTAGCCGTTATCAATCATGCCCTGGTGGAAGGTGGCATACTGCTTATCCAGCTCCTCCTTCTTCTTCTTACCCATAGCACGACGCAAAATATCTGCCTCACCCAGAGAGTAATTAGCGACCTTCTGGGCAATCGCCATCACCTGCTCCTGGTACACAATCAGGCCGTAGGTGGTATCAAGAATCTCAGCCAGAGGCTCCTCAAGCTCCGGGTGAATCGGGGCGACTTCCTGCAGGCCATTCTTACGCAGAGCATAGTTGGTATGCGAGTTCGCGCCCATCGGGCCCGGGCGGTAAAGCGCCAAAACCGCCGAAATGTGCTCAAAATGGTCAGGCTGCATGAGCTTAAGCAGCTGACGCATGGGTCCACCATCAAGCTGAAAAACACCTAGCGTATCGCCACGGGCTAGTAGCTTATAAGACTCAACATCATCCAGTTCCAGGGTTTCAAGATCCAAATCTGTACCGCGGTTGAGCTTAATATTCTCAATGGCATCAGAGATGATGGTCAGGTTACGCAGACCCAAGAAGTCCATCTTAATCAGCCCCAGCCCCTCACAGGTGGGGTAATCGAACTGGGTGATAACCTGCCCGTCCTGCTCACGGCGCATAATGGGGATAACGTCAATCAGGTTATGGCTAGACATAATGACGCCCGCCGCGTGCACACCCCACTGGCGCTTCAGACCCTCAATACCCTTAGCGGTCTCAAAAACCTTTGACGCATCAGGGTCAGACTCAATCAGGTCACGCAGCTCCTGGGCATCGTTATAGCGTTTGTCCTCGGGGTTATAGACGTTAGCCAGGGCAATGTTCTTACCCATGACGTCATCAGGCATGGCCTTAGTGAGACGCTCACCGGTAGAGAAGGGGTAGCCCAGCACGCGGGAGGAGTCTTTCAGGGCCTGCTTGGCCTTGATAGTACCGTAGGTGACGATCATTGCCACCTTGTCTTCGCCGTACTTCTCGGTCACATAGTGAATCACTTCAGAACGGCGGCGATCATCGAAGTCCACATCGAAGTCGGGCATAGAGACACGGTCAGGGTTAAGGAAGCGCTCAAAAATCAGGTCGTGATCGAGCGGGTTCAGGTCAGTAATACGCATAGCGTAAGCAACCATAGAACCTGCACCCGAACCACGGCCAGGGCCCACACGGATACCGTTCTCCTTAGCCCAGTTGATGAAGTCAGCAACCACCAAAAAGTAGCCGGGGAAGCCCATCTGCGAGATGATGCCCACCTCATATTCAGCTTGCTTGCGCACCTCATCAGGTATGCCCTTGGGGAAACGGTAGTGCAGGCCACGCTCAACCTCTTTCACGAACCAGGATTCCTCGTTCTCCCCCTCAGGCACGGGGAAGTTAGGCATATAGTTAGCCTTGGTGTTGAACTCCACCGAGCAGCGCTCAGCGATTTCCATGGTGTTATTGCAAGCTTCAGGGTAATCGCGGAAGAGATCACGCATCTCAGCTGGTGATTTCAAATAGAAGTTATCAGCATCGAACTTAAAACGCTTGGGGTCCTGCAAGGTAGCACCAGACTGCACGCACAGCAAGGCAGCATGGGCTTTAGCGTCCTCTTCGTGGGTGTAGTGCAGGTCGTTGGTAGCAACCAGGGGCAGGTTGAGTTCCTTAGCCAGCTTGAGCAGATCAGCCATGACTTTTTTCTCAATATCAAGCCCGTGATCCATGAGCTCGCAGTAGAAGTTTTCCTTACCGAAAATATCGCGGAAATCGCTCGCTGCTTGCATAGCCTCCTTGTACTGGCCCAGGCGCAGACGGGTCTGCACCTCACCGGAGGGGCAGCCGGTAGTTGCAATCAGACCCTTACCGTACGTTTGCAGTAGCTCCCGGTCCATACGCGGCTTATAGAAGTGCCCCTCAAGAGAGGCCAGAGAGGACGCCCGGAAGAGGTTATGCATACCCTGGGTATTCTCTGCCCACATAGTCATATGGGTGTAGGCACCACCACCGGAGACATCATCACGCCCACCCTCACCAAACTTCACGCGAGTGCGGTCCTGGCGGGCAGTACCCGGCGTCAGATAAGCCTCAACACCAATAATGGGTTTAACCCCAGCATTTTTTGCCTTATTCCAAAAGTCAAAGGCACCGAAGAGGAAGCCGTGGTCGGTAGTAGCCAAGGCATTCATGCCCAACTGTTTAGAGCGCTCAAAGAGGTCAGTTAGGCGGGCAGCACCATCGAGCATGGAATACTCGGTGTGCACGTGCAGGTGAGTAAAATCAGTGTTAGCCATACAAGTTACGTCCTTAGCGTCGGGCTCTAGAAGTTGCCCTCGCGCAGGGTATCAAGAGCGTACTGAAGATCAGGGGTGTAAGGGCTTTCAAACTCCACCTGCTCACCACTGGTAGGGTGGGTGAAGCCCAGACGGTGGGCGTGCAACCACTGACGGGTAAGGCCCAGGTGGGCACTCATGGCAGGGTCCGCCCCGTAGGTCAAATCACCGGCGCAGGGGTGGCGCAAAGCTGAAAAGTGCACACGAATCTGGTGGGTGCGCCCGGTTTCCAGATGCACTTCAACCAAGGACGCTGGCCCAAAGGCCTCAAGCACCTCATAGTGGGTGATAGCGGTCTTCCCATCCTCATTGACCGCAAACTTCCACTCACTCCCAGGGTGACGGCCAATAGGGGCATCAATGGTGCCCTTCAGCGGGTCAGGTAGACCCTGCACCAGAGTGTGATAAATCTTGGTGACAGTACGGTCCTTGAAAGCATTTTTCATGACCGAATAAGCACGCTCGTTCTTAGTCACCACCATCAGCCCAGAAGTGCCAACATCCAAACGGTGCACAATGCCCTGGCGTTCAGCAGCGCCACTGGTAGCAATATCAACACCAGCATGCTTCAAAGCCCCCACCACAGTAGGCCCATGCCAGCCCATCGACGGGTGTGCCGCAACCCCGGTGGGCTTATCAACCACCACAATGTCATCATCCTGGTAGACAATCGAAAAACCATCCACCTGCTCAGCCTCAATCTGGGTTAGATCACGCGGCGGGGTACCGGCAGCCTGCACAGTCATTCCCTCCAGAAGTTTAGAGGAGGCCTTAACCTTCACCGGCCTGCCCTGAGCATCAAGAAGCTGCACCTCCCCGTCCTTAACCCAGTTACTGACCGTTGTGCGGGACTGGCCGCTCACATCCGCCAGCAGAGTATCAAGACGGGCACCGGCCTGGTCAGCGCCCACCACATATGTCAGTTCAACCTTCTCAGACACTAAACCTCAACCTCCTTCTTCGTGGCCTTATCGGCTCGTACTTCACGCCGGCCATCTAAGCGATACCCCAGAAAAGTCAGCAAAACAATCGCTGCCATCGAGACACAAATAGCAGCATCAGCAATATTAAAAATCGCAAAATTTGGTACAGAAATATAATCAACCACATGCCCTAGACCAAAACCAGGCGCACGGAACAAACGGTCATGCAAATTCCCCACGATACCGCCAGCCAAAATAGCCAGCAAAATCACCCAGGGCAGGGTCTTAGCTCGCACCACTAAGGTCAAAGCCACCAAGGCACCCACCACCGAAATCAGGGTAAAAAGCCAGGTAGAACCCTCACCCATTGAAAAAGCAGCCCCCGGATTCAGGTAATAACGCCACCACAACCACCCATCAATAACCGTAATGGTCTGGCCAAGCGTCATAGTGGTCTCTACCAAGTACTTAACCCACTGGTCAGCCCCATAGACCAGGGCAAATAAAGCTAGGGCCAGCAGGGTCTTAGCCACCCCAGAAATCGTACGCACAGGCACCAAAACTGTGCCCTCCTGCCGGGTGTTACCCACCGTGCTCCCTGTCTCCAAAAGTCAAAACTGCACACACCAGCTTATCGCGTTCACCCCATAGCCGGTACCACAAACCAGTATCTTAAACATCTCAGGCGGCCCCTCACCAGAGGAGCCGCCTGAAGACCACCAAACTACTGCCTAAGCAGCAGAAAGCTTAGGAGTTCTTACCAAAAGCCCCATTAGTCGGGGTGAACGTTCCAAAACCCTGAGCCGGCGCTGGCGCTGCCACCTCAACGGGATCCCCCTCAGCCTTAGGCTCTAGAGCAGGAGTCTCTTTAAGAGTAGCCAGCTGCTTGTTCAAGTAATCGTGCAAAGAAGTGCGGTACTGGTTCTCAAAGGAACGCAGTTTAGCAACAGAAACTTCCAAATCGCTCTTGCTCTTTTCAAGCTCACCCAGAACACGCTCTGACTGTTCCTGAGCCTCTGAAACCAGCTGGGCTGCCTCTTCGCGGCCTTCGGTGATGAGGCGTTCCCGCTCGCGCTTACCCTCAAAGACATAGTCATCGTGTACCTTCTGAGCCATTGCTAGCAGGCCAGTTGCACTAGAGCTAGAGGGTGATGAGGTAGGTTCAGCGGCGGCAGGGGCTGGAGCTGCTGCGGGGGCAGAAGCTACAACTGCGGGCTGATTCTCAGCTACGGTCTCGGCCTCTTCTAAGGTGCCGCTTTCCTGCTGAGCAGGTGCCAGTGAAATCTTTGCCTCAGCCTCTTCAAGCTGGCGCTTGAGGCTTGTATTTTCGGCGTTCAGACGGCGTAGTTCAATGACAATCTCATCAAGGAAATCATCAACTTCTTCAGGGTTGTAGCCTTCTTTGAATTTAGTCGGCTGGAAGCGCTTGTTGATTACTTCCTCAGGAGTGAGTGCCACGGTTGTTCACCTCTATTTTCTAAAAATCTTTATGCTTAGCCCGTAGTATTACCGGTGCGCAGTGTGTGTGCTGGAATCAGGCGCATGAAGCTCGAACTTTCAGTGCGCTAAAAGTTCGGACTGTTCCCTATTTTCTACAACACAAAATTACCTGGCAACGGAGCACCGCGCAACACTCTAGGCCCTGTTATATGTGAGCTACTGGTCACGTCACTATTTTGGGGGACAAAACTCATACTTACTGACAGACAGTCAATAAAACACTCAAGGCTCTCTACCCACCAGAGGAAGCACTACAGAGCACCCTAGGCTGACAAGACCTGAGCCAGGTTAACCAGAAACACATGGGCAAACCAGAGAACTATGAGCAAAACCATGAAACCCACATCCAAGGAGATACCGCCCAGGTTAATGGGCTTAATCAGATGGCGAGCGGCCTTCATGGGCGGATCAGTTATTGCATACACCAAGGAGGCAACCACCAGAGCTACCCCGCGAGGCCGCCAGTAGCGGGCAAACATCTGCACCCAGTCAAACACCAGGCGAATCATGAACACAAGAATCAGCAGATAGACCGCAATGGCTAGAAGAGCTACGAGATAACCCAACGTACTTAAGCCTGATCAAAGGGGTCTTGGTTCTCGTCCTTTTGCTTCTTACCGCGATTGGGGTCTATAACTTCAACGTCAGCGGGAGAAAGCAGGAAAACGTTATCGGTGACACGCTCGATTGTGCCCTCCAAAGCAAAAGCTAAACCAGAGGAAAAATCAACAAGACGCTTGGCATCAATCTCGCTCATCTCGGTGATGTTGATAATGACAGGAAGATTCTGCCGGAAAGACTCACCAACAGTCTTAGCATCGTTGTATGAGCGGGGTTTAATGGTTGTGATACGGCGCAATTCTTCGCTGCTTTCTTGGGAGAATGAGGGGTTCTGATGAGATGACATAGTGCTTGTTTTCTGCTGGCCAGCAAGAGGGAAACCCCAATCAGCACTAGTACTTTCGGCCTGTTCAAGAAGCTGATCATGGGCTTCAGCTGCAGAAACACTACCTGCACCGGAGTCAAGCGCCCCCTGGTGCCGAGAAGTTTGAGATGACACATCCAAAAGGACGTCGCGGTCGGCACTGGATGCGATATGTGCCGGGCTCTCATCTGAGGCGAAATCATCAGGGTAAGTATCGTACTCATCATCAGCATCAAACACGGTCTCTTCATAAACCGTTTCAGGGCGGCGCTGATGCCGCTCTGCTCCTGGCGCTTCGTCTTCAACCTGCCCCAGGCCCAAGTAGGCCATTGCCTGGTGTAGTGTGCGAGCCATTCTTGCCCTCCCTTTGAGTAGCCTTTCCGCCGAGGGGCGGGGGCTTATAAACCTCTGTGTCTATCAACTTTTTACGGTACCAAAAAGTTGCCTATCTTTCTCGCAGACAAGCCCAAGGGAAACCTCAGTATTCCCAGTAAATTATGGGCACCTGCATTTAGAGCGCCGGGCGTGAGCCCATAATGGCAGAGCCAACCCGCACTGAGGTAGCCCCCCAGCGTATCGCCTCACCCAAGTCATGGCTCATACCCGCTGAAATAGTAGTCGCCTGGGGGTAGTGCTCCTGCAAGTGTTGGGAGTAGCTGTACAGTCTCTCAAAGGCGGCGGCAGCGTCCTGCCCCAGAGGGGCAACTGCCATCAGCCCTCCCACAGTAAGGCCAGGCAAGGAACTGATATGCTCGGCAAGAGTGAGAATCTCAGCAGGGTCCACGCCCCCGCGAGCCCCCAGGGCCGCCTGGCCGGCGGTAGCTTCTACCCTTGTATCTAGCCCCACCTGAATAAGACACCGCAGACCCTTGTGGGCAAGAGCGGCCGGAGCATTACCCTCACCGTTCTCGTAGCGGACCACCCGATTGTTATAGGCCCTAGAGAGAGCATCTGCTAGCTGAGGTCGATCAACTGACTGCACTTCATGGGCATATTGCACCACAGACTTAGCCTTATTGGTCTGCAACTGGCCAATAAAGGACCACCGCAAGGGGTCATCGTGGCCTGTATAGTCGATCAGTTCCTGTGCTTTAGCCGCCGCCTCTTGGTCCCGGTTCTCCCCCACAGCACGCACCCCGGCATCATAAAGAGCGGCAACATCTGAAGCCGGGAAAAATTTAGTGACCACGATAAGTTCAGGCAGGGCGGACGAAGCGGTTCGCGCGCCGCTGAGATCCTCTGCGGCATGGCGAATGCGGGACTGTACAAGGGCAAGACGTTCACTGAGCTCTGCACGACGCTCAGGGGTGTAAGTGAGGGTCATATTTCCTTCCTTAGAAGGGGTGATAGGGGTTACTTTTATCATTGATGGGGTAAGCAGCCTAGCTACTTAGGTATCAGTTTCCACCCAGACCAAACCCGCAATACGCCCTGCTGGCTCCTGTTTTTGGGTATGGCCACGGTGGGAGAAGAGGTTTTCATTTTCAAAAGTACAGGCTGCAAGGTCACTGTGCACGCCGGTTACCTGTGGCAAAGAGGCGAGGACGGCACGAGCTCCAGCTGGCAGATCAAGGCCAGGAGTACCCCAAGAAGTTGTGGCATAGACCGACGGCAGAATCTCAGCAGACTCCTGCCTCATACTCTCAGGCACCTCGTAGCAGTTCCCACAGATTGAAGGGCCCACCCAGGCCTGGATCTTACTAGCTCCGCCCTGAATCATAGCTTCAACCTGCTGTTCAATCACCCCATCGAGCAGACCCCGCCTCCCAGCATGAGCTACGCCCAAGACCGGCTGGCCTGTTTGAGCATGCTCGCCCACAAAGACCAGGGGAATACAGTCAGCCACCATAATAGCCAGCGGTCTACCTTCACAGGACACAGCAGCATCGGCAACAGGGGCAGCAACAAGAATCTGCTCAGGGCTCTGCTCCTGGCCAGCTTTTCCGGCATGGAGGGGTGCGTCCGCCCAGTAGACTTCTGTGCCATGCACCTGGTTAAGGTAGATAAACCCGCAAGATGCTTTAGCTCCTAGAAGTTCTTTATCAAGAGCCTTCCTGTTGGCTAAGACTTCTTCACTATTATTGCCCACATGCAACCCCAGGTTGCCGGCGGTAGCAGAGGTAAAGGCCACGTTAACCAGGGTGCCACCGGCCAGAGTGACCTGCTGGTGGGAGAACAGAAAGTCAGCCACAGGCCTCATCTACCTTTCGTGCTAAACCAGGGCCAGAGAACGAAGAAGGGGTGAAAGCTAGGATTAGCTTTCACCCCCTCTCAGTTCTTGAGGCAAGAAGTCCCGGCCTATGGTGTAGGCCTGTAATTATTACTTGAGAAAGTCGGGCACATCGAGAGTGTCGCGACGTGCTGACTGGGAGTCCTCAACGACCGGAGGTAGATCAACATCAAAGCCAGCGTTGGTAGGAAGGTCGTTATTACCCTTATCCCAGCCCTTACCTGCGGCAGGAGCTGCACCGAAGCTTGCGGCAGCAGCAGGTGCGGCTGAAGCGCCACCAAAGTTCTGCTGGGTGCGAGCAGCCTGGTTAGCTGCGGCGTTAGCGTTGTTGGAGTTAGTTTCGGGGTTGACGGAGTCAAAACCTGCGGCAATCACGGTCACGCGGGCCTCATCGCCTAGGGCATCGTCGATTACGGCACCAAAGATGATGTTGGCGTCGGGGTGTGCTACTTCCTGCACCAGGCGGGCAGCTTCGTTGATTTCGAAGAGGCCAAGGTCTGAGCCACCCTGGATGGAAAGCAGAACGCCGTGGGCGCCGTCGATGGATGCTTCGAGCAGGGGTGAAGCAATTGCCAGCTCGGCTGCCTTGACGGCGCGGTCCTCGCCAGAGGCTGAGCCGATACCCATGAGAGCTGAACCTGCACCCTGCATCACGGACTTGACGTCTGCGAAGTCCAGGTTAATCAGGCCGGGGGTGGTGATGAGGTCGGTAATGCCCTGAACACCGGAGAGAAGAACCTGGTCTGCTGACTTGAAAGCGTCGAGCATGGAGACATTGCGGTCTGAGATGGAGAGCAGACGGTCGTTGGGGATAACGATGAGGGTATCAACCTCATCGCGCAGAGCTGCGATACCGGTCTCTGCCTGGTTAGAGCGACGACGGCCCTCGAAGGTGAAGGGACGGGTAACAACACCGATGGTCAGAGCACCTAGGGAGCGAGCGATACGAGCAACGACGGGAGCACCACCGGTACCGGTGCCGCCACCTTCACCTGCGGTCACGAAGACCATATCGGCGCCCTTAAGCACCTCTTCGATTTCCTGTTCGTGGTCTTCTGCTGCCTGACGGCCAACGTCGGGGTTGGCGCCTGCACCCAGACCGCGGGTCAGTTCTCGACCAACATCAAGCTTGACGTCAGCGTCTGACATCAGCAGAGCTTGAGCGTCAGTGTTGATCGCAATGAATTCAACGCCACGCAGACCAACCTCAATCATGCGGTTGACAGCGTTGACGCCACCGCCGCCGATACCGACGACCTTAATGACTGCCAGGTAGTTCTGGGGAGTTGCTGTATCCATGGATTCCCTACTCATTTGTGCTTGTTTCAAACCACCTCAACCTTAGAGTGAAAGTTGAGATTGGAGTAAACCTATTTGTTTCAATCAATGAAAGATTATCAATTTCACCTTGCAATGTCGCCCTCGTTTCACCCCTGATCTTATTTTTCTCAGAAAATATCAAGGTCGAGAGAAAACTTCAGGTAGAAGTTGAAACTATTTGACCGTGGGCACCAAAGGACTCGACACATCATAGGTCTCTACAGCCTGCTCACTACCCACTGAGTCCATAAGCTGAACTAACACCTTAGCTTTAAGGTCACTTTCCTCGGGAGTTCCCCAGACAACCCGAGTACCATCAACCATCTCCAAAGTAATAGTCGAGGCCGAATCAGCCTTAGCCTCAGACACCTGAGACAGAATCGAGCCAGGCAAAGCAGCCAACACCCCAGTAACAGTGTTAAAAGCAGCCGAGCCCAAAATATCCAAGCCACCGGCAACCAGCGGAACACCAGCGTCCTCAACAGACGCTGCCGTGCCCAACTGCACGCCCTCATCATCGACCAGCACGAAACTGCCCTCATTCTGTACCACAGCCACAGGCACCCGCTCATGCAACTGCACCACCAACTCATGAGGCGGATGAGCCTGCAAACTCACCCCATAAAGCACCTGCTCATGACCAATCAGAGAAGCAACCTCAGACTCACTAATACGAGTCATAGGTACCCCCTCCAACTGACCAAGCTGCTGCTGCACAGCCTCCTCATCTAACAAAGAGGCACCCTGCACCGTAATCGTCCGAGTAGCCAACAGAGGCGAGAAAAAGACAAGCCCCACAAAAACCGCGGCAGCAAGAACCAAGGCACCAAACCCATACACCCACTTCTTCCAGCCCCCCACCGCACGATGAGAAGGACGCAAAGGAACAGGAGCAGACGGAAGACTCTGAGCCTCTTCTTGCCCCTGGCGCTTATCCTCTTCCTGAGCACGGCGCCACTGAGCAAAACGACTATTTTCAGAAATATCCACCAGGCTATCGCCAGCATCTGGCAACTGACTGACTTTAGGAGAGTTCAAGCGAATACGAGGCTTCTTCCCCGCACCACTACCCCACGCGCCCACCTTCTTCTGAGATTTCTCTTCACCAGCCACTAGAGCGCAGCACCTTCACGTGCAGCTAACTTATCTACCAGGCGGGGCCCCAAAACGGTCACGTCACCGGCACCCACAGTCATAATGATGTCACCAGGCAAAGCCGCGGCAACCACAGCATCAATAGCCTGCTCAGCACTCTGAGCAAAATGCACCTCAGAGAAACCCGCCTCAGTAATCAGATGGCTAGTCACACCCTCCATAGGCTTTTCACGAGCCGGGTAGATATCAAGAACGTAGCTACGATCAGCCTGAGACAAAGCCTGAGCAAACTCGGTAGCGAACTCCTGAGTACGAGAGAAAAGATGGGGCTGAAAAATCACGTAAAGATTATGCCCAGCAGCAACCGTACGCCCGGTCTCCAAGGCACGGTGCACCTCAGTAGGGTGATGAGCGTAGTCATCAAAAACCTTGACCCCAGCAGCTTCACCACGCAAAGTAAAACGACGATCAGTACCCGAGAAACAGGCCAAAGCCTTCACAGCATCCTCAGCGCTAGCACCAGCTAACAAGGCGCAGATAAAAGCAGCAGTGGCATTGAGCTGATTATGAATACCAGGAACCGGCAAAGTCACAGTAATCTGCCCCGCAAACTGCTGACCACCCACCGTAAAATCCCACAGCAGGTTCGAAGAACAATCCGTACCCTCAGAGGTGATACCGGTTAGACGCACCATAGCGTCCTCCCCTTCACCATAGGTCACAACCTGCACACCAGCGTCCGCAGCCTTAGCCGCTAGGGCAGCGGCACCGGCATCATCTGAGCAGGTCACAAGAACACCGCCCGGGGCAAGAGAGGCAATAAACCGATGGAAAGCCTCAAAAACCCGTTCACTGGTTCCATAAAAATCCAGGTGGTCAGGCTCAGCGTTGGTAATCACCGCAATCTCAGGGCGGTAACGCACAAATGAGCCATCAGACTCATCAGCCTCAGCCACAAACCAAGACTCCGGGCCAGAAGCACCCAAATGGGCATTAGTACCATACCCGGCAATAGTAGAACCCACCGCAAAAGAAGGGTCTAGCCCCAGGCCGTCCAGCATCACAGAAATCATAGATGAGGTGGTGGTCTTACCGTGGGTCCCGGCAACCGCAATCACCTTAGAATCTCGCATAGTCGCCGCCAAAGCCTCAGACCGGTGCACGATACGCAGACCACGGGCACGAGCAGCAGCCAGCTCAGGGTTATCCTCAGGAATCGCAGTTGATACCACAACAGTATCAACGCCCTCAATATTCTCAGCAGCCTGCGGCACAGACACCCGGGCACCCAGCTCACGCAGCCCCTCAAGAGCCGCACCCTCAGCCTGATCAGAACCACTGACCGCCATACCGGCCCGCAACATCAGCCGCGCAACAGCAGACATGCCAGCGCCGCCAATACCCACAAAATGTACCCGCCCCAAAGTAGCAAGAGCCGGACGCTCAGGGAAAGGAGGGTTCAAGGGTGCAGGGAGATTAATTGAAAGATCCATCATTGAGGTGCTCATGCGCGGGCCGCCTTCAGTACTTCATCTGCCATAACCTGCGCGGCATCACGAATGCCGTGCCGGTAGGACTTTTCTGCCATGTCAGTAAGTTTATCGGTGTCTGTAAGCAAAGAAGGCACATTCTGCCTAAACCAGCTCCCAGTGAAATCTGAGTCATCAACGAGCAGAGCCGCCCCAGCTGCAACCAAAGAACGAGCATTCAAGGCCTGTTCACCATTGCCAATCGGAAGCGGCACAAAGATCGCAGGCAGACCCACCGCAGCAACCTCACTCACCGTAGCAGCACCCGAACGCACAATCATCAGATCAGCGGCAGCATACACATCTTCCATCGAGGTAATGAACTCAACCTGCCGGTAGCCAGGAGCAGAGCGCAACTGACCAGACTCATCCTTAACCGCCTTATCGCGGCCGGTAATATGCAAGAGCTGATAACCGCCAGGGGCAATCTCATCAATAATCTCAGCAACGGCCCGGTTAAGGCTCAAGGCCCCTAAGGAACCGCCTGTAACCACCACGGTCGGCAAAGCCGAATCAAGGCCCAGACGCTCCCGGGCCGCAGCCTGCTCAGCAGCGCGGTCAAGATCAGCAATATTCTGACGCATGGGCATGCCCACCGTGCGAGCGCCAGCGATAGGGGTATCGGGGAAGGCAGTAGCTACCAGGGCAGCTTTCTTGGCACCGACCTTGTTAGCCAGGCCCGGTTTAGCGTTTGCCTCGTGGATTAGCACAGGGACACCTAGCTTGTGGGCGGCCAGGTACATGGGGGTGCAGACATAGCCGCCTACTCCCACCAGCACATCAGCCCCGGTCTCTCTTAGGATCTGTTCAGCTGCTTTGAGTGATGCCCGGAAACGCCCAGGAAATTTGAGGGCGTCAAGATTCGGGCGGCGGGGGAAAGGCACCTTGGGGATAAAGCTGATGTCAAAACCTGCTTCAGGTACTAGCCGGGCTTCCATGCTGTTTTCGGTGCCGACAGTCATGATGGTGACATCGGGCTCGCGCTCCTGGAGAGCTCGGGCGATGGCCAGCATGGGGTTGATATGCCCGGCTGTGCCGCCACCTGCGAGCACGACAGTGGGTGCGTGGGTCATCAGGTTTCACTCCCTTAGTGTTCTATAACGCCCCTTAGTTTACGCGCAATGGGCTAGAGGCACACCTTGGGCACCATAGCCGTGAGGCACCTTACCCTCTTAGCGTTGATGGGGACGAGCCGCCCGCTGGGTTTTCTGGGTTCGCTGGGTTCGCTGGGTTCGCTGGGTCTGCTCGGTTCGCTGGCGCTGATCAGCTGTGGCACGACTACGAGCCTGCTGCACGCTGGCAGAAGACCGGGCCCCACTCACCGAACGAGAACGGCGGGCTCTTGCAGCCTCGGTACTAGCTTCAGCCGACAGCGGAGCCGACCTGCGGACAGCTTGGGAAGAAGGACGCGCTGTAGCTGCTGAAGGGCGCACAGCACGGGTGCTCCCCCGCCCTCCTTGAGGCGCAGAGGCCCGAGGGCTGGCAGAGGTGCGACCATCAATCAAAGCACCAAAGCGGGTCATAAACTTTTCGAGGGTCCAGCCAGTACCATCGGGGTCAGCGGCAATGACAGCCTGCTCCTGCTCAGCAATACGGACCAGGGCAACACGACGGGCGGCGTCCTTTTGCAGCTTGCTATTGGCAATGCCAGTACGCTCACCCACAATCGGGTTGAGAGGGGTCTGCCGGGCAAAGGCAATAAGAATTCCGATACCGATCAGGGAGGAGATGAGGGCCGAACCACCTGCAGAGATGAAAGGCAGAGGAACACCAATCACAGGCATGATTCCTACTACCATGGCGATGTTCAGTAGGGCCTGACCGGCAATCCAGGTGATAATGCCGATAGTGGCATAGCGGATAAAGAGGTCAGATGACCGCAGCATAATGCGCATAGCGCAGTAAATCAAAGCCGCGTACAAAAGCAGAACGGCAATAGCACCAATCAACCCCAGCTCTTCACCGACCACCGCAAAAATGTAGTCGTTATGGGCCTCTGGCAGATAGTTATACTTCTGACGGGACTGGCCCAGCCCCACACCCCAGAAACCGCCGGTTGCAAGGGCAGCTAGACCAGAATTAGCCTGGTCGCAGGTAGCCTCCACGCAGTCTCGCCAAAAAGCAAAGGTGTTGAAAAGACGCTCAATACGGTTAGGGCTAATAGCTACCATCATGATGCCAGCGAAAGCCCCCACACCGGCGCTAATGGTCACCAGCCCGCGAGAGGGGCGGGCTGCTAAGAAAATTGCTCCAAAGAAAAGGGCGTAGATAAGCACCGTGCCCACATCGTGCCCGGCCAGAATCAGGATGACCACCAGGCCAAAGCCTAAGAGAGCAGGCATGAGCCCCTTGTAGGCGGTCTGAGCCAAGGTTCCCCGGTGAATACGGCCCTGACGAGAATACACCGAAGCGAGCCACAGAATTGTGATGGGCTTAGCAAATTCTGAGGGCTGAATCGAAAAGCCAGCAATGTTAATCCAGTTGCGGTTACCGTTGACGGTCGTACCCGCAAAAATCACGGCAATCAGTGCCACTACCGCTACAACCAGTAAGAAATGTGCGGCTCCAGGGCGCCGGTAGAGGGTAACAGGTAGCAGGTAGCCCACCACCACCATGGCAGCCAGGCCCAAGACTGCGAAGATGGCCTGAGAGCGGGCCTGGCTAAAGGGCCCAGCCCCGGCTGAAATCTGTTCCACACTGGAGGCTGAGAGCACCATCATCACCCCGAAGAGGGTGAGCACGGTGGCAGTAACCACCAGCACGATAGGCACATCGGCCAAGACCATGGACCCTAAACGTACCTGGGCGTTCTCCCAGGTGCTGCGGGCTATACCCCAGGCACGCCGAATCAAGCCAGGGCCATGCTGGGAACGGGATTCTGATGCCAGGCTCATAATCTTTTCGTTTCTCTTCTCTCAGGTTAGGACGCCCCGCTGTAGGTGCGGTTAAAGGTGAAGGAGGGTGGGAACCAGCAGCTGCTGGTGGCCCGCCCTCCGCATCGTAGGTTTTAGGAATTAATCTGATTGACCAAATCGGCCACAGCATCAATGAAGGCGTTACCGCGGTCAGCGTATGAGGCGAACTGGTCCATGGAAGCTGCCGCGGGGGCCATGAGCACGGTGTCATTTTGTTCCGAAATCTCATGAGCCTTGGCAACTGCTAGTCTCATGACAGCCTGCCCATCACTGGGATCTGCCAGCAGGGGGCTCTCACTGATCTTGTAGACCGGCACCTGGGGGGCCTGCTCTGCAAGAGCTGAAACCAAGGCTGCGGTATCGGTGCCAATCATGACTACCGCTTTGAGACGGTCCTTGTGCTCAGCGACCAGCTCATCATAGGTCACGCCCTTAGACAGGCCACCGGCCACCCAGATAACAGGGTTGAAAGATGAGAGTGAAGCATGAGCTGCGTGGGGGTTAGTGGCCTTAGAATCATTAACCCACAGCACCCCGTGCGTATTAGCCACCAGTTGAATACGGTGAGCCCCAGGCTCATAATTCTGCAGGCCAGCCTTCACCTGTTCAGGTTCAATACCAGCAGCCCGGGTCAAGGCAGCAGCAACCAGGGCATTCTCTACGGTGTGCTTAGTAGGTAACTGGCCGGTATCTGATACAGAGGCTAGTTCCAGGGCCTGGTTGCGGCGGTTATCCAGGAAAGCCCGGTCAATGAGCAGCCCATCAATGACACCCAGCATCGACAGGCCAGGGGTATTCGCCCAGAAGCCGATAGCGCGAGCGCCCTCAAGGACGTCCGCCTCTTCAACCATCTGCACAATTTCGGGGTAGTTGGCGTTGAAGATGCAGGCGACCTGAGTGTTTTCGTAGATACGGGCTTTATCGGCCAGGTAGTTCTGGTAGCCAGCGTGCCAGTCGACGTGGTCTTCAGCCACGTTGAGCACCACAGAAGCGAGTGGTGACATGGAGTAGGTCCAGTGCAGCTGGAAGCTGGAGAGCTCAACGGCGAAGAAGTCATAGTCAACCGGGTCGCGTAGGGCATCGAGGATGGGGGTGCCCACGTTGCCCACGGCAATGGCCTTATAGCCTGCTGTCTGCAGGATAGATTCGGTCATGCCCACTGTGGTGGTCTTACCGTTGGTGCCGGTGATAGCCAGCCAGGGGGCAACTTTACGCCCTTGGCGCTGACGCAAACGCCAGGCCAGTTCTACATCGCCCCAGATCTGAATTTTCTGGGTGAGGGCATCAGCCAAGATGCCCGTGGTGGGGGCAAGGCCCGGTGAGGTGATAACCAGTTCTGCTGGTTCTCCTTCTACCAGGGGTAGGGCCTCCATGGCTCCGGCGCCCAGTACGGAGCCAACTGCACCAACAATTTTCAGGGTGTCGGCTTTACCGCGGGTGACCTCGTTATCGTTACCGTCAACGACGAGGACGCGGGCACCTAGCTCTATGAGGGTATCAGCGGCCGAGAAGCCAGAGACGCCTAGGCCTGCAACGACAACGCGCAGGCCGGCCCAGTCAGATTCCCAGCTGGTGAGCGATTCAAGACGCTCATAGCCGTAGATGGGGTTTGCGTTACTTGCCTGCATTAGAAGACGCTCCCGTTATTTACTAGCCAGTCGCTGTAGAAAATGCCTAGGGCGATGGCTACAAAGAGGCCCGCCAGGATCCAGAAACGGATGACCACGTTCACTTCAGGCCAGCCCTTGAGCTCAAAGTGGTGCTGTAGGGGTGCCATGCGGAAAATACGTTTGCCGCCTGAGAGCTTGAAGTAGCCTACCTGCAGAATCACGGAGATAGCGATTATCACGAAGAGGCCGGCAATAATGGGCAGCAGCATCTGGGTGCGGGTGATGATGGCAAAAGCCGCCAGGGCCCCACCTAGGCCCAGGGAGCCGGTATCACCCATGAAGATAGTGGCAGGTGAAGTGTTCCACCAGAGGAAGCCAATGAGGGCACCAATCAGTGAGGCCGCTAGCATGGCCATCTGCCCAGACGCGGGCACCTGGTAGCACAGGGCATCTGCGGCCCCTGGGGCGCACAGGTACTGTTGCTGCCACATAGAAATCAGGAGGTAACCGCTAAAGACCATGATGGCCGCACCGGTTGCTAGGCCGTCGAGACCGTCGGTGAGGTTCACTGCGTTAGTGGTGGCAGTTGCAATCAGGTTGGCCCAGATGATGAAGAGAATGATACCCACAACAGGGCCTGCGAAGGCCAGATCCAGCCAGGGGATATCGCGGGTGAAGGAAAGGTTGAAGGAGGCAGGTGACCAGCCCCGCTCGTCCTTAATCAGCAAGGCACCCACAGCAAAGAGAGTGCCAATCAGCCCCTGGAGTACGATCTTGCCCTTGGGGGTCAGGCCCTCGCTTTGCTTCTTCCAGATTTTCTGGAAGTCATCGATGAACCCAACAGCGGCCATACCCAGCATGAGGAACATAGCAAGGAGCACCGAAGCGGAGGGGGCCACAGCGCTACCGGTTAGCAGGGATGAGAGTGCCAGGGCCAGGAAGAAACCGATGACGGTTGCTGCCATCATCATGACGCCGCCCATGGTGGGGGTGCCCCGCTTGGTCTGGTGGGAGGTGGGGCCGTCCTCGCGAATGAACTGGCCGAACTGCTGCTTCACCAACCATTTGGTGTAAAGCGGGGTTCCGGTGATCGAGATGATCAGGCCGAAAGCGGCAGCCAACAGGATGGAAATCATGCGGTGTTTGTGCCTTCCCGGTTATGAGTTGTCTGTAGTTGTGGCGGCAGCATCGGGCTGGGCGCCATTGTTTGAGTTTAGTGCCTGTATGAAGTCACCGGAGCTTAACCAGGGCTGTGAATTCCCACTATCAGGCTCATGCTGGGTGAGGTTCCCCTCATAGTCAGCAACTTTTTGCCCCAGCAGCCCCAGTCCAGCCCCGTTCGAGGACTTAAAGAGGACGATATCGCCTGGCTCTAGAGCGCCCTTCAAGAGTTCGAAGGCTTCCTCGGTGCTGGGCACCCAGGTTGCCTCCTTGCCCCAGGACCCTTCCAGGTGGGCGGTGTTGTAGATGGGCTTGGCGATCTGGCCTACCGCAATGAGCTTAGAGATATTCAGGCGTACCGCTAGCTGCCCGATTCGGTCGTGCTCAGCTAGGGTTTGGTCCCCCAGTTCCAGCATGGCACCGAGCACCGCCCAGGTGCGGTGGGCTGAGGGCAGACGGCCCAGCTGGGCCAGAGTCTGTAAAGCTGCGGTCATGGACTCGGGGTTAGCGTTGTAAGCATCGTTGATGACTGTCACGCCGTCAGCTCTGTCGGTGCGCTGCATCCGCCATTTGGAGGCAGCACCTGCGGTATTGAGCTGCTCTACAATCCGCTGGGGAGAAATTCCTACCTGGTAGGCGACGGTAGCTGCCGCAAGCAGGTTATAGACATGGTGCTCACCAATGAGCTGGGAGCTAACCTCGTAGGATTGCCCCTCAGGGAAGGTCAGAGTAAAGGCAGGCTTTCCTTCATCGGTGGTGGTCAGCTGTGAAGCTGTTATGCGATTTTCGTGAACACCAGGGTTAGCGGTGTGGGTCAGCTCAGCTTCGCGCCCCTCAACCCCAAAGTAGGTGACGGGGGTAGAAGCCCGGTTAATCATGCGGCGCACCCGGTAGTCGTCCATGTTGAGGCCCAGCCCCAGGCGCACGCCCTCAGCCATCTCTCCCTTAGTTGCTTCGATGTTATCGACGCCACCGAACTCACCAGCGTGAGCTGTACCCACCTTGAGCACAACCCCGTAGTCAGGTGAGATCATATCGGTCAGGTATTTGATGTTGCCCACCCGGTCAGCGCCCATTTCAATAACCAGGTACCGGGTGTCTTCTTCTGCCCGGAATACAGTAAGGGGAACCCCCACTTCACCGTTGAAAGAACCAATGGGGGCTACGGTCTTGCCCTCTGCCCCAAAAATAGCTGCCAGTAGGTCCTTGGTGGTAGTTTTACCCGCAGAGCCGGTGATACCCACGACCGTCACCTTACCGCCCTTACGCAAGCGATCCACGATATAGGAGGCCAGACGTCCCATGGCCAGCACCACATCATCCACCAGGATTGAAGGGTAGAGCTGACCGTTAGCGTCCTGAATTTCACGTTCAACCAGAGCTAAAGAGGCACCCTGCTCAAAGGCGGCAGGGAGGAAGTTGTGGCCGTCGGTCACTTCACCCGGTTTGGCGATAAAGAGACACCCAGGGCCTACCTCACGTGAATCGGTAGTAGCAGAAGTACAGGTCAGATGAGGCGCCTGAGCAGGTTCTACCCCTAAGAGGGTGCCTGCTACGGCTTCTTCAATCTCAAGCGCTGAAAGTTCAATCATAGGTTTACCTTTAGGTTACTGCTGGTGGTACTGGTAAGCCGGAAGCACACTGAAACCAGCAGCTTGCAAGGCCCGGGCAGTCTCTACACGGTCATCAAGGTCAATATCAGTGCCTGCAACGTCCTGAGCCACCTCATGGCCTCGCCCCGCCACCAGAATCGAATCCTGGGGGCCAGCTAGGGCGATAGCCTCATCAATGGCTGCTGCTCGAGGCGCAATATTCAGCACCCGTTGAGCCCGCGCACCAGTATCCACAGCGGCCAGGGCCCCTGCCTCCACAGTCTGCCGGATCGGGGCTGGGTCTTCACTGTGCGGGTCATCATCGGTCACCACCACAATATCGGCGTATGTGGCCGCAACCTCCCCCATCAAGGGGCGCTTGGTCTGATCCCGCTCGCCGGTGGCACCAAAAACAATGATGATCTTGCCGTCCTCATCTGCCGGCTCGATTGCTTCAAGCGCACGTTTCAGGGCATCGGGGTTGTGGGCGAAGTCCACCAGGGCGGTGGGCTCGGTGGAAATCAGCTGCATACGACCGGGCACAACGGGGGTCAGGGTCTCGGTGCGAGCCAGCACTTCGGTGATGCGCTCGCGCTCTAGCCCGTCGCGGGCGCTCTCAAAAACCATCACGGCGGCCAGCGCAGCGTTCGAGACGTTGAAATCAGCTGGAAGCAAGGTGGCGCTGGGCAGTTCAAAACCGTCGCCACGGCGCAGGGTAAAGGAGTGGCCGATACCGGAGCGCTCTACCTGCACCAGGGCCCAGTCCTGGGCAGCAAGGGAGGTGAGAGCGTCCTCCCCCGGCTCGTAACCGGCACCGAAGTTGGTAAAGAGGCGAACCACAGCGCGGGCCCCCAAAGCCTGAACCGCGCGCTTTGCCATGTCAAGACCCCAGTGGTCATCGGCAGTGATAACGGCGCGACGGGTACGGGCCGGGGTGAAGAGCTCGGCCTTGGAATCAAAGTAGCTTTCCATGGTGCCGTGCAGGTCCAGGTGGTCCTGAGTGAGGTTGGTAAAGCCCGCAACGTCATAGCGAATGCCATCGACGCGGCGGTAGTCCAGGGCATGCGATGACACCTCCATCGCGGCGCTGGTAATACCCTGCTCGCGCATCAGGGCAATGAGGGAGTGCACGTGGGGGGACTCAGGGGTGGTGAGCTTAGAGGGAATAGCCTGCCCGCCGGCAAGAATCTCAATGGTACCAATCAGGCCGGTAGTGTGCCCCAGCGCCTGCATGATTGAGTTGGTCATGTAGGTAGTGGTGGTCTTACCGTTGGTGCCGGTCACCGCAAAGAGGCGGGGTGCTCCCCCGCCACTGGGCTGAGAAGCGTAAATGCGAGCAGAGAGCGGGCCGACAGCAGCTCGCACCTGGTTGGTGGTGACTACGCCCAGGTCGTCGGGAATACCCAGCTCGCGCACAATCTCAAGGCCCGCTTCATCGGTCAGCAGGGCGGACGCCCCCAACTCGATTGCAGCAGGAAGAAAGGACGCACCGTGGGCCTTTGCTCCGCCCAGGGCAACATAGAGGTCACCAGGCTGCACTTCACGGGAGTCCATAGTGATACCCGTGATGGGGCGGACGGACGCCTGCACCAGCTGCGCTCCTAACCCCACCTCGGTCAGCCAGTCGGCGACCTCAGCGCAGGTGCGCTCGGTAACCTGACGGGGGCGCAACGTCTGGGCGCTGCCATCAAGTGCTCGGTTTTGTGTCACGGGCTTTCCCTCCAATGGGCGGTCTATGTTAAGGTGCGCGGTGTGGCGCGAGTGCTAATAGGGTCTACTTTAGCCGTTTTCGTCATGTCCCTCAGCGAATTTAGGGGTCTCCTGCGGCTCCGTTGTGGAGCGGGGCACATTATAGATGTGCAGGGTTTTCTCCATAATTTCTGCAAACTGGGCTGTGGTATTTGCCAGGCCAACAGCCGATGCCGTGGTTTTCGGGCGGTGCATAGTAACCGATACGAGGAAGCGGGGGTCCTCGGTGGGAGCGACCCCCACAAAAGAGGTAGTCCAGCCATCATAGGTGCTAGAACCTTCGCCCACGTTTTCTGCGGTACCGGTCTTACCGGCGACCCGGTAGCCGTTAATCTGGGCACCTTTCGCACCACCACCACCCTGGTACACGACAGCCTCCATGACCTGGAGGGTCTTCCGGGCGGTTTCTTCACTCACCATGCGGGTACCTTCAGCGACCTCGCGGACTTCTTCGGTACCGTCCGTATCAATCACAGCATCAATGATGCGGGGCTTGAGCATAATCCCCTTATTGGCCATAGCTTGAAAAATCATAGAGGTCTGCAAGGCTGACTGGGCCACGCCCTGGCCAAAAAGCACATTGTACTGCTGGCGGATATCCCAGTCCTTCCAATCGGTGACCAGGCCCTGGGATTCGCCGGTTAGCTCAATACCGGTGAACTCCCCCATGCCAAACTTCTTGAGCCAGTTATAACGCTGTTCCTTGGTGAGCTTGCTCCCCATCATGACGGTACCGGTGTTCATCGAGTCAGCGATGATACCGGCAACGGTGCGCTTCTGGGCAGGGTGGACGAAGGGGTCGGTAATGGTCTGCCGGTCAATTTCCAGCTCAGCAGGCACATCGTACACTGTTTCCGGTTCAGCGATACCTTCTTCAAAGACAGCAGCAGTAGTCAAGATTTTTTCAGTAGAACCTGGCTCAAAAACCTGTGTAATAGCGCGCGGGTTCATATCGGCTAGCTCAAAACGTTCAGCACCTGGGTCCATCGTCGAAGAATCTGCCAGCGCCAAGATTGAGCCGTCACGGACGTCCATCACAACAGCCGTACCCCACTCAGCTTTCAGCTCATCAGCACGGGCCTTGACCACCTGCTGCGCAAAATACTGGACGTCCTGATTAATGGTGAGCCGCACACTCTTACCATCTTGAGCAGGAGTTTTTTGCTCATCCCCAATAGGAATACGGATACCATCAGCTGAAATCTCGTAGATACGCTCCCCGTCAGTACCGGCCAGGTGGTCCCCCATGGTGCGCTCAATACCCACTGAGTTATTGACCAGTTGAGTTTCGCCACTCGTGCCTTCTACCGCTTCTTCAACAATGCTGAAGCGCCCCACCACTGAGCCACCCACCTGGCCATTAGGGTATTTCCGTTCAGATAGAATCTCACCATAAATGTAGGGCGCTCCCAGGGCGTCTACCTTGTTGTAGAGGGCAGGAGTGACGTTCTCTTTAACAATTTTGTATTTGAGATCCCCGTCAAGGGCCGCTTTCACATCAGCATCACTCATCTCCAGAATGTCAGCCAGCTCATAGACCAACTCTGTGGGGGTGACTTCTACCGGGTCGCGGCTACCCTCGGTATAACGCTTGAAATTAGCTACAGCAGACTGATCGACAGTGATGTTATAGCGCTGAACACTACGGGCAAGCACATTGCCATTAATATCAAGAATCTCTCCACGCAAGGCCGGGATAGTCTGGATACGAGTACGCCGAGCCTTAGCAGCTTCTGCAAGACCGTTGGGGTCAAGACCCTGCAACCAGGCAAGACGCAGACCAACCAGGCCCAGACCGCCCATACCTAAAGTACCGGCAATAAAACCGCGCCGCCCAACGGTGCTTTTGATTCTCTGCACAGATTCATTGCGCTCAGTGCCGCTCATCGTCCCCTTATCCTCTTCCGCTCTTTCACCGTGGCCTGCTCACCACAAGATGTACTTACCGGCTCATCACAGGAACAGGTGCCCACCATCAGGGCAGACACCACCCCACGCACTAGCTACCGGTTACCTGCACTCGCCGCAGCAGAGGGCTGGGCTGAGGCCTGAGCCTCAGGTGCAGCACTGGCAGAAGCTGAGGTCTGTGCCCTGGCCGATGCAGCCGCGCTGGCTGATGCCTCAGCAGAGGCCTTCGCTTTAGCTTCTTCCTTCTTGCGCTGCTCCTCAGCACGGGCACTGGCCTCTTCGTAGGCCTGAGTATCGGCTAGGGCAGGGGGTGCAATCAGGTTCTTTGTTACTGCTTCACCTTCAACCGCCGCAAGGGGGGTACCGGTAATTTCGCCGGTTTGCAGATCGATGGTTGTCTGGCTTGAAGCTGCAACAAGCCCTAGCTGGCTGGCTCGGATGGCTAGATCCTGCGGAGCCTGATGGAATTCAATTTCCTGAGACAGAGCCTCATTGTTCTGAATCAAGGCCTGCTCTTGGGCTCGTAACTCTACCAAGTCGTACTGGCGTGAGGCCATAACAATGCTGAGCACCAGCACGGTCAGCAGGGCAACAAGCATGGCACCTAGGGCCATGAAGACACGCCAACGGTTAGAGTTAGCACGCAAAGAGCGAGAACGTGAGAGCGGGCGGCGGGCGGGGGTAGCTTCTTGAGGCTCATCGCGCACCACAGACAGGCGGGGCTTGGTCAGCTGCCCGCTATCGGGTGAGGTGGGGAAACGGGGTTCCGCGCTCATCGTGTTGCCTTTGGTGTCTTGATTTTTTCTGCTGCCCGAAGTTTTGCGGACGCTGCCCGCGAGTTCTCTTCAATCTCTTGCTCGGTAGGTGGCTCAGCACCTCGAGTAATGATTTTGAGTTCGGGTTTATGTTCTTCAAGCTCTACGGGGAAGCCCTTGGGAGCACTTGAGGTAGCCCGGGCGGTGAAAGCTCGTTTAACGATTTTGTCTTCTAGGCTGTGGTAGCTCATAGCTACACAGCGTCCGCCCAGGTTGAGGGCGTCAATTGCTGCCGGTATGGCGCGCTCAAGAGCATCTAGCTCATGATTGACCTCGATACGCAGGGCCTGGAAAGTACGTTTGGCAGGGTGCCCGCCCTTGCGCTGGGCCGCCACCGGCACAGCCTGCTGAATGACCTTGACCAGCTGGCCGGTAGTTTCAAAAGGACGCTCGGTACGGGCCGCAACGATACGGGAGGCAATACGGGCGGCAAATTTTTCTTCGCCCCACTGGCGGATAATACGGCGCAGCTCTGCTTCGTCGTAGGTGTTGACAACGATAGCGGCGGTGAGCTCTTCAGTGTTATCCATGCGCATATCAAGCGGAGCATCGTAAGAGTAGGCGAAACCGCGTTCACGCTCATCAAGTTGCATGGACGATACACCCAGGTCAAAAAGAACACCGTCTACCTGACCTACGCCGGCTTCTGCCATAGCCCGGGGAATCTCATCGTAAACAGCGTGTACCGGGATGAAACGGCTACCGAAACGGGCTAGGCGTTCACCTGCGAGTTTGTGGGCCATGAGGTCACGATCGATGCCGATGAGCGTGAGGTCTTCAAAGCGCTCTAGCATGGCTTCTGAGTGGCCTCCCATGCCGAGGGTTCCGTCAATGACGACAGCCCCGGGGCGGGAGATTGCGGGCGCAAGGAGGTCCAGGCAGCGGTCAAGCATGACCGGCACGTGCCTGTCTTTGGCGTCCTTGCCGGGTGAGGGGTTCTCTACCTGAGTCAAGGTCTGCTCCTCGCGTTAGTGGTGGTCGGTGCGCTGTGGGTGGGTTTTAGAGCATGAGCCCTGGCAGGATTTCATCATCGGTGCCAGAGAAAGTTTCTTCCTGTTCTTTCAGGTAGGCTTCCCAGGCTTCGGTGCTCCATATTTCTGCTCGTGAGCCTGCGCCGATAACCGTGAGGTCTTTTTCGAGCCCAGCGTAGTCTCTGAGGTTTTGAGGTATGGTGATTCGCCCCTGCTTATCGGGCACCTCATCTGAGGCTCCCGATAGAAAAACTCGGATGTAGTCTCGCGCCTGTTTGGACGATAGTGGGGCTGTGCGCAACTGTTCATGGATGCGCTCAAACTCAGTCATGGTAAAGACGTAGAGACAGCGTTCTTGCCCGCGGGTGAGTACCAGACCTGCCTCTAGTTGCTCACGAAATTTCGCCGGAAGAATCAGGCGCCCCTTGGCGTCCAGACGCGGAGTGTGGGTCCCAAGAAACATGGCACCACCGCCTCTGCCTGTCGCCTTTGCCTCCCCCAAACACGAGGGAAACTACACCAGTGTTGTTCTATCCCTCCACTTTACTCCACTATGCTCCACCGAATGTACCAAATACAGAATTTTTACTGGGTTTTTCAGCGTTTTCACATGAAATACGTTATTTGCAGAATATTCCGGTATTGAGGGCAGACTTTATTCCCTCTTACACAGCTTTTCCTTTTACCCATATATCACTTTGCGGGCATACAAAAACCGCCCAGCATAAGCCGAGCGGCACGGTATCACAAGCGCAAAGAAGTTAACTAAAAGCGAGAGCCACCTTGGCGCTCATCCCACTTATCTTCCAGGTGCTGCATAAAGCTAGAAGTGCTTCCAGCTTTTGAAGGCACAGAAGGCCCAGAGCCCCGCTTGCCATTAGCTTTAGATTTCTGAGGGGCAGTAGTAGCAACATAAACGCCGACCGCTGCTACAACAAAGCCCAGTACACCCAGCACGATGAGCTTAGTAGAGACACCTGCGATGATAATGCCCAGGCCAACCACGGCGATAAGGGCACCAAGAACCAGGTTGCGAGGTGACGACGAGACAGCGGGAGCCACAAGAGGCTGAGGCCCGGTCATCGTTGAGGCAAAGGCGGGGTCGTCATTGAGCTGCTTTTCGAGCTGGGCAAGAAGTTCCTGTTCCCGGTCTGAAAGCGCCATGGTGTCTCCTTAGCTGGTGCGGTAGGCCTTGGCGCACGGTAAAAAGGCTAGTGCCCAGGTGCCAGTGCGCATCAAGTTGTCCACTTATCTTAGCGTTAGCTCTTGGGTGCAGCCTAGACACTCTCTGAAAATGACCTTGCATTTCATGATTATTTTCGCTTGCCGGAGCTAAGCAAACTAGCCGGTAGCAGCCCCTGGGCACCGAAGCGGGCGTTGATGGTGTCCATGGTGTTTTCTGCTTCTTCCCATTCTTCAGCACGTAAATCCTGAGTCACAGGAGAGCCCTCGTCACCTACCTGGGCACTTTCCGGGGCAAAAAGTTGCATCTGCACCCCGACTTCTCGCCCTTCAAGTTTCTCTGCACGCACACCCAGCAGACGGACGGGGCGGGAAGAAGAGCCATCCGCCTCTAAGACCCCCAGCTGCTTGAGGTGGGCCATAACGGCATCGAACATGACGCGCCCCGATACAGTGGCAAGAGGCAAAGGGCAAGAACGGGTGAGGGTTTCAAAGTTGGAGTAGCGAATCTTGAGGCTAAGGGTACGGCTCTGGCGCTCAGCTACCCGCAAGCGGCGGGCTACGGTGAGGCAAAGATTGTAAAGCTCTGCAGCGATATCCTCTGCCCCTGTCTGATCGGTAGTAAAGGTGTGTTCAGCACCGATTGATTTTTCAATACGCTCAGAGGTAACCTCGCGCCGGTCAATACCTCGGGCAAGTTCATAAAGGTGCAGGCCCGCAGCCTGCCCGCAACGCCCCTGCAACCAGGTCAGATCGTATTCTCGCAGCTGGGCTACGGTATGAATTCCTAAGGCTTCGAGCATGGCGGCACTTTTAGTGCCAACACCCCACAATTTACCCACCGGCAGGGGGTCAAGGAACTCCTGCACCCGGTGCGGCGGAATAACCCATAGACCATTGGGTTTAGAACCGGCAGATGCCATTTTGGCGATAAATTTACTGGATGAAATTCCCACTGAGCTAGGCAGACCCAGCTCAGCTTTAATACGCTGCCGGGCAGAGTTAGCGATATCTACAGGGCTACCTTGAGCGCGGATAGCTCCGGTGAGGTCAAGAAAAGCCTCATCTACACTGACCTGTTCGAGCCGGTCAGTGATGCTACCTAGAATCTTCATCACCTGAGCCGAATAGCTGCGGTAGTGGGCAGATGGCTCCAGTAGCAGGGCTGCCGGGCACAGCTGGCGGGCTTTTGCCAGCGGCATAGCCGAGCGCACCCCATAGCGGCGAGCTTCATAGGAGGCAGAGAGGACGACTGAGCGCGGGGAGTTACGGGCTACGATAAGGGGCCGGCCACGCAGGGCTGGCTGAGAAAGAAGCTCTACGTTGACGAAGAAAGCGTCCATATCTAGGTGCATGATGATGCGGTTAGGTGCAGGTGTGCGGCTATTTTTTATGCTCTGCTCTCTCACGCAAGACACCCACCTCTCGAAACTATGTTCTAATCCATCCTAGGGTGGTGAGGTCGGTTTTGACCAGGGCTAGGGCCCTATCTACTAGACTGGTGTGCAAAGCACCCCCAGACCCGAGGACGTCATGACCAACCAGCCAGCTCCCCTTACCGGCACCGATGAGTCCGCAGCCTATATTGAGGCTCTTGAAGCTGAAATGGGCCGCTTTTTTGCTACCCAAGAGGAGCTCATGACAGCCGTCTCGGTAGAGACTTTGCCGCTGCTTGAGTCCGTCCGCGCGCTCTCCACCGGGGGGAAGCGTCTACGAGCTCTGCTAGCTTACTGGGGCTACCGGGGCGCAGGCGGGGCGGGGGTGACCGACTCCATCGTTCGGGCAGGTCTAGCTATTGAGCTCTTCCAGACTGCTGCCCTCATCCATGACGATATTATCGACGCCTCAGACGCCAGACGAGGAGCCCCCAGCGTACACCGCCGCTTTGAGGCCATGCACCGCGAACTAGGCTATAAGACCAACCCCGCAACTTTCGGCACTTCAAGCGCTATTCTAGCTGGCGACACCTGCCTTACATGGTCAGAAATGGTTTTTTCATCTATCCCCGAGGTTACTGCCACCAGCGAAGCCCGTTTCATCTTCGATGTGATGCGCACCGAAGTCATGGCTGGCCAGTACCTCGATATTGTGGGCGAAGTTGTGCCCGAAGAAGAACCAGAAACTGCACTTAAGCGGGCCAAGAACGTCATTCGCTACAAGTCCGCCAAATACTCCTGTGAGCACCCTATAGCCTTAGGCGGGGCACTAGCCCTAGGCTTACCCCACGGCGAGGTATCCGATCTCATCACAGGCTACCGACAATTTGCCCTGCCCCTCGGCGAAGGCTTCCAGATGCGCGATGATGTACTAGGAGTTTTTGGCCAGCCCGAAACCACCGGCAAACCAGCAGGGGACGATCTGAGGGAAGGTAAGCGCACCGTCCTGACAGCTCTCACCGCGATGAAGTCCTCTCCTAGCCAGCGGGCTTTCTTGGAAGAGTCACTCGGCTCCCCCACCCTCAACGCAGAAACTATCGCCCAGTTACAAGAGCTCATACGGAACTCTGGGGCCTTAGAAGCAACTGAAGAGCTCATTGACGCCAAGGGTAATCAGGCTCTAGCTGCTCTTCAAACCCTAGATGGTGAAGCCGTGAACCTTGAAGCCACAGTGCAGCAGGCTCTGCGCGCTATTGCCGCTAAGGCCTTGCACCGCTCTTTCTAAAAGGCTTCCCTCACCTAGCTGTCCTTCTCGCATACCCCCTCATAGATATGCCCGCTGACAGATACACCCGCTGATAGAAAAGGCAGGCTTACACAGTGTGTAAGCCTGCCTTGAAGTATGGGGCCTAAGGCCTTACCAGGCTAGAGCCGAGGCGCGGCGGCGGATCTCAGTTTTACGGCCGTCAACCAGAGCATCAATAGGGCGGCCAGGTAGGGTCTCATCAGCAGTGTAAAGCCAAACAATCGCTTCTTCTGCGGTGAAGCCAGCATCTGCCAGCACACTCAAGGTCCCTTTCAAGGGTTCCAGTACGCGATCTTCATGCATGAAGAGGGCAGGCACCTTGCGGACGCCAGTTTCGGGGTCGCGCACGGCCAGTAGGGTGCCGTCCGCTAGCAGGTTATGAACCCGGGTGACCTTCAGGTCAAGGGCTTCTGCAATGTCGGGGATGGTAAGCCAATCGCCAACGAGAGCAATTACTTCGGGTGTAGTTTTTTCATCAGTCACCTATCCATTGTGCCCCAGAAACCGGCGAATCGGTAGGTAGTATCGGCTGAGGCACAGCAGGTAGGGTTTTCGGGCTCTTCCCAGGGCCCACCCGTACAATAGTGAGGATGACTCATAACTTCTCTGCTGCCCCCTGGCTGACCGGGGTTATTTTCAAGGGCCATTTTGAGGTAGGCCACCTGATTGCCCGCGGTGGCATGGCTGAGGTGTACCACGCAGTTGACCTGTGGTCAGATAACCCGGTGGCGCTCAAGGTCTTACTCCCCCACCTCTCAAACGACCCCGCCCAGCAACAGAAGTTTTTTAGAGAAGGCTCAGCACTCAAAAAGATTCAGCATAAGTATGTCGTAGGTGTCATCGATGAAGGCACCGAGACAGTCCACGGCCAGCAGGTTATGTTTCTGGTCCTCGAATACGTGCACGGGTGCACACTAGCCCAACTCCTGCAGCTACGGCCGGTGCTCTCGGTCGGCGAGATGCTACAGGTCATCATCCCTACCGTTGAAGGTTTATCAGAGGTGCACGCCCACCACCTTATTCACCGTGATATCAAACCCGCCAACGTCCTTCTAGAGGCCGAGACTGAAGGAGTTAAACTCTCTGATTTTGGTTTGACGCGCAGGGCCGATCAGAACGCCACCGGCCAGCTCATGGGCACCCCCTCTTTTGTGGCCCCAGAGATTCTTGACGTTGCCTCACCGGTAGGACCACCCGCCGACATCTTTGCTCTAGGGGTGATGATGTACCGCATGCTCACCGGGCGCATGCCGTTTGCTGGGGCCGATAACGACCAACAAGTGCTTTACCACAATATGAACACCGACATCCCCTCACTGACCCACCTAGCAGAGGGTATTTCTTCCGATATTGCAGGAATAGTAAGCTGGTGCACCCGCCGTAGCCCCCGCGACCGGCCCCAAGATGCCACCGAACTCTACCGGGCTCTTGGCGATATTGAGTCTCGCGCCAGCCAGCAAGAAAAAGCCTACCGCCTAGGGCAGACAGAGCAGCCGGTACCATCCCTGTGGGAGGCAGTTGCTGCTATTACAGAACAATCAGGGCGGGTACACCACAGGCACACTGCTATCACCGGCTTCGGTGCCGCAGATGACCTACTCGATGCAGGGTCTACCGGCCCCCTAACCGAGCAGGAACAGGCAATACGCTCAGCTGCGGACGCCCCCGTGGAGGTCTACTCCCCCACCAGCTTGGCCGGGGTTGGGCCCCAGACCGAAACTCAGGCCGTCCTCGAGACCCAGCTATCTGCCCATGAATCACACCAGGACCCTGCGGTAGTAGAGCACCCGTCTATCTCCGCTGAGTACAACAGGGCGCGGGCTGCTGCCTACCGTAGCAAACGCGCAAGTCTTCCCCCAGCATCTGCGGTACAGCCGGCCTCGGTGCGTGCTGCTGACCCTGCCCAATGGACTGCGCCCCAGCGTCGCACCCCTGCCCAACGGTGGCGTCCTCCGCTTTCCCCTACCGCTGTGGTTCTTAGTGTGATTCTGGTGCTCTTGGGTTTTGTTGCGGCCGGTCTTGTGGGCTGGTGGTTAGCTAGTTTGGTTCTCTAACCTAGCCCTCTAGCGTCTTTTTGTATCTGTCTTAGCATAGGGAAAGCCGCCGTAGCCCTATCTTGATACTCATGTTCAAGAAGAGGCAACGGCGGCTTGCTCTGTAGCCCTGTGAGCCTGCCCTCTTAGCGGCGGGCCAGGTACTCAGCGACCTGGAAAGCGATTTCCAGGGACTGCTGGTGGTTCAGTCGCGGGTCACAGAGGGTCTCGTAACGGTCAGCAAATGCGGCTTCTTCAATGGGGTCAGAGCCGCCTAGGCACTCGGCAACGTCATCGCCGGTCATTTCTACGTGGATACCGCCGGGGAAGGTTCCGAGGGCCTCGTGTACCTCAAAGAAGCCTTGAACTTCGTTCATGACGTCATCAAAGCGGCGGGTCTTGTAGCCCGAGGGCACGGAGATGGTGTTACCGTGCATGGGGTCAGTGACCCATACGACCTTGGCCCCTTCTTTCTGTACGCCCTCAACAATGGCGGGCAGGTTTTCACGGATCTTGTCTGCGCCCATGCGGGTGATGAAGGTCAGGCGGCCAGGTTCACGGTTGGGGTCAAGCTTGTTGATGAGGGCCATAGCGTCATCGGCGGTGGTGGTAGGGCCGAGTTTGACGCCGATGGGGTTGTGTACCTTGGAGAGGAAGTTAACGTGGGCGTCCTCTAGCCCGCGGGTGCGCTCACCGATCCAGAGGAAGTGGGCGGAGGTGTCGTAGGGCAGGTGGGTGCGGGAGTCTACGCGGGTCATGGCGCGTTCGAAGTCTAGTAGTAGGGCTTCGTGGCCGGTGTAGACGTCGGTGGTTTTCAGCGGGCCGAAGTCAGTTCCGCAGGCTTCCATGAATTTGATGGCACGGTCGATTTCACCGGCGATGGATTCGTAGCGGGCGTGAGCGGGGTTGGAGGTGAAGCCCTTGTTCCAGGAGTGTACTGAACGTAGGTCGGCAAAACCGCCCTGGGTGAAGGCACGAATGAGGTTGAGGGTGCTGGCGCTGGTGTGGTAGCCGTGCAACATACGGTTGGGGTCGTGAATACGGGATTCTTCGGTGAAGTCGAACCCGTTGACCATTTCACCGCGGAAGGAGGGGAGGGTCAGGCCGTTACGGGTTTCGTCGTTGGAGGAGCGGGGCTTGGAGAATTGCCCTGCCATACGGCCCATCTTCACTACGGGCATGGAGGCGCCGTAGGTCAGCACAACGGCCATCTGTAGTAGGGTTCGCACGCGGCCTGAAATTTTATCGGCTGTAGCACCTGCGAAGGTTTCGGCGCAGTCGCCGCCTTGGAGGAGGAAGGCTTCACCTTCTGCAACGCGGGCCAGGTCTGCGCGCATCTGGTCGACTTCACCGGCGAAGACCAGCGGGGGCACGTTGTTGAGTTCGTTGATGACCTTGGCAAAGTCGGGGTGCTGAGCCCATTGGGGGTGCTGGTCGATGTGCCGGGAGCGCCACTCTTCGAGTTCGGGTAGATCCTTGGGGGTGGGTGCGGTGCCGGGGGTGGTCACGGGTGACTCCTTTGTGTGTGGTCGCGAGAGATGAGCAGGGGTTGGGCTTTGTCTCTTCTTCAAAACTATTGGGCTTGGTGTGGAGGGTTCAAGGGCGTATCCAGTATGTGACATACAAGGTTGGGGCTAGGTGAGCGATCTAGTGCCCCTTGGGTTGGCCACCTTATGAGCGGTTCTCTAGGAGCCGGTCGGTTGCTTGGTCTGCACTGAGGCCTTCTGCAGCCATCAGCTTTTTGACGTCAGCGGCATAGACGGGGGTGACGGGGCGGCCGGTCATCTGGCTAATACGCTCTATCACCACATCTGCCAGTTCGCGCTGGGCTGCCCACTGATTCTCTCGACTCAGGTAGGGGGTTACGTCGATAGGTTCTCCGATGAGGGTCTTCACGCCGATGGGTGCACCGTCTTTGCGCAGACGCAGGCGGTTAGATCCGGGTACCTGCACCTGCTCGTTACCAAGCTGGGCAACAGGGATGATAGGGACGCCGGCCTCAAGTGCTAGCCGGGCTACACCAATTTTTGCGCGGTAGAGCCGGCCATCAGGGCTGCGGGTTCCTTCAGGGTAGATGCCTATTAGTTTACCTTCGCGTAGGGCGGCCACGGCAGCTGCTAGGGATTGGGCTGATTTGGCCCCGCCGGAGCGGTCGATAGGTAGCTGGCCGACTGAGGTGAAAAACCATTTCATCAGGCGCCCTTTGAGGCCTGGTGTGGTGAAATAATCTGACTTGGCGAGAAAGAAGACCTGGCGCGGGGCTGCCAGGGGCAAGAAGATAGAGTCGATGAATGAGACATGGTTACTTGCCAAGATAGCGCCGCTTGAAGCCGGAATGTTATCTGCCCCTATGACCTCGTGGTGATAGGCCCGCTGCACCAGGGGTTTGAGTACGGTGCGTAGGTGCATGTACATGGTGTCTCTCCTTAATGCGGGGCTAGTGTGAGGGTCTTGTGATGGGTGTAGGTGGCTCAGGGTATTTCGCTTCATATATATTGTATGCCCGAGGTGGGCTGGCTCAGAAATATACCCCTTATCTAGACCAGCCAGTATGAGTAAACTAGGCTGGCAGCCAAGCATTTCTACCCAAAAGCGTCATACCCGCCCAAAGCTAAGTTTTACCCTGCTTAGGGGCTGTACAATGACCAGAAAGCACCAGGTACCTGGCATCTGAGGCCAGGTACTGACAGCCCCTCCCCTTACCAGGGCAGGCTAGAGACAAGGTAACACCGTGAAAGAAATTCACTCCCCCCAGCTTGTTACTGTTGACCCGGCAGTCAACCTCACCGATATGGTGGAGCTACGCGCTCAAGATAGCCGTGACCCCCTGGTCTACCGGGTGCAGAAATCTACCGGCAACTGGGTTCCGGTAACTGCCAAGAACTTCCGCCAGCAGGTCATCAGCCTAGCTAAGGGGCTCATGGCAGCAGGAATTGAGGCCGGCGATGTTATTGGCGTGATGAGCCGCACCCGCTACGAGTGGACCTTAATTGACTTCGCTATCTGGTACGCCGGCGCTATCTCTGTACCCGTCTATGAGACGTCCTCCCCTGCTCAGGCAGCCTGGGCGCTCTCTCATTCTGGCGCTAAGGCTATCTTTGTAGAAAACAGTAAACTGGCAGACCTCATTGACCAGGCCCGTACCCTCACCGAAGAAGAACTGTCCCTTGATACCCTCAAGGACGTGTGGGTCATTGAGAATTCTGCTATCGACACTCTTACTGCCAGCGCTGCCTCCGTCTCTGATGAGGAGGTTGAAGAACGCCGCTGCCTTGCCACTCTCGATACGGTGGCCACCATCGTCTACACTTCCGGCACCACCGGTCGCCCCAAGGCCTGCCCCATTACCCACGGTAACTTCGTGCGCCTGTCCGCCAATGCCAAGCTGACCATTCCTGAAATTGCCAACGAAACCAACTCAACCCTGCTCTTTCTTCCCCTGGCCCATGTGCTAGGGCGCCTGGTTCAGGTGCTGGCTTTTGATGCTGGCCTGACGGTGGGGCATGCCCCGGACATCAAGAACCTCTCCACCGACTTAGCTTCTTTCCAGCCCACCATGCTCCTGGTGGTGCCCCGTGTCTTTGAAAAGGTCTACGAGGGAGCTATCAAGAAGGCCGAGAAGGGCGGTAAGGTCAACGCTAAGCTCTTCCACCGTTCGGTAGATGTTGCTATTAAATGGTCCCAGGCTAAAATCGCTGGCACCATGACTCCTACCCTCACCCTCCAGCACAAGTTCTACGACAAACTGGTCTACTCCAAGCTCCGCAAGGCCATGGGTGGCAAGGTGCGGTTTGCGGTATCTGGTGGCGGGCGCCTGGCCCCGCACTACGGCCACTTCTACCATGCGGTAGGCATCCAGGTTGTTGAAGGCTACGGCCTGACCGAAACCACCGCTCCCCTTGCTGTGGGGCGCATCCGCAACTTCGACATCGGTAACGTAGGCACCCTCATCCCCGGTGGTTCAGCCCGTATCACTCAGGACGGCGAACTAGAGTTCAAGGGCGTCGGCCTGATCTCTGGCTACCTGGATAACCCCGAAGAGAACGCGGCAGCTTTCACCGAGGACGGCTGGTTCCGCACCGGCGATCTGGCCCGCATTGATAATGAGGGCAAAATCTACATCACCGGCCGCAAGAAAGAAATCATTGTGACTGCTGGCGGTAAGAACGTCATGCCGGTCCCTGCCGAAGACCGTCTGCGTCAGTCTCCCTTTGTCTCCCAGGCCATGCTCGTAGGCGATGAAAAGCCCTTCATCTCAGCGCTCATTACCCTGGACCCGGACGTCCTGCCCGATGAGCTAGAGCGTATCGGTCTGCCCCGCACTCTTTCCCTCAAAGAGGCCTCTACCAATCCCCGCGTGCGCGAGGCTATCCAGAAGTTCATTGATGACGCTAACGCCCTGGTCTCTAAGGCTGAGTCTATCCGCGAGTTCCGTATTCTCGATAAGGACTTCACCGAGGCTGAAGGGCACCTCACCCCCTCCATGAAGGTACGCCGTAAGCAGGTGCTAGCTGACTTCAACTCTTACATTGAAGATATCTACAACCGCACCAAGACCACCATGGCTGAGACCGCTGAGCGAGTACAGGAGCTTCGCGCAGAACAGACCGAGAAGTGGGACCAGTTCAAGGCTGTCCAGGCTGAGAAGATTCAAGAGTTCACCGAGACCCAGGGGCAGAAGCTCCACGAGCTGGCAGAGAAGATTCAGCAGGTCGCGCCCCTCCCCGGCCACAAGGGTAAGGACGCTGCTACCGGCTCTAGCTCCGATGAGCAGGTTGAAAAGGCCGCCAGTGACTGGGTTGATGTCAGAGAGACCGAGGACGACACCAAGTAAGAATGTACCAGCCTTTTCCCACATTTCTCTTAAGATATGACTAGTTAGGAGCTTTCTCCTAACCCCACACATGCACCTGAAAAGAGAGAACCCTTGTCTGAGAACCTATCCCCTACCCCAGCATTCAAGAACAAAGATGCGCAAGCCAGCTCACCTGCCCAGGGTACTGCAAGCGTAGATGAAACCGCCAACGATACTCTAGCTACTCTCAACTCACCGGCAGAGCAGCCAGCAAACACCGTAGAAGAAACAAGGCCCTCTGCTGAGCAGCCAACAACGGAGCTCGTTAGCTCTTTCTCAGCAGAGAATCACCCCGACCAGGGCTACCAGCAGCCCCAGTTTGACCAGGGCGCACCCCAGCAGCCCCAATTTGCCCAGGGCTACCAGCAGCCTCAGTTCGCACAGGGTGTACCGCAGCAGCAGGGCATGCCCACTGTTAACGTCAATATGGTTGCCCCACCCATGATTGTTGCTGCAAAATCAACTGCTGTAGCTTACCTGCTCTGGTTCTTCCTCGGCGGCTTGGGTGCCCACAAGTTCTACCTTAAGCAGTCAGGGATGGGGGCAGCCTACCTTGTGACCTGGCTTCTTGGCCTTGCAACCGCCGTCATTATTATTGGCTGGTTCCTCCTGGGTATTGTATTTATTCTGCTCATCGTTGATGCCTTCCTCATTCCTGGCCAGGTACGAGATGTCAACAGCCAGATGGCCCGATCTGCTTACCGTCAGTATTAAGAGATTATCTCCTGCAAAAAGGGGCCTTCCTCACTTCAGCGAGGAAGGCCCCTTTTTTCTACGCTATCACCTAGAGACCAGCAGGAAAGAGACAGTTAATCCAGGTCAAGGCCCAGCAGGGCATTCTCGACTACCTCGGTCAGAGCCGGGTGAATCCAATACTGGCCACGGGCCATATCACCAGCTGAAAGCCCAAAACTCATAGCCTGAATCAGAGGCTGAATCAGGTTAGGGGAATCCTCACCAATGAGATGAGCCCCCAGCAGCTCACCGGTATCTTTACGGGCAATGAGCTTGCAGACACCTTCGCTATCGCCCATAGCCCAGCCGTAAGCTACATCGCCAAACTTCTGCTCCTTGACCGTTACCTCATAGCCTTCAGCCTCAGCCTGCTCCCTCGCCTGGGTTTCAGTCAAGCCAACCGCAGCGATAGGCGGGTGAGTGAAAACTGCCGCGGGCACATAACGGTGATCAGTAGCCCGCAACTGCTCAGGGTGCACAATGTTCCACTGAACAGTGCGCATCTCAGCATTGGCCACATGCTTGAGCTGGTAGGGTGAACTCACATCACCCAAAGCCCAGACGCCCTTAACCGGCTGACCACCAGAGAGCACCCGCTGATAGTCATCCACCTGTATTAGGCCCCGCTCATCCACATCAAAGTAGGTGGCAGCCTCAAGGGTGTCGGAATTAGGGGTGCGACCGGTCGCCACTAAAACCAGATCTGCTGGCACCTTCACCTGCTCACCGGCGTCCTCAAACACCACAGTCACCGTACCATCGTCAGCAGGCTCAATGGACTTCAAACCGTGGTTAATACGTAAATCCCACTGACGGGCAGCCTCACGGGTAAAAATCTCGGCAATAGTATCATCGTGGCTACGCAAGAGACGGTCTGAACGGACCGCCTGAGTGACCTGGGAACCTAGACCAGAGAAAACATGGGCAAATTCGCTAGCAATAAAACCGCCACCAATGACCACCACACGCTCAGGCAGCTCATCAATGCGCATCACCGTATCAGAGGTGTGCACCTGGGGCAGGTCAATACCGGGTACCTCTGGTAAGGTCACACGGGAACCAGCAGCCAGAACCAGCTGGTCGGCAGTTAGCTCAATACCCGATACGGTCACCAGGCTATGAGTTCCAGTGAGCTTAGCGTACTCCTGGTAAACATCCACCGCCTCTAAAGACTTGCGCCACTCTAAACCACCCTCGCTGATGGAGTCGATACGGCCGAAGATTCGGTCGCGAATCTGCCGCCAGGCGGTGTGTTGGTGCTCAAGTTCGACCCCTAGGCTGGCAGCCTCCTTGGCCCGGGCAACAACAGAGGCCGGGTAGACGTACATCTTGGTAGGAATACAGCCCACGTTAAGGCAGGTACCGCCAAAGCGGCCGCCGTCAATCAGGGCAATTTTCTTGCCCTCGTAGTCCTCGTTGGGTAAGGAGTTACCGGACCCGGATCCGATAATAATGAGGTCGTAGTGGCGGGGTGAGCTCATGGGGCTTACCTTTCGTCTATGGGTCAGTCTGTCTTAACGGTGCGCAGGTGCCTGTACTGTAGGCTCTGCCTTAGCGCGGAAGTTTTTCTGCATCTGGCGAAAAACCAGCAGGTTACCGACCACGATATGTAAGAAGCCAAGAGCCATCACATAGATGTTCCAGCCACCTTGCGGGGCCAGCACGCCCAGCAGCAAGAGAATCGCGCCAAAACCAATGATTAACAGGTGAGTTACGTTCATGCTTCCTAGCCTACAGGTAGGGACCAGATTCCTCCCGTAGTCCTTGTAGCCCACACCTACAATCGTCATTTTTCTGGTCCCTTCACCTCTCTATTGAGTCTATTAAGATAAAAAGAGAGGCGGACGCCCGCCCCAGCTTCTATAAGCCGGGTGCGAGCGTCCGCCCCTTGTCTAGCCCTGATAGAGGGTTACTTGACGTTGACCACAATCAGTAGGTCACCACCAGCTACCTGAGCAACATCGTTGTAAACGATGCGCTCAACAGTACCTGAGACGGTTGAGGTGATGGAGGCTTCCATCTTCATAGCCTCAATGGTGGCCACCTGGTCACCTGCTGAAATCTCATCACCAGGCTTGACGGAGATAGAGACGCCACCAGCGAAGGGCGCTGCAATGTGACCGGGGTTAGAAGCGTCTGCCTTCTCAGCTTCCTTGACATTGGACTCTACAGAGTTGTCACGAACCTTCACGGTACGCGACTGGCCGTTGAGGGTGCAGATAACCTCACGCATACCCTTTTCGTCCGGCTCAGAGATAGCCTTCAAGGTAGCAATGAGACGAACACCCTTACCCAGGGAAATCACGTGCTCACGCTTGAGGACCATACCGTAGAGGAAGTCACGGGTGTGCAGGATGGAGAGGTCACCGTACTCCTCGCAAGCCTTCTCGAAGTCGCGGGTGGGGCCAGCGAAGAGGAGGCGGTTCAGTGCGGAGCGACGGGTTGCTGAGTCGCTGTTGAGCTCCTTCAGATCCTCGTCTGACAGGTCGTTGACGCTGGGCTTAGCAAGCTTGCGACCTTCCAGTGCACGAGTACGGAAAGGCTCAGGCCAGCCAGCAGGCGGGGTGCCAAGCTCACCGTTGAGGAAGCCAATAACGGAGTCAGGAATATCGAAGTTCTGGGGATCCTTCTCGAAGTCCTCAGGTGAAACACCCATACCGACCAGCTGCAGGGCCAGGTCGCCAACCACCTTAGATGAGGGGGTTACCTTGACGATGTGGCCGAGCATACGGTCAGCGGCTGCGTACATGTCTTCGATGTCTTCAAAGCGCTCACCCAGGCCCAGGGCAGTTGCCTGAGCACGCAGGTTGGAGAGCTGACCGCCAGGAATCTCGTGTGAGTAGACGCGACCGGTCGGTGAAGAAAGACCCATCTCAAAGGGCTTGTAGATGCTACGGACGGCCTCCCAGTAGGGTTCCATTGCGCAAGCAGCTTCCAGTGAGATAGAAGGTGCACGGTCAGTGTACTGCAGGGCACCAACAAGAGCTGAGAATGAAGGCTGTGAGGTGGTACCTGCCATGGAAGCAGAAGCCACGTCAACAACGTCCACGCCAGCTTCAACAGCAGCGAGCAAGGTACCGACCTGGCCGCCTGCGGTGTCGTGGGTGTGCAGGTGCACCGGCAGATCGAATCGCTCGCGCAGGGCGGTGATCAGACGGCGTGCAGCCTCAGGACGCAGCAGACCAGCCATGTCCTTAATAGCCAGGATGTGGGCACCGGCCTCTACCACCTGGTCAGCCAGGTTCAGGTAGTAATCCAGGGTGTAGGTCTGCTCGTTGGGGTCTAGCATGTCGCCGGTGTAGCAGATAGCTACTTCAGCAACAGCTGTACCGGTGGCACAAACAGCCTTAATAGCCGGGGTCATCTGGGAAACGTCGTTGAGGGAGTCGAAGATACGGAAGATATCAACGCCGGTTTCAGCAGCTTCCTTCACGAATGCATCGGTAACCTCGGTGGGGTACGGGGTGTAGCCCACGGTGTTACGGCCGCGCAGAAGCATCTGGATAGGCAGGTTGGGCATGGCTGCACGCAGGTGAGCCAGGCGCTCCCAGGGGTCTTCGCTCAAGAAGCGGAGGGCAACGTCGTAGGTTGCACCACCCCATGCCTCAACAGAGAAAAGCTCGGGGGTAACGTAAGCTACTGCCGGTGCTGCCGCGAGCAGGTCGCGGGTACGCACACGGGTTGCCAGCAGTGACTGGTGGGCGTCACGGAAGGTGGTATCGGTAATCAATACTTCCTTGGTGTCGCGTACAGCCTTGGCAAAACCTTCAGGGCCTAGCTCCAGTAGGCGCTGACGCCAGCCTGAGGGGAATTCGTGATCTGAAGGGTCAAAGGGTGAGCGGAAGGGCTCTTCGGTCTTATCGCCAGGGAAGTGCGGCAGCTTGGTGCGGGGGTCGATACCCTCGATGCGCTCACCGTTAGGCTTGTTCACGGTGACGTTAGCCAGGTACTGCAGGGCCTTGGTGCCGCGGTCTGCACCGGGCTTCTTGGTCAGCAGTTCGGGGTGCTCATCGATGAAGGGGGTTGAGACGTCACCGGCGCGGAAGGTCGGGTCCTCAAGAACAGCCTTGACGAAGGGGATGTTGGTGGCAACACCGCGAATACGGAATTCAGCCAGTGCACGGGAGGCACGCTGTACGGCGTCCTCGAAGGTGCGGCCGCGGCAGGTGAGCTTGACCAGCATGGAGTCAAAGTGAGGTGAAATCTGTGCACCGCTGTAGACGGTACCGCCATCTAGACGGATGCCTGAACCACCGGCTGAACGGTAGTAGGTAACCTTTCCAACGTCGGGGCGGAAGCCGTTTGCAGGATCCTCAGTGGTGATACGGGACTGCAGAGCGAAGCCGCGTACACGCAGCTCGTCCTGGCGGATGCCTAGGTCCTCTAGGGTCTCACCGGCAGCAATGCGCATCTGTGCCTGTACCAGGTCAATATCGGTGACTTCTTCAGTCACGGTGTGCTCAACCTGGATACGGGGGTTCATTTCGATGAAGACGTGCTGACCTGCGCGCTCACCGGCGGTGTCGACCAAGAATTCGACGGTACCGGCGTTAACGTAGCCCAGTTCCTTAGCGAACTTGACTGCGTCGCGGAAGAGAGCCTGACGGATCTCTTCGTCGAGGTTGGGGGCAGGAGCAATTTCGACGACCTTCTGGTGACGACGCTGCAAGGAGCAGTCACGCTCGAAGAGGTGCACAATGTTGCCTTCATTGTCGGCCAGAATCTGGACCTCAATGTGGCGGGGGCGCAGTACAGCCTGCTCCAGGAATACGGTGGGGTCACCGAAAGCGGTGTCGGCCTCACGCATTGCAGCTTCCATAGCTGAACGTAGGTCTTCGCGCTTTTCGACGCGGCGCATACCGCGGCCACCACCACCGGCGACAGCCTTGACAAAGATGGGGAAGCCAATTTCTTCGGCTTCAGCAAGGAGCTTATCGACATCCGCACTGGGTTCGGTGGACTTGAGCACCGGGATACCTGCACGGCGGGCAGCCTTAAGAGCCTCAACCTTGTTGCCGGCTAGGTCCAGAACCTCCGGCGGGGGGCCGATGAAGGTGATGCCAGCGTCCGCAGCGGCGCGGGCTAGGCCGGAGTTCTCCGAGAGGAAGCCGTAGCCCGGGTAGATAGCATCGGCGCCGGCATCTTTGGCGACGCGAATGATTTCCTCAACATCGAGGTAGGCGCGGACGGGATGGCCCTCTTCACCAATCGGGTAGGCCTCATCAGCCTGCTGACGGTGAATGGAGTGGCGGTCTTCGTAGGGGAAGACACCAACGGTCTTAGCACCGAGCTCGTAGGCCGCGCGGTAGGCGCGGATTGCGATTTCGCCGCGGTTAGCGACCAGAATCTTTGAAAACATTTTCTTCCGTTCTGCCCCACCCAACACTTGAGGGTGCGATGAGGCTAAGCCACAATTCGTGTGTGAACACATCATAATATATCTTTAGATGCCCTCACGCGCTTGGTTTTGCTTCATTTTTTCTAGTGGGGTCGTAATGAAAAGATTTTATTGTGAGCATCATCACAAATACTTGGGTTGGTAAGTGTGAGCTTGCCCGACTTTTCCCACCACCAAGAGCTAGGCACCCACCCTCTTCGGTAGCATAGAAAGTCAGTGTGTACCCACAAAATTCGAGAGGCTTCCCTAGCAATGAGCAGCGTGGTAAGTATTAGCAGCCTAAAGGGCGGCGTCGGCAAAACATCAGTCGTACTCGGGCTAGCATCAGCAGCTCAAGCCAGCGGCCTACGAACCCTCATCATCGACCTAGACCCTCACGGAGATGCCTCCACCGGCCTAGGTGTGACCCCCACCGAAGGCACCGACATGGGCACACTCCTCCTGGCACCATCTGACTACTCCCTAGCAGAGGAAATCGTCCCCGCCTCCTGGGCCACCCTAGGCAGCCTAGGCAACGCCTCACGCACCGGCCTGGACGCTGGCACCTGGGTAGGGCGCGCATCCGCCCGCCTCACAGCCCTAGAAGGCCTCGATTCAGCCACCCTACTCCCCCGCCTCTCAGAGCTCCTTGAACCCGTACAGGAAAGCTTCGACCTCATTCTCATCGACTGCCCGCCCATTCTGGGCCGACTCACCGAAATGGCCTGGGCAGCCTCTGGCCGCGTCCTTTCCGTTGCAGAACCCTCGCTCTTCTCCGTTGCTGGCTCCGAACGCACCCTACGCGCCATTGCCCGCTTTGAAGCTAACACCCAGTACGCCGTCGAATCAGCCTCCGTCGTCATCAACAAGGTGCGCCCAGGGGACCCCGAACACGACTACCGCATCGAAGAAATGAAAGTGCTCTTCGGCGATCTCGTCGCAGACACCATGCTGCCGGAAACCCACCTGCTACAACAGATTCAAGGCTCAGCCTACCCTGTGCACTACTGGCCCGAAGAAGAAGCCCAAGACCTTGCCCACCTCTTCTCCACCCTCTTAGCGGGACTCCTAGAATCAGTTGACCAGGAAGCAGCAGACAACAACTAAAAACCCCACACACCTCGACCTGCACACAAGAAACCCCCGCCCTCGCATCCTGCGAAGGCGGGGTACATTCTATAGCTCTTTAGGCGCCAGCCTTACGGGCTCGGCGGGCTGAAAGCTCATCATGAACCTCAGCCTCTTGCTGCACCTCCTGGGCAGTATTCTCGCCGGGCAGCTCGCTCAAAGACACCTCAAGTTCACGCCAAACCCGGCCGATAGCGATACCAAAGACACCCTGACCGGCCTGCACCAAATCAATCACCTCAGAGGCCGAAGTGCACTCATAGACCGAGGCACCATCAGACATGAGGGTAATACCAGCCAAATCTTCAACACCACGAGAACGCAGGTGATTAACCGATGTACGAATCTGCTGCAAAGAAACACCAGTATCGAGCAGGCTCTTGACAATCTTGAGCACTAGAACATCGCGAAAAGAATAAAGACGCTGAGACCCAGAACCCTTGGCAGAGCGGACGGTCGGCTCCACCAGGTGCGTGCGCGCCCAGTAGTCCAACTGGCGGTAGGTAATCCCCGCAGCCTTACAAGCGGTAGGGCCGCGGTAGCCCAGGTTCTCATCAACCAGAGAAACCGGGTCATCAAACAATACGCCCTGCTCACCCACCGGAGAGGTGCGGGGCATGACATCTTCAATACCCAGCAGGGGCTGATCCATGGGGGCAGGTACGCCTCGAAGCGCAGCGGGGGCGCTAGGGTCACCGTTATGCTGTGTCACGGTTTGAGGTTCCTTCCCTTGAACTGATCATGGACTCTCTTATCCTACCCGCCCAACACCCCTTTTGCCGGTTAATCGGCAGGCAGGAGCACCGGCGTTTTAACATGGCTCTAGTCATTAAGACAGGGCACATTCACCCAGCGCCCCTCACCTGAAAGCACACAGAGCTAGTCGAAACTCGGCATGCTACCAGCGACCAGGGCCATATGTAGACGCAACAAAAGCTGGGCGATATCACCGGCAAGCTCTGCAGCGCGCGCCTGGGACTCATCATCCTTACGCAAAGCCAAGGGGCCCACCGCAGTTTCTACCAGATCAACTTCACGGTCAGCAGCAGCACGGAAAGCCCGCAAATGGCGGGGGTGCAGGCCGTGGGCAGTGAGCTGGTTACTCACCTTCGTGACAGCCACATCGTACTGGTCATAGGCTTCTTTATTCTCAGCCAGTAAGCCGTAATTCATCAGCTCACGCAGCAGGGGCATATCCACCCCAGCCTCCTGGCCCAACTCACGCAAAGTATAGGTGCGTGCCTGCTCTACAGGCGATGCTGGGCGGGCACTGCCCAGCTCATCAGCACCCGGCCGCGCGGACGCGTCCGCACCACTACCCTGCTCACTGGCAAGTTCGGCACCGGGGGCAGGGGCCACCCCCGCATCAATATCAGCTAGACGCTGACGAATCACCTTCAGCGGCAGGTACTGGTCCCGTTGTAGCTGCAACACAAAGCGCAGACGCTCAATATCTTCTTCCGAATACTTACGGTAACCAGTATTGGTACGCTGCGGGCTCACCAGACCTTTATCTTCAAGAAAGCGAATTTTTGAGGCACTAATACCCTCAAATTCGCCCTCCAAGGCGCTGAGCACCTGGCCGATGGTCTTATTCTTTACCCCAGCAGTTTCAGCAGAGGGAGCCTGAGCCATAGCTGCTACCCCTGGCCCTGGTAGAAGGCAAAATGGAATTTGCCAATGTAAATCTCATCGCCATTACGCAGGTAGGCCTCATCAACGCGGTCCTTATTCACGTAGGTGCCGTTGAGGGAATCAGCGTCGGTGAGGATAAAGCTTCCAGCATTGGGAATGAAGAGGGCGTGGCGGCGGGAGACGGTCACGTCATCCAGGTAAATGTCTGAGTCAGCGCTACGGCCTGCGATGATGGGCAAATCTGCCCCATTTTCATCAGTTCTGGGGCTCAGCAGGAAGCGGGCGCCCTTGAACTGGCCTTCTAGCCCAATGAGGACGGCAGAACCGGCGGGCAGGGTTGCCAACAGGTCACGTTCTTCGGCAGTGGGGTTATGGGACTGAGATACGCCCAGGGCTGCCATGGCGATAGTAGTTGTGGGTGGGTGGGCTTCGTGCTGGGCCATAGAGTCTCGTCCTTCTGTCCTTGGGCGGCTGGGTTCTCGCCCTGGTGTATGTGTGATGTGTAGAGTAACAGTTCAAGGTCACGAAATGGTAAACAGTGAACCGTTCGTTTAATCTTAGCCACTCACCCTCTATTCTGCCCGGTTCCTACCGTGTTCTCCCACCAATTTCTCCTGTTTTTACCCAAAGCTAAAGGGCTGTCTTTTTGGGTAAAAAGACAGCCCTGAGCATCTAGCAGCTCTGACGTTACCGGGGTTTAGGCAATTTCTGCCTCGTAGTCAGCTGCTGACAGTAGACCCTCAAGATCTGCGGTATCGCTGGGGCGAACTTCAATCAGCCAGCCCGCACCGTAGGGGTCAGAGTTCACAATTTCAGGGGAATTCTCTAGGTCTTCATTGACGGCAACAATCTCACCAGCAAGAGGGGCAAAGAGGTCTGAGACGCTCTTGGTGGATTCAATTTCGCCGAAGGTGGTCTCTGCGGCGATAGTTTCACCGACCTCAGGCAAATCAACGTAGACGACATCGCCCAGTTCGTTTTGTGCATGGTCGGTGACACCGATACGGACGGTGCCATCAGCAGTGAGCTCGCCGACCCACTCGTGTTCTTTGGTGTACTTGAGTTCTGCAGGAACATTGCTCATCGGAGGTGTCCTTTTCTCTTATGGGACTTGTGGGGCAGTGCCATCGAGGCGCGTGAAACTCGACGAGAGAGCACCAACGAGGGAGAAGGGCTCTTACCTAATAATTATATGACACCCTCAGAGAACCTGTAAGGGTTACCAAACCGGTGGGCAGTGATAGAAACAGCCTGTTCACGTAGGAAAGGTAGCATTTCAATGCGACCTGCTTCGGTCACAGGCTGGAAGTAGACCGCAATATCGGGGCGACCATCAAGCGCCTCATAAACGCTAGCGGCATCATTACCGATGTAACGTATGCGGGCACCTTCCAGTGCGGTCCCCTCAAGCTGCTGGGAGGGGGTCTTGGCGATTTTGGCCAGCGATGCCCGGTAGGCGGCGTCGCTCTGTTCAAGCAGGGTGATGCCTGCCCCGCGTAGGGCACCGGCGATAGCTACCGGCATGCTCTGGCCTGTGGAGAACTCAATACTTGCACCGGCTGCCACCCCTGCAAGGAGTACGCGCAGGGCCCGGTTACGGTCACCATTCTCGTCCAGGCGTACCTGAACAGTGATGGGTAGGTAGCGCAGGATGTTGCGTTCAACGCCCAGCTGGCTGGGGTCATGCCCCACACCAAACTCGGTGGCCCAGGCCTCAGCGTCGGAGCTTGCCGCGCGGGCCAGCATATCGAGAGAGCCATCATGAGCGGCGGTGGGTTCGCCCAGGGCAGCAAGAATGGAGCGGACGCCCGCCTGTGAGGGGGCGGTGGTGGCGGTGGATTCTGCGGTCTCCCAGTCAGAAAGGGCGACCAGGTAGTTAGGCCCACCAGCCTTAGCACCAGAACCCACAGTTGATTTCTTCCAGCCACCAAAGGGCTGGCGCTGCACGATAGCGCCGGTGATGCCACGGTTGATATAAAGGTTACCGGCCTGAACCTTAGAGAGCCAGAGTTCCAGCTCCCCGGCGTCCAGAGAATGCAGACCAGCCGTTAGACCGTAGTCGGTGGCGTTCTGCAGCTCGATAGCTTCCTCCAAACTGGCCGCCTTCATAACACCCAGAATGGGGCCAAAGTATTCGGTCAGGTGGTATTCACTGCCGGGTTTGACGCCTGCCCGCACGCCGGGCGACCAGAGCCGACCAGTCTCATCCAGCTGCTCGGGTTTGATAACCCAGGTTTCACTCTCGCCCAGGGTAGTCAGACCGCGCTTGAGTTTGCCCTCTGGCTCCTCAATCAGAGGGCCCATCTCAGATTCGATATCATGAGGGTAGGCAACGTGCAGGGACTTTACGGCATCAACCAGCTGGTTGTAGAAGCGCTTAGACTCCCCTACTGAACCCACCAAAATCACGGTGGAAGCCGCTGAGCATTTCTGGCCTGCATGGCCGAAAGCCGAAGAGACGACGTCCTTGACCGCCAAGTCGAGATCAGCGTTAGGGGTGACGATAATAGAGTTCTTACCTGAGGTCTCGCCGAAGAGGGGCAAATCTTTCCGCCAGGATCGGAAGAGCTCAGCGGTCTCGTAGCCACCAGTCAGAATCAGGCGGTCAACGACCGGGTGGGCAATGAACTGCCGACCAGCCTCGCGGTCCGTGACCTTAACCAGGCGCAAAACCTCACGGGGAACACCTGCGCCCCAGAGTATCTCAGCAAGCAAGGCACCAGTACGGGCAGTATTGGAGGCAGGTTTGAAGATGACGGCTGAACCTGCCGCCAGGGCAGCAATAACACCACCGACAGGAATTGCAGTCGGAAAATTCCAGGGAGGAATCACCAGAGTAAGCTTAACCGGCTGGTGGCGGGCACCGTCTACCGAATCCAGGCGCTCTGCCAGCATGGCGTAGTAGTAGGCGAAGTCAACGGCTTCTGAAACTTCAACGTCACCCTGGTCCAGGGTCTTACCGGCCTCATAAGCCATAATTTCTAGCAAATCCCCGCGGCTCATAGCCAAAGCTACCGCTACCTTACGCAGAATCTCAGCACGCTCTGAGGCAGGGCGGGCACCCCATGCCTCGCTAGCTACTCTGGTCTCAGCAAGCAGGGTTTGGGCGTCCTCACCAGAACCCAGCTCGTGGGCAGCCAGGGTTTCGATACCAAGCTGGGTGGTCTTTGAACGCTCTAAGATGGCGCGGCCCCACTTACGGTTAGCAGCCAGAGCTGGGTCAGTATCGGGAGTATTTTCAAAGGTTCCCTGAGCGGGCTTAAAAACCGTCTCTTCTGTTTCTTCTAGACGATTCTGGGCACGTTGTGGCGTTAGCACCTGGTCGGTGACCTCGCTGAGAGAGGACAAGAAGCGGGTTTTTTCACGCTCAAAAAGGGCAGGAGAAGAACCCAGATCGAAGACCGCGCTCATGAAGTTCTCACTCGAAGCGTTTTTTTCCAGGCGGCGCACCAGGTAAGAGATAGCCACATCGAACTCTTCGGGGCGCACCACAGGAGTGTAGAGCAGCAGGTGGCCGACCCGGCGGCGAATCACCTCAGCTTGCTGGGAGGCCATACCGATGAGCATCTCAAACTCGACATCCTTCTCCACACCGCGATCTTCAGCCAGCAGCAGGGCAAAAGCAACATCAAAAAGGTTATGCCCGGCAATACCCAGACGGACGTTCTTAGTGCGCTCAGGATGCAAGGCGTAGTTGAGGATGCACTTGTAGTTAGTATCTGTCTCCTGTTTGGAGTGGCAGGTGGTTAGGGGCCAGCCGTGCAGGGCAGCTTCGACCTTCTCCATAGAGAGATTAGCGCCCTTAACCAGGCGCACCTTGATGCGGGCCCCACCAGCCTCCCGGCGCTGAGCGGCCCACTCTTGGAGGCGCTGCATAGCTGCCAGGGTGTCAGGCAGGTAGGCCTGGAGCACGATACCAGCTTCAAGGTTTTTCAGGTGGGGTTGGTCAAGGATCTTGGTGAAGACCTCGATAGTCATATCCAGGTCTTTGTATTCTTCCATGTCCAGGTTGATGAACTTCTGGGCAGGAGAGCTGGCAGCCAGCTCATACAGCGGGGTGAGGCGCCGGACAGCCTCGTCCACTACTTCCTCAAAAGCCCAGTGGGAGTGCGGGCCTGATACTGAGGAAACCTTGATGGAGACATAGTCGACATCATCGCGGGCCAGCAGACGCTTGGTTTCGCTCAGGCGGCGCTCCGCTTCGCAGTCCCCCAGCACGGCTTCACCTAGCAGGTTGATGTTGAGCTTATTACCGGTTGAGGTCAGGTGCTTGATAGCAGGGCCCAGCTTTTCATCGCGGGCATCAACGATCAGGTGGCCGACCATCTGACGCAGAACTGCGCGGGCCACAGGCACCGTGGGCCAGCTAGCTTGAGCCGCCAGCGTGCCACCTAGCCCTACCGCACTCTTCATATACCAGGGCAGAAAGGAGGGGACGATAGGGGCAATACGGCCCAGGTTTTTACCGGCAACGGCCTGGTCTTCGGGGCGTACTACGCCATCGACGAAACCTACGGTGAAGTCAAGTCCTTTCGGGTCTTTAAGGACGCCAGCTAGCTTCTGCGCTGCAGGGTCGGCCGGGACATTCTGCGCTTCTTCAACCCAATCAGCAACGAGCTGGATAGCTTGATGAGCTAACTGCTGGTGGTGGGTATCGTTTAAAGGCTGTGCCATGGGTGGTACCTCCTGCTAGCCCGCGCGGGGGCGGGGTGAACTTTGTGTCTTGTTATCCATTTCACCATCTTTGGGTGCAAGTTACACTATTAGAAAAATGAATATTATTTAGGCAGTATGTTTAGTTCTGCTAACCTGTATTCGTGACGCTTTCCACCCCGCAGCCAGGAGTGCACCATGTACGATTTGCGCCGGCTGGCCATGTTGCTTGAGATTCATGAGCGCGGCACACTGGCCGCAACAGCCAAGGCCCTGCATCTGACATCCTCCGCTATTTCCCAGCAAATTACGACGTTGGAAAAAGAGGTGGGCACTCCCCTGTTGCGCAAGGTGGGGCGCCAAGTGGAGCTGACCACCGAGGCCCTGATTTTAGTGGAAAGCACCCGCAATATTTTGAAGGAACTAGACGCCGCCCGCACCCGCATCACCCTCTTGGAGGGGGTGCCTGCCGGGCAGGTGCGGCTGGCAATCTTCCAGTCAGCCGCCAAGGCTCTGCTGCCGGGCGCGCTGGCCCATCTTGCGGAGCATGCCCCGCAGGTACAGCTGCATGTGGTTCAGATTGACCCGAAGACCGGCCTGTCCCTGACTCGCAGCAGGGAGTTCGACCTGGTAATTGCAGAGTCTTACCCCCACCACTACATTCCCGAGTACCCCGAGCTTACTTCTGAGCTCCTCACCGAGGACGCCCTCGACCTGGTGGTTGCCGCCGATGCTGAGGTTGAGAGCTTGGACGACGCAGCCCGCCTACCCTGGGTTTTTGAGGGTGAGCATAATACGTCACGCACCTGGGGGGTATCAACCAGTGCAGGGCGGCGGGGTTCGAGCCGCAGGTGCGCTACGTGATTGATGATTTGAACACACATTTGCAGCTGGCAGCGGGCGGGGCGGCGGCTATTATGCCGTCCTTTGCCCTGCCCGCTGCCGGCAACGAACTGAGCCGGGCACACGGGGTGAAGGCTATTCCGTTGCCCGGCGCCCCCTACCGCGAGATTTATGTGGCCACCCGCACCGAAAGCACAGGCCAGCCCGCCATCAGAGCGGTGAAGGACGCGCTGAAGGCGGCGGTAGGACAACTACCCTAGCTGCGGAGGTTTTCCATATTCAGCTCAGGTCTTCTGGTTTATAGTCTTTGATAAGATTTCTTGCAGGAGGTTATCTGACGAGTAGTTCACTGAGATTACTCTATTGTTTGCTGTTTTTGAAACTGCAATGGCAAGCACTCTAAAGTTTTTGGATGTGACAAAAAATTATCAATATATCCCATATATAAACAATACATGCAAAGCAGGTGAATTGTTGACAATTTTTATTAGAAAAGATTTTGACACCATAAGCAGGGCAGGGCTTAAAGAAGCCAAGGACGATTTTAATTCTCAAACCACTGATGGTGTTTACATATATTATGGTTCATGGAATGACTATGGATACTACACACACTGCACACTATTTATCCTTAATAACGAATTCAGAAGTGAATCATTTAGTATAAAAATTGCCTCAAAACAAACGCAACGTATTACCGGCAGTGATTTACCACTCAAGAGGAGCGCACTAGAAGAAGCATCCGAACAACATGGCCCAACTCTCGACCAGTTGCCTGATGGCTTCTATTCAATAGGGAATGAATTTTATTATAGAAATCTGCACGAATACCACAATTCAGATTCATTAGATAAAGAGTTCATTCTAGAAATATTGAATGATATATCGCTAGATTTAAATTTACTAGATGAAATTAAAACCCAGAATCCTGGTGTGTTTGAATTTTCTTTTATGCGTGACGTCCCGTCTGAGAACCTAATTCGGGGATATTACCACAGACTATGCACGCTCCGGAAAGGAGCATCGGCAAAAGAGGCACAAACAACACTAGATTTTAAAATTCATTTTGATTCTGAAAAATCACCTTATGTCGGAGATATATCTTTTAAGACGACAGAATCAAATATAAAAAAGTATACAAACGCAAACATTATATCCCTCATAGGAGCAAACGGTTCCGGGAAAACCCGGCTTTTGGAAGATATCTTCCTAGGGGAATTTTCAGAACTATCATTCCCCAATGAAAGCACAAAAACTTCAAGATTAAGTAACTATTTCTATATTTCGTTCTCGCCATTTCAGAACAAAGAAATTATATCAAGAATTTCAACCAACGATAGCTCCAGTTCAGAAGTTATAAATAATCTCTATTTGGGAATTTACTCAATCCCTAAGGCTGATTTAGAGTACGGCGAACACGAAAAATATACAAATGATCCTGATATCCGAAAAAATATCTCTGAATTCATTTCCCCACATTTGCAACTCCTCTTATGGATGAAGGACGATAGATTCAAGCTCTGGATAGAATCTATCGAGAATATTACACCAGATTTTTTTGAAAATTTGAATATTTTAGACAGTATCGATGATTCAGATCTTACGTTTGATAAAATTCTGCAACCGCTTGAAAAAAATCTAAGCATTCAGAGTTCTGGGAACCTCACATGTATTGCAACGTTAACCGGGTTAATAAGCATGATGTCTGATAGTAGTTTATTACTATTTGATGAGCCAGAGAACTATCTACATCCCCCATTGCTAGCAAAGTTTATTGAATCTATAGGGAAAATCTGTACTGTAAAAAATTCAGTAGCAATCCTAGCTACACATTCTCCTGTGGTACTCCAAGAAACGTTATCACAAAATGTCTGGTTACTTGAAAGATTAGATTCTGGAAAAGTTTCCGTGTCAAACCCATCGTTAAAGACGTATGGGGAAAATACAGGTAAAATTAACCGGGAAATTTTTAGATTAGAATCTATAAACTCAGGATTCTATAAAAGGATTAAGGAATTTATCAAAGATAAAAATTCATATGACGGACTAGAGTACATTCGAATAAGAGACGAACTCATCCAAGAGCTCGGCGTCGAAGGTCAAATGATTTTTGCGAGTTTAGAAATTGAATAGGAAAACTTTTTATGTATCCAGATTCATACGATATTCCAAAGTTAAGCTATGAAGATTTCTTTAAACTACATCGATATGATTGCGCCCAAAAAGAACTTCCAACCGATGCTCAGTCATTACGCCAAAGAAGATCGGATAATAAATATCTCATTGATCCACATGCAGCCATTCTGCTTTATTATTTCCTTGAAATGCTAAATAGGGATTATGTTGAGTCAGCACAATGCAACAACTTTTCGATTTTAATAAATAAGATTATAGACTTCACAGACTGGTTCGAAAACAACTATCCTATCACCACCCCGGAAGGCAGCAGAATTCTCTTCAAAGACTATATGAAAGATGCTTACGAAAGATATCGTGACTCTTACGTGAGTCATCCGAGGAGCTACTCCAACTATGGCTTATGTAGTTACTGTAAATTAAGCTTAGCTAATACATGGGATCATTTTATCCCTAAAGATAAGTACCCAATTTTAGCAACATCTCAAATCAACTTAATTCCCTGCTGCTCCGAGTGCAACTCGAATATCGGTGAACAAGATTTTGGCGATATAGGTTCCACACTGTTACATCCATACTTCTTAAATGTAGACTTGCTGGAAAAAATCGCTTTTGAAATAGATACACTGCATGATGTATTAGCAATAAAATCATATCCGCCTGACTCCTCAACTAATAATATAGATAGTGCGAATAACCATTATAGGAAGCTTAAACTTAATGAGAAATACCGAGCATTCCTTCCTAGCCTTGTGATGGAGTTTTGTGAACATATTCATTCATTAGAAACTCTCCCAAATTTTTCAATTGATAATAGTATAGAAGACTTAAAGAGAATATATACCAATAATAGAATTAAACATAAACTATTGATGGACATTTCGGAAGAAATAGGGAAATTTAAAACTTTTTACTATAAAAATTTTGGTGAAGGTGGCCAAATCAATGTTAGCCTCACAGACATATCCGGCTTCGTATCAATTCCGCAGAAGGTAATAGATTTTACGTTAAAATCTGAAGAGTTAAGAACTTATTTTGATGGTTCTTCACACGGTGTGATATCAGCGCTATCTCCACCAAGAGACAACTAACCTATAAGTACCACACATGGCGTTAAATCTCTACAGGTACCTTCAGCCCATACATGGAAGACCGTTACCACGCCAGACCGGCCTACAACTCGCCGTTTGCAGCGCACAATTCATCACTCTGTTCACAGCCCTCTCAAGGGAGAGATTAGAGGTGTTCTCAGAAGGAGCTTCACCTTCACAAGTCTAGGTGACGAAGGTTCACTGCCAAGCTGCTGACTTGGGGCTGGTGTGAATCGCCTTGTGAGCGTCGGCGAACCAGGTGAGAAGGATCAGCTACGAGCGTGAGCCTGTAGAACCTTTTGAAAAAGCCTCATACCTGTTCTAGTTCAAGCTCATCCGTTATCAGCAGTTATTCGTTCCATGCCCGGTACGGTGTGGGTATGCATACTAGTATAAAAGGCCCCTACAAAAGCCTCTCCGCCAGGTCCGCATCCACCACCAGGTCGGTGATTGCGCCGGTGACTAGGGCGGCGCGCAGGGCAACAGCGCGGTGGCGGCCAGCAGCCGCGCACACGCGTCGTCCTATCTTCACCAGCTCCGCAGGGGTGGGACCCGTCGCCCGCTGGTTCACCGCCAAATCAGCCCAGGTACCATCCTCCCGTAGCAGCACCGTGCACATATCCCCCACAATACCCTGCCCCTGTAGTTCCCGCATCTGCTCCGCATTGAAATAGTCTCCGCTATAAACGTGCGACTTGAGCTCACCACCAAAAGCACCCACACCAAACAGGGCAATATCGGCGCTACGCTGCACTGCCAGCACACCGCGAATCGACCGCTCCCGCCACATGGCCGCCTTGGTGTCGGCAAAATCAAAGAAGGCAGGTACCGGGAAATGCACCATCTGCGCCCTGTAAGCAGAAGACACCTGCCCCAGAATCGCACCCGAGTAGGGAATCCCCGTCTGCACAGCGTTGCCTGCCCCGTTGAGCTGAACCACCGTCACCTCGGTCAGCGGGCGCTTGGGCAGGAACTGGGCCACTTCGGTTACGGTTGAGCCCCAGGCAACACCAAGTGTCGTACCGGGCACCATGAGGGAGTCCACAAGGTTTGCTGTGGCTATTGCCACCCTCCTCATACGAGCTTGTTCTGTAGCGTGTTCGGGGGCGCGCACCACCGTCACCCGCACCCGGTAGAGGTCAGACAGGCGCTTTTCGAGCGGGTCAGAATTATAGGCCTTTTCATTGAGATGAATCGCCACAACCCCGGTTTCACGTGCAGTTTTGAGCAGGCGAGAGACGGTGGGGCGGGAGACCCCCAAGCGTGCAGCGATAGTTGACATCGTCAAATGCTCCCCGTAATAAAGCTGGGCAGCCTCAACAACCTGATTCTGACTTCTGTTCATCATAGTGCGATTCTAACTGAACATTTGTTCACAGAGCTGGCAGTTATTTGTTCGCACGGTTGAAATAGTTAGCAAGACATTAGCCAGGCAACCCGTCGCAAGGAAGATCCCCATGACTGCCACCTTCACCACCCAGTCCCACCTCTCAGCAGAAACCCGCGCCCAGGCACTGACCACCATGACCGATGAAGCCGGTGTAGACGTCCTCGTTATTGGTGGCGGTGTCACCGGGGCAGGCATAGCCCTGGACGCAGCCACCCGCGGCCTGCGCACCGCCATTGTCGAGGCAGGCGACTGGGCAGCGGGCACCAGCGCCTGGTCCTCCAAGCTCGTGCACGGTGGCCTACGCTACCTCTACAACCTAGACTTCAAACTAGTTGCCGAAGCCCTCAAAGAACGCGGCCTGCTCCTTGAACACACCGCCCCGCACCTCGTCAAAGCCCAGCCCTTCCTCTGGCCCCTCAAAACACCCCTCATTGAGCGCGCCTACTCCGCTGTGGGCATCGGCATGTACGACACCATGGCCTTCGCCGGGGCCGGTGGCCACCGCACCGTACCCGCCCAGCGTCACTTCACCAAAGAAGGCACCAAAAAAGTCTTCCCCGGCATCAAAGATTCCGCCTTCACCGGCGCCATCCAGTTCTACGATGCTCGCGTGGATGACGCCCGCCTAGTCATCGACCTGGTCCGCACCGCCGCAGGCTACGGCGCCCTAGCAGCCTCCCGCACCCAAGTCACCGCTATCAACAAGGACGCCGCCGGGCGAGTTATCGGCGCCCAGATTGTTGACCTAGAAACCGGCGACGAAAAGACCGTCAAGGCCGCGCGCATCATCAACGCAACCGGCGTGTGGACCGAAGAATCAGAGTCCATGGCCACTAAGGACCAGGGCCTGAAGGTGCTGGCTTCCAAGGGTGTGCACATCACCGTGCCCCGCGACCGTATCAAGGCCACCAGCGGTATCTTCACCAAGACCGAGAAGTCGGTTCTCTTCATTATTCCTTGGCAGCGGTACTGGATTATTGGCACCACTGACACCCCCTACACCGAGGACCGTGAGCGCCCCGTCGCCACCAAGGCAGATATTCGCTATGTGCTCGACCAGGCTAATAAGCTGATTGCCGATGAGCTGACCGAGGCCGATATTATCAGCTCCTACGCTGGCTTGCGCCCCCTGCTGCAGCCGGTAGTGAAGAAGGGTGAGAATGCTGCATCTACTAAGGTCTCGCGTGAGCATACTGTCATGGAGATTGCCCCCGGCATGAGCGCTATCGCCGGTGGTAAGCTCACCACCTACCGCGTGATGGCCGAGGACGCCGTGGACTTCGCCCTGGGCGACCGCGCCAAGGATCTGCCCTCTGTTACCGAGAACATCAAGCTGGTCGGTGCTGAGGGGTATGAGGTGTTGGCAGCCCGTGCCGGCGCGCTGGCTGCTGAGAAGGGCTGGGATGAGGACGGTGTGGAGCACCTGCTAGAACGCTACGGCGCTGAGCTGGCTGATGTGCTCACCCTCATCGAGGAAGACCCGTCCCTGGGTGCTCCGCTGGCGCAGGCATCCCAGTTTTTGCGGGCCGATGTGGCTATGGCGGTGCGGGCTGAAGGGGCTCTGCACCTTGAAGATGTGCTGGTGCGCCGCGTCCGCCTAGATCTTGAGGCTACTGATCGTGGCCTGGCAGCCGCCGATGAGGTTCTTGAGATCATGGCCGCTGAACTTGGCTGGGGCCAGGCCACCGTGACCCGTGAAAAGGACATGTACGCTGCGCGGGTTAAAGCTATCGCTGCGGCTGAAACTCGCACTGAGGACGCGGACGCCGCCGCTGAAGTTCTTGGGGCGCCTCAGGTGGCGCCCCGCCGCCCGGTGCGTGCGCTCCAGTAAAGGGCCCTGGCCTGGGGTAAAGAATTGAATACTACTAGCTGCCAGGTGCCTACCGCAGGCGCCTGGCTTTCACAGAAAATATGAGGTCGACGATGAGCTCACTACTGGCCGCTGGCGCTGAAGCCAGCTTCCAGGCAAGCGCCCTAGTTACCGCAGAGGGCACCGCAACCGTCCTGGGTGCTTTCGTGTCTGAAGTTATTGGAACCGGAATCCTGATCCTGTTAGGTGCTGGGGTCTGCGCTGCAGTTACCCTGCCCAAGTCAGCTGCTAAGAACACTGACTGGCTCACTATCGCCTTTGGGTGGGGCCTGGCAGTTTTTGCTGCCGTCTACATGTCTGCCCCATCCGGTGCCCACCTCAACCCCGCTGTCACCTTGGGACTGCTCCTTTCTGGTGGTGACTTCGCCCCTGGTATCTCCCCCACCACCGGCCACTTCTTCATATATGTGGCAGCCCAGATGGTAGGTGCCTTCCTGGGTGCCTGGGGTGCCTTCTTGGTCTATAAGAAGCACTTTGATCAGGCAGAGCCGGGCACCACCAAGGGTATCTTCTCCACCGGCCCAGCCATTCGCTCCTACGGGTGGAACACCCTCACCGAAGCCTTCGGCACCTTCGTGCTCGTTGGCTTCGTCCTGGCCTCTGGCAGCACCCCCTCAGGGCTAGGACCCCTAGCTGTAGCCTTCATCGTTGTTGCTATCGGCCTATCCTTGGGCACCCCCACCGGTTACGCTATCAACCCTGCCCGCGACCTAGCACCCCGCCTAGCCCACGCCCTCATGCCCATCAAAGGCAAGGGCTCATCTGACTGGGCTTATGCCTGGGTGCCAGTCATTGGGCCCCTCATCGGCGCAGCGGCAGCCGCGCTCCTTGTACCGGCCCTCCTGGGATAAGCCGGTCGCCGGCGTCCGCACCATATACTAAAAACAAGTAAGCCTCACCACCGCGCCAAAGGCGGCGCACCCACGAAAAGAGGAAAACCATGTCACAGCTCCCCGAACGTAAGAAGTACGTCCTGTCCATCGACCAGGGCACCACCAGCTCCCGCGCCATTCTCTTCACCAAAGACGGTCACCTCAAAAGCGTGGGCCAGCACGAACACGAACAAATCTTCCCCAAAGCTGGCTGGGTCGAACACGACCCCATGGAAATCTGGGAGAACGTGCGAAAATCAGTCGGTGAAGCCCTTACCAAGGCCGAAGTAAACCACCACGAAATCGCCGCTGTAGGCATCACCAACCAGCGTGAAACCACCGTCGTCTGGGACAAAAACACCGGCAAACCCATCTACAACGCCATCGTCTGGCAAGATACCCGCACCCAAAAAATCTGCGACGAACTCGGCGGCGACGAAGGCCCCGGCAAGTACCGGGATATTGTGGGCCTGAACCTAGCCACCTACTTCTCAGGGCCCAAAATCAAGTGGATCCTCGACAACGTTGAAGGAGCCCGCGACAAAGCAGAAGCAGGCGACCTACTCTTTGGTACCACCGATACCTGGCTGCTGTGGAACCTCACCGGCGGCGTTGAAGACGGGGTGCACATCACCGACGTCACCAACGCCTCCCGCACCCTGCTCATGAACATCAAAACTCTAGAATGGGACGAAAACATCGCAGCCGATATGGGTATCCCCATGAGCATGCTGCCCGAGATTAAGTCATCTTCCGAAGTCTACGGGCACGGCCGCCCCAAGGGTCTGCTGCACGGAACCCCCATCTCAGGTATCCTCGGTGACCAGCAGGCAGCCACCTTCGGCCAGGCTTGCTTCGAAAAAGGTATGGCCAAGAACACCTACGGCACCGGTAACTTTATGCTCATGAACACCGGCAACGAACCCGTCATCTCAGAAAACGGTCTGCTCACCACCGTTGCCTACAAGCTCGGCGAGAAGGCCCCCGTCTACGCCCTGGAAGGCTCCGTCGCCGTCTCAGGCTCCCTCATCCAGTGGCTGCGCGACAACCTCAGAATGATTGATGATGCCAGCGAATCAGAAGAACTAGCCACCAGCGTCGAAAACTCCGGTGGAGCCTACGTGGTACCTGCTTTCTCCGGGCTCTTCGCACCCCACTGGAAATCAGATGCCCGCGGCGTCATTGTAGGCCTCACCCGCTACGTCAACCGGGCCCACATCGTCCGCGCAGCCCTTGAAGCTACCGCCTTCCAAACCCGCGAAGTACTCGACGCTATGAACGCTGACGCCGAAGCCGCTGGCACTAATGTAGAACTTGAAGAGCTACGCGTTGATGGTGGTATGACCGCTAACGAGTTCCTCATGCAGTTCCAGGCAGACCTGCTAGGGGTGCCCGTCATCCGCCCCAAGGTCATCGAAACCACCGCCCTAGGTGCCGCCTACGCAGCCGGTATCGCCGTTGGCTTCTGGGAAGGTGAACAGGACGTTATCGACAACTGGTCCGAAGACAAACGCTGGGAACCCCAGATGGAAAAGGACGAAGTCGAACGCCAGTACCGCCTGTGGAAGAAAGCTGTCTCAAAGACCCTGGACTGGGTCGATGAGGACGTCGAACAAGACTAAGTATGACGAGCCACCACGCCCACACCCTCACCCCGCTCGGGGAAATGATTCTGGCCTCTAATGGGCAGGTGCTCACCGGCGCCTGGTTCACCGGCCAGGCTCATTTCCCCACCAGCGATGCCCTGGGGCGCCGCATCGAAATCAGCGATTGCGATGTGCTCACCGACGCCCAAGCCCAGCTCCTGGAATATTTTGCTGGCCAGCGCACCGTCTTTGAGCTGCCTATCGCCCCTGAAGGCACAGATTTTCAGTTAGCTGTCTGGGCGGCCCTGCAAGATATCCCCTACGGTTACACCACCACCTACGGGGCTATCTCTAAGATTGTGGGCCCAGGCGCACCAGCCCAGGCAGTAGGGCAGGCGGTAGGGCGCAACAAGGTCTCCATATTCATTCCCTGCCACCGGGTTCTAGCCGCTGACGGTAAACTCACCGGCTACGCTGGAGGGTTAGAACGCAAAGAATACCTACTGGCCCTCGAAGAACCTAGCGCCGAGGCTGAAGGGCGGCTCTTCTAAAAGAGTTCTTACGGCTTAAGTTCGAAGAAGAGCTGACGGGTGCCGCGCACGTCTGTGGGGTGCACACGTACACCATAGACCGGCTCTAATACTTCAGGAACCAGTACATCTTGTGGTTGCCCTTGGCTAACGATGTGCCCCTGGTGGAGTATAGCAATACGGTCACAGTATTGGGCAGCTAGGTTTAAGTCGTGCAAGACCACGATAACCTGTCGCTGGCTGGCCCGAATCAGTTGCATCAGCTCGTGCTGATGGCGGACATCAAGGTGATTCGTCGGCTCATCTAATAAGAGGTAGTTAGTTTTCTGGGCAAGAGCTCGCGCTACCAGTACCCGTTGCTTTTCTCCACCTGATAGCTGAGAAAAGGACCGATGGGCCAGTTTGAGAGCATCTACCTGTTCTAGGGCTAGGGCTACTTCCTGTTCGTCCTCTGCCCCAGCATGTTGAAAAATCCCTAGATGGGGTGTGCGCCCCAGCATCACCATCTCAGCGACGCTCAGGCCGGGCTCTGCGTCCCGCTCTTGAACGACAACCGCGATCCGCTGGGAGCGGGCTTTGGCGCTGAGGTGGTTGAGGGGTTCACCGTCGATGGTGATGGTTCCGCTGTTGGGGCTCATGATGCCGCTGAGCAGACGAATCAGGGTAGATTTTCCGCTCCCGTTAGGCCCCACCAGACCGGTTATTTGGCCTGGGGCTGTGGAGAAGGAAACATCGGCGATGACCTGGTGTGTGCCGTAGGAGTAGCTCAGGTTTTGGGCTGAGATCATGAATAGAACCGATCGACAATGTTCTCAAGGCCGGTAACAGACAGGGGCGTGGCTGGCTCAGTGAAGTTCATCAGGTGAACCATAATATTGTCATCTTTCACCGCGGTGATGGATGATGCACCGGGCATGGAACGTAGGGCATCTTCGACAGGCTGGGCTTGGCCGTCAGTGTGCAGCAGAATCAGCACATCGGGGTTGCGGGCGATGAGCTCTTCGGGGGTCACTTCAAAGACGCGCTGGTCGGTGTCTGCAAAAACGTTGATAAACCCTGCTGCTGTAAGTTGGGGGTCTGCCATGGAGCGGGTGCCGTAGGCATAGATAGTGCCGCCACCAACGGTTGGGTAGAGTACTGCGGCGGTGCGGCCTTGGCGCCCTGATTGTTCGACGGTCTCTTCAGCAGCTTTAACTCGCTGGGCAAGTTCGCTGTTGATTTGTTCTGCCTTATCTTCAACACCAAAAATTTTCCCGTACATGCTCACCTGGTCATAGACGCTCTGGTAGCTTTGAGATTCCGGTGCCCCGGTGCGGCACATGGCAGGTTCCTGGATAACGGGGATGTTCATCTCAACAAGGGATTCAGGGGTGATGTTTTCAACTTCTCCCAGGAAGACGCTATCGGGCTGGTCAGAGAGAATCTTATCGATGGAGATTTGCACGTGACCGGTGGGGTCCAGGTCTTGGGTGTAGTTAGGGATCTCAGCAATCTGGGAGCGCACCTGGGGGCTGTAGTACTCATCCGGGTAGGCTCCTGCACGGGCAACAACCCGATCGAGAACACCTAGCTGGGCTAGAGCTGTTGCTGAGGCAGGTTCAAGAAGGGCAACACGCTCAAGTTTGTGGTCGATGGTAATGGAGGTTGAGCAGTTTTCTATGGTGAGGGGGAAACCTGGCTCGCTGCTGGCATTCTGTGTGCTGGTAGAGCTGGTGCTAGCGCAGGAGCACAGGATCAGGGCGGACGCTAGAGTCAGGCAGGCGGTACGCAGGCGGGGTGTGGGAAGGCTCATGGGGGATCTCCGTTTCTTGAATAGGCTGTATTACCTTGTGTAGTTTTTAGGCTCTTTGGGCTCTGATAAGCATGATGAGCAGGGGTGTACCCAGTAGGGCGGTAAGGATGCCGATGGGAAGTTCTTGCGGTGCGATGAGTGTACGCGAGAGGATGTCAGCTAGCGTCATGATCCCTGCGCCCATGACGGCTGCTACGGGCAGGGCTAGACGGTGGGTGGCACCGACGAGTTTGCGGGTGAGGTGGGGAACGATGAGGCCGATGAAGCCGATACTGCCTGAGGCTGCGACCGCTGTTCCTACTCCTAAGGAGACCACTAGCAGAAGGACGATACGGATTTTCTCTGGGGACAGGCCCATGGTGTGTGCTGACTCGTCGCCAACGGAGAGCACATCTAGATAGTGGCTCATCAGGTAGAAAATAAGGCCAGTGAGTACAGTGACCGCTACGACTACGGTCAGGCTAATCCCCCAGCTTGCCAGTGCGAGTGACCCTAGTAGCCAGAACATGACTGATCGGGTGCCTTCTGCGTTGCCGCTCATGACGATGAGGAAGCTGGTGAGGGCGGTGAGGGCGTAGCCTACTGCCACGCCGGAGAGGAGGAGGCGATGGGAGGTGAAGCGGCCGCCGGTGGTGGCCAGCAGGTAGACCATGGCTGAGGCGATGAGGGCGCCGAGGAAGGCCGTGATAGGTAGAGCTTGGGAGCCGAGGGCCCCTGCTCCTAGGCCGAAGAGGATGGCGAGGGCTGCCCCTGCTGAGGCCCCAGAGTTGATGCCGAGGAGGTGAGGTTCGGCCAGAGGGTTGCGCACCATGGCTTGGAGGACCATACCGCTTAGGGCCAGGAGGGTGCCTACTGCCAGGGCGAGGATGATGCGTGGGAGTCGGACCTGCCAGATGATGGCGTCTGTGGCTGGGCCTAGGTTCTCGGGTAGGGCTAGGCCCAGGGTGTGGTGGCCGATGACAGTGAGAGCTTGCCCTAGGTTGAGGGGTACTGAGCCTACTAGTAGGCCTAGGGTGGCAGCGGCCAGGGTGGCTATGGTGAGCGTTAGGAGCCAGAAGGACGCCACGCGGCGGCGGCCTTGTAGACCTAGCTGGTGGGTCTTGTCTGGGTTGGGCGGGATTGTAGCCGGTTCTTGGGGGTGTGAGAGTGAGCCGGTTGAGGCTATCAGCGACATTTAGGCAGTGGCTTCCTGCTGGGCTTCGGTGAGGTTTTTGTGTTGCTTGGCGGTGGTTGCTGCGCGGGCTGCTAGCACGATCCATAGTGAGAGCAGGAAGGGCCAGGTGTAGACCGGTAGAGGGGTTAAGGCTAGCAGTGGTTGGATGGCGGTGGTGAGAGCGACCCCGGCTGTTGCTCCGATGATTCGGGTGGTAAGTGATGCTTCTGGCCAGAAGATTGCGCCTACTGCGATGGAGACAAGGACTGCGCTGTAGCCGTAGAGTCCGGTAGAGCTTTCAAGGAGCCCGCCGTGGGTGAGCGTGGCGATGATGAGTGCTAGGGCAGCGCCGTAGAGGGCGAAGGCTCCTAGTTCTAGTGGGGCTATCACTAGGCCTAGGGCGATGAGGACGCCGGTGAAGGGCCCGTCAGCTAGAATCACTTCGGCGATGCTGTTTGCTATGCCGGTACCTGCCCCGGCGAGTCCTTCACCTGTGGTGAGAGGGCCTGTGACGCTGAGGCTGGCAACTGCTGTTATGAGAAGACCTGTTACGGTGCAAAAGGGTGCAGTTGATACGGGTAGTTTGGCCCAGTTCAGGGCGGGGCTGGCAAAGAGACGTTCAAAGAATACGCCAACGGGGGTGCAGGTAGCAGCCCCTACCAGGGTGAGGGTGATTCCCAGCGTCCAGTCTTGAAGTTGTACACCGGTAGCTGCTCCTACCAGGGCGCCGTTGAATCCGAAGAGGCCAGCCTGTACTTGGTCTTTGTGGCCGCTTGCAAGGCCGGTGGCCCCTTGTACTGCTGACCCTAGGAGCATGAGCGCAGCAGCTCTGAGGTCGAAGAGGGCCATGCCTGCAAGGACTAGGAGCCCTGTTGCCGCGTTCTGCGCAAAAAATATTTGAGAGATTCCTCGGAGCGCACTGAGAATATAAAACATAACCCTGTTTCCCTAGTATTTTCGTAAATCGAGTGGGCCTTGGCCACGCCACAGGGCCCTTATCTCATCAATAATGGAGTGTTGCAAAGACATAATTTCGCCGGTCGATTGAGCTAGGCTACGCACGATGAGGGCTTTGACTCCGTAGGTGTTGTCGCCACCTATTCGGCTGACCCCGCTACGGGTGGGAGATTCTTCAGCCACGGTGGCAATGCGCTCATAGAGGGCCTGGTCGATGCGGGCATCAGCGATGAGTAGCTGCCCGGTGTGAGAATAGCCTTCCATCAGACCGATCCCTTGAATGTCGGTGTAGTCTGAGGGGCGGAGTCGGAGCTGGTCTACGGCAAGGCGTTTGGGGCCTGCGGGCCCAGTAACCCGCACCTCGGTGCGCATCCATAGCTCTTCATAGCCGAAGCTGCTGCCATCTGGTGCCCAACCGGGGGTAATTATTTCGGCGAGCGCCAGACTGGCGGTAGGGTCCATGTCGATGGAAGAGGACTGACGGTAGGCTCCTTGGCGGTAGAGAATGAGCTGGTCTGGAACATATTCCAGTACTGCTCCCTCCCCTAGCTTGGCTGTAAGCTGCTGGTAGGCAGGGCCCTGTGGGGTCTTATAGATTTTGGTTGCAGACTGGGTGGTCAGCACTAAGGATGCTTGGTCCTGGATAGTAAGGTCTAGCAGGTAGCGGTCAGCACCGAAGTAAGCCCCACCTGGGTTAATGATGGTGTAATTAACCTGCCCGCTCTTATCGAGGTAGTGCGGGCGCAAAATGCGGAGAGCTCCCTCATGATACTGGGAGGCAGCGTAGGAGGTACCCTGCCGTTGGGCAATGTTCAGACGTAGCTGACCGGCCCAGTTCTCAGGTTGCGGTTTGGTCCCCTCTTTGCATTCGGGCTGGTGATGGCGCCCAGTATCATGTGTTGAGGTGGGCATACTCTCTTCTTTCTTCTTCACCGGCACCTTAAGGCTAGGAATCAGCTAAATCGAGCATGAGCACGTCCTTGCGGATCCAGTTCAGCACGTTTTCTAGGCCTTCATCGGTCACCAGGTTGGTAAAGGCAAAAGGCTTGTCTTTACGGAAGACCTGTGAATCTGCTTCCATCACCGTTAGGTCAGCACCAACGTAGGGGGCCAGATCGGTCTTATTGATGATGAAGAGGTCAGATTTAATCATGCCCTGGCCCGCTTTGCGGGGGATTTTCTCTCCCTGCGCTACGTCAATGATGTACATAGAAAAATCTACGAGTTCAGGTGAGAAAGTGGCGGAGAGGTTATCGCCACCTGATTCAACGAAAATCAGTTGCAAATCGTCAAATCGTTTCTTTAGTTCTTCGATGGCTGCCTCGTTCATGGAGGTGTCTTCACGGATAGCGGTGTGGGGGCAGCCGCCGGTTTCGATGCCGATAATGCGTGATTCGGGGAGCACTGAGTTACGGGCTAGAATTTTTGCATCTTCAATGGTGTAAATATCGTTGGTGATCGCAGCCATCGATACTTCATCGCTCATTGCGCGAGAGATACGCTCGATGAGCTGAGTTTTACCAGCGCCAACGGGGCCGCCGATTCCGATAATAATAGGGTCCATCGTTCTTTCTTCTTTCAATGTTTGACTCGGTGATTAGCTCATGAACATGCGGGCACGTTGCCGCTCGTGGTTCATCTGGGCAATTTCAAGCCCCGGAGCAATCGCGCCAAGATCATCAGGGCTTAGCTGGGCAGAAACAGAGGTAGCGTGTTTTACCCACCCCTGGGCTGCCCTGATAATCCGTTGGCCGGTATTCTGCCCCAGGGGTATTGCGCGCACTGCGTTCTGCGTCAATGAAATTACCGTGGCATAAAGGTGGGATGCTACGGCTTCATCCTCAGCTATTTTTAGCTCTCTAGCTAGCATTCCCCAGACGAGGGCGGGGTGGCTACTTGCTTGCCCGGTAGCTACTCGTTCGGAGTAGTCCTGGATGCCCGCGCTGGGGTAGCTCATCGAGGCTAAGGCCAGCAGACGCCGCCCCATGGTGGCAGTTCCCTCCCGCACCTGTTGCGGTAAGGTAGCTGCGGTCAGCAGCTCATCTAAATCTGCTAGTTCCTCACCGGAGGCGCAGGAATAAGCTAACCGGATAGCTAGTGCATCGGTGTAGCACAGTTGCTCTTTAATAAACATCTCAAGCCAGGCTGAGAAACTTGCTTCATCCACCAGAATTTCTCGGTGCATGTAGGTTTCAAAGCCCAGTGAGTGGCTAAAAGCGCCGGTCGGCACCGCAGAGTCGGTGAGCTGCATCATGGCAAACATGGGGTCGAGTTTCACAGCCAACCCCTAGTGCGTATGCTCAGTATGACGGAAAGGAACCGGCATAACCCGCTCCATCCGCTCAAAAGGAACCTCATGGTGCAGCAAGAAACTTTCCACAGTGTGGTCATACTGCACCACCATCACCTCAGCACCATATTCACTGGTTTCATCGAAGAACTGGGCCTGTAAGTGGCGGTTGCCTAAAGAATGAGCTACAAAACCCATCTGCAGGATGGTCGGCGGAGCTATCACCAGAACATCTGTCGGCAAGACTGCAACAACCACAGCGTTACCATGCTCACCGGTATCTTCTAGCAACAAGATATCGCCGTCCTGCAAATCCGGTGATTTGGCGGGCAGACGCAGACCCAGCTCACGATGATGGTCAGTAGTAAGACGCTGAATCCGTTTCACCAAATCAGCACTAGGCAAGGTGACTTTCTCAATATGCCGGCCAGCGAGAAGCTGCTGCCCTTGATCTGTCGAAGCGTTTCCGAGGATCTCGGTAATAATCATAGAGATTTTGTCCTTATCTACTGTGGTTTAGAAGAGGAAGTAACGCTGGGCCATGGGCAGCTCGTCTTGAGCCTGGCAGGTGATAGCTTCACCGTCGACCTTCACCTCGTAGGTCTCTGGGTCAACACTCAGTTCAGGGGTTTCACCGTTAAACTTCAAATCTGATTTTTGAAGAGTGCGAATACCGTGGACGGGGCGGATCACCTTCTGCAAGCCCAGCTTGCCGGGAACATCATTGCTAATGGCCACCTGAGACATGAAGGTAATAGAGCTGTCGTAGACGGCGCTGCCATAGGAGCCGAATGCCTTTCGGTACCAGCGCGGCTGGGGAGTTGGGATAGACGCATTGGCATCTCCCATCACGCCGTGAGCCATCTGCCCTCCCTTGATAATAAGGTCAGGCTTAACACCAAAGAACTTAGGTTCCCACAGCACCAGGTCAGCGAACTTACCGGGTTCGATGGAACCTACTACGTGAGAAATACCGTGGGCAAGAGCAGGGTTGATGGTGTACTTAGAGATATAGCGTTTGATACGGAAGTTATCACCGGTAATTGATTCATCTTCTGGGAGGGTGCCGCGCTGCTTTTTCATAGAGTCAGCAACCTGCCAGGTACGCAGGATTACTTCCCCCACACGCCCCATAGCTTGGGAGTCTGATGATGTCATGGAGAAAACGCCCATATCGTGCAGAACGTCTTCAGCTGCGATGGTTTCTTTACGGATTCGTGAATCAGCGAAGGCCACGTCCTCTGGGATGGAGGGGTTAAGGTGGTGGCAGACCATGAGCATATCAAGGTGCTCTTCAAGGGTGTTGCGGGTAAAGGGCAGGGTGGGGTTGGTTGATGCAGGTAGGACGTTGGGGTCACCGGCAAGTTCGATAATATCGGGGGCGTGCCCGCCACCTGCACCTTCAGTGTGGAAGGTGTGGATGACGCGTCCGGCAATTGCTGCGCGGGTATCTTCTACGAATCCTGCTTCGTTGAGGGTGTCGGTGTGGATTGCAACCTGCACATCATAGGCGTCTGCGACCTCAAGTGAGGTGTTGATGGATGAGGGGGTTGCGCCCCAGTCCTCGTGGATTTTGAGGCCAACTGCACCGGCCTGAATCTGTTCTGCGATGGGCGCTTGTGAGGAGCCGTGGCCCTTGCCCAGTAGGCCGAAGTTCATGGGGAACTCTTCAAAGCTCTTGAGCATATGGTGAATGTTGGCTTCACCTGGGGTGATGGTGGTGGCCTTGGTGGATTCGCTGGGGCCGGTGCCGCCACCAATCATGGTAGTGATACCTGAGACGAGGGCGGTTTCGATTTGGTCGGGGCTGATGAAGTGGATGTGGGTGTCGATACCACCGGCGGTAAGAATTTTTCCTTCACCGGCGATGACGTCGGTTGCAACGCCAATGACGATGTCTACACCGTCCATGGTGTCAGGGTTGCCTGCTTTACCAATTTTTTGGATATGGCCATCGCGCAGAGCAACATCTGCCTTATAGATACCGGTGTAGTCGATAATTACTACGTTAGTGATCACGGTATCGGGGACGTCTTGGTCACGTACCATCTGGCTATTTTGGCCCATGCCGTCACGGACGACCTTACCCCCGCCAAAGACTGCTTCTTCACCCGCTACGGTCAGATCTTTTTCGATAGTGGCTACTAGGTCTGTATCTGCTAGACGGATGGAGTCGCCGGTGGTGGGGCCGTAGAGGCTAGCGTAGCGTTCGCGGCTAAGTTCAAAACTCATGGAAAATCTTCCTCGTTCTACTGGGTGCTGTGTGAGGCGGCAGGCTACCTGGCGTGGGCCTCAGGCTGGGGTGAGAGGCTGCTATCAGCAGCTAGCTACTTCTTCTGTTTCTGCAGGTGTGCTGGTGGCGGTAAAGCTGGTGGCCGGGCGGGAGTCAAGGGGGCCGCTCACAAGGTCACGGAAGCCGAATACTGTCCGTTCACCGCCCAAAGGGATAAGGCGCACGGTGGTGGTATCGCCCGGTTCTAGACGGACAGCGGTACCAGCAGGGATATCAAGACGGTGCCCCAGTGCAGCATCGCGATCAAAGTCTAGGGCCTGGTTGGCCTCTGCAAAATGGTAATGGGAGCCAACCTGCACGGGGCGGTCGCCTGTATTGGTTACGTCAAGGGTGATAGCTTCACGGCCTGCGTTGCAGGTTACCGGTTCGTCAGCCAGGATGTATTCACCGGGAATCATGGGGTGCGCCTCTTCTATCGGATGGGGTTGTGGACGGTAACAAGCTTGGTGCCATCGGGGAAGGTCGCTTCGACCTGCACATCGTGAATCATTTCGGCAACTCCATCGAGGACGTCCTCACGGGTTAAGATGGTGCTACCCCAGCTCATCAGCTCTGCTACGCTACGGCCATCGCGGGCCCCTTCGAGCAGTTCGTAGGTGATAATGGCGATAGCTTCGGGGTAGTTGAGTTTGAGGCCGCGGGCCTGACGGCGGCGGGCGAGGTCGGCAGCGACAACGACCAGGAGTTTGTCGTGGTCCTTAGGTTGAAGGTGCATGGTTGCTCCGGTTCTCTAAATCGTATGAAGATCTTTTCAAGCTTAAGCCCGCAGCGAGAATAGTTTCACCAAAAATACCGGTTTTACATTCCCGTTACAGATTTGTTTACAGCTACGAAACATCTTTCTTATCCTGGAAGCAGTACCCCCAAGGAATGATGGACGAATGAACCTTCTGGCTTACGCCCAAAAGCACCTGCATGATACTCCCGCTGAGCGGGAACTGACCCATGTTGATGTGTGTCTGCTCAATGAGCTGGCTTATTTGCCGCTTGATGTTATTGCCGAGCATCACGGGGGTTTTGCTTATGGGGTGGGTGCAGCTCAGATTTATCAGGAATTTTCTAGTGATGGTACTTTGCGGGCGAACTGGTTTCTGGCGACTGCTCAGCGGTTGCAGCTGCTTAAGCTGGTTGCGGCTTCTGCCCGGTTTGCTGGGCTCAAGTTTTGCCGTTATGAGGCTAAGCAGGACGATGCTGAGCAGGTTCAGTTTGCGGCTCTGACCTTGGTGCTCCCTGGGGTGCTCAAGCAGGTTATTTTCCGTGGGACAGACGATACGCTCACCGGGTGGAAGGAGGACTTTCATCTAGCTGCCCGGCAGCGGATTCCTGCTCAGGCACTTGCCGCTGATTATCTTTCGGAGGCGCTGGCCTGTGATTCTAGGCTTCCGCTTTTCGTGACTGGTCATTCTAAGGGCGGGCACCTGGCGGTGTATGCGGCCAGTGTGCAGGGTGAGCAGGCTCAGGCCCGTATTGATGAGTTGGTTACTTTCGATTCGCCGGGTTTTGTGCCTGAGTTTCTGGGCCAGCCGGGCTACCAGGGTATCTGCGCTAAGACGGTGGACTATATACCGGTCGATAGTATTGTGGGACGTTTGATGTTTAAGCGGGGAACCCCGCAGGTGGTTGCTAGTAGCTTCTTCGGGCTGATGCAGCATTCTATTTTTAATTGGCATACCGACGCCAGGGGGCATTTTGCGCTGGTGGAGCGCCCCACTCCTGCTAGCGACCGGGTTAAGCTGGTCAGCCGGGCGTGGTTAGATCGCCACTCCCCTGAAGAGGTGCAAGAGGTAGTTGATGTTTGTTTTAGTTTAGCCATGGATGAGGGGTACACCAGTCTGCTAGGTATTGGCCAGAATATTGTTCCTTTTATTCAGCGGATGCGTGCTAAAGCTCAGGAGCTTGACCCTGAAACCTACCGGATGGTGCAGGGTGCGCTCGACGATTTTTTGGTTCTATGGCGGCGTACTCGCAGCCAGCAGCGTCAGGCGGGTGGGGGCGTCCTTAAACTGGCCAGGCCCCTGGCTTTTCCTGCCGTGCAGGTAGGTGGCCGGGGCCTGGTGAGTTTCTTGTCTGCTGAGCGCAGCGGACGCCTGCCTTAGCTGACGGTGACGCACACCCCGGCCCAATGGATGAGGTTGGTCTGGCCGTTACCGGCAGGCAAATATCTTTCCTGGGAGTTTGTTTCAGGTAAGCTGAACAGCACACCACGCTATTCTTCAGGAGCAACCATGTCTTTCTCATTAGGGCGGGCAGCATCAGCTACATCATTGTGCGCAGTTCTTCTCTTCTCCGCCTGCGGCTGGCAGGGAAATGTTGCAGCACCCACCGCCCCACCAACCAACCTTTCTCAGGCGGCCTCTTCCTCAGCTAGCCCCTCCCCATCAGAAACTAGCAGCACACCCAGTGCCCTACCTACCGCAACCCCCAGCACCCAGGCGGTGGAGAGTTCACCTGTGGCACCGTCACCGCTAGCTACGACCGAGCAGCCCGCCCCCTCCCCCACTAGCGCCCCGACTACCATTCGGGTAACGGCCCCCGCCGTAGTAGCAGGCACTGACTGCGGGCCCAGTAATACCGGCCGAACCACCCTCGTCCTTGCAGAAGGCTCAGCCTCATGCGCCGAGGTGCAAGAGACATTTGCAGACTTCAACGCGCAGTTCGCTGGTTCCACTGAGAAAGTAAACATCAACGGCTACCTCTGCCACTCCTATATGCCTCTTGAAACCAGGTACATGGGCCGCACGGTTTCATGCGAAGGTAAGGGAAATAGGCTTGAAGCCATGACCGATTATCGCCTAGGCGGCATCCCTATCGCCACCCCTGAGCCCTACATGGTCACGTCCCTCACCGGCCATTTCTCTATCGTTGCCGAGGCCCACGGGGTGAGCTGTAGCTTTGGTGAAGGCAACCACCTCGCCTGCGTCAGACCCAGCGGAGGGAACACCAACCAGGTCATTACCCTGGATGCACATGGGAACCTGGTGCAGAACGTCAGCAAAGAAAATACTGTCAGCAACAGAGTAACTGACCTACCGGTTGGCTACTCCATCAATACCGAGAAGGCTTCCTGCCTCAACGATGGCACCTATCTGGTGTGCAGCAGCGGGGCAGCAGCCTTCAAGATGAACGCCTCTGAATTCATTGAGTTGTAGACAAATCAGCTCACACATGTAAAGGACGCCCGCCCCACCTTCTGCCGCATACGGCAGGGAGGTGGGGCGGGCGTCCTTGATATTTCCTGTAGGTAGCCCTCAGGTTTAGGCAGGTAGTAGCATTGAAAGTACGTAGACCCAAACGCAGAGGATAACCAGCAGGGCCAGGGAGTACCTGATGGCTGCGTTAGTAATCTTTGATTCCTGGCCAGACATGTCTACGGAGGCCGCCGCAATCGCAATGGACTGGGGTGAAACAACCTTAGCCATGACACCACCGGCGGTGTTAGCTGCAACCAGCAGACCGGAGTTGGCCCCAATCTGGCTTGCGGTGGTGGCCTGCAGGCCAGCAAAGAGGGTGTTGTTGTTGACTACGGAGCCGGTCACAAATACACCTATCCAGCCGATGATGGAGGAGAAGAGGGGGAAGATGGAGCCAACTGCTGCCAGGGCCAGGGCCAGGGCAGAAGACATGCCACCGAAGTTCATGACGTTAGCAACTGCCATGACCAGGCAGATCAGCAGAATCGGCCGCCAGAGCTGCTTCCAGGCGCCACCCAGTTCTTCAAAGGCCGCGCCCCAGGTGATGTTAGAGATAGCGATAGTAATCAGGGCTGCGATGAGGATTGCTGTACCTGAGGCAGCAAAGAGGGTCCAGTTCCAGGTAGCCTTCATAGCGGTATCTTCAGCCACGATGGGAGCAACCTGAATGATCTGGTTATGCAGAGCGGGCATCTGAAGGGGGATGGTGGTCCAGTTCAGGGCACCTGCTGCGCTGGTGTCAGTTCCGGGCTTGACCAAGGCCTTAATAAACGGCGTTGACCAGAGCAGAATCATGATGGACAGAATGATGAAGGGGCTCCAGGCCTTAACCACACCAGAGAAGGTGAAACCGCTGGGGGTCTTGCCCAGCTCTTCAACAGAAGGGGCACCGGGTTCACGGTAGATGTGAGCCGGCTGCCACTTCATCATGATACCTGCCAACAGGATTAGGCCCAGTAGGAAGGGGACGATGTCTACAAGCTCAGGGCCGAGGAAGAGGATGACCCCTGACTGAGCGGCGGAGACAACAAGACCCAGTCCCAAGGCAACCAGGCCGGTTTCTTTAAGGCCGCGTACACCATCGAGCATCATCACCAGCAGAAGGGGGATGAAGATGGTGATGGTCTGCAGGACCCATACCATCATGGAGTTCAGTTCTGCCTGAGGAACACCTGAGACGGTTGCACCGGTCAGGACGGGAATACCAATAGCACCGTAGGCACCTGAGGCGACGTTAGAGACCAGGGCCAGCAAACATGCCTTGACAGGTTCGAAGCCCAGGGCAACGAGCAGGGCTGCACAGATAGCGATGGGGATGCCGAAGCCTGCGGCACCTTCCAGGAAGCCACCGAAGCAGAAGGCGATCAGGAGCACCTGGATGCGCTGGTCGGCGGAGATAGCGGAGATAGAGCCACGGATCACCTCAAAATTACCGGCACGCACGGTGATGCGGTAGAGCCAGACGGCCATGAGCACAATCCAGCCAATGGGCCACATACCGGCAAGGAAGCCGTAACCGATAGCTGAGAGTGATGAGGCGAAAGGCATGCCAAAGAGGAGCACGGCGAGCGCTACCGCTGAGGCAAGTGAGACGAGGGCTGCGTGGAGGCCCTTCATTTTTAGGACGGTGAGCCCTAGGAGGAAGATGAGAATCGGCACTGATGCTACGAGGGCTGAGAGCGCCTGGTTATTCAGTGGGTCATAGACCTGCTGCCACATGAGTATGGGTTCCTTCACTGCGGAGGCGTGTTCCGCGATTGTTTGTGTACGCTTGTTTGCGCTTTCCACCTCCTAAAATATCACCATGTCACACATAAAACTCATGGAAACCAACCCCGTATAAAGGCCTCTGTAAAGGTGGCAGGTGGTGCCGGTGGCTCTTTTGGTTTCACAGCCTGTCTGCTGGGGCGGAATATGGGCATATCACCTAGTCATACCTGTGCATACCCCTTTAACCTGCATACTCTATACCGGTTAGAAACAGATGCACCCTAACCCCGTGGACTTGCTTACACCTCCGCTAGATTACGCGTTGATGACCTCACAAGGTACCGCAAGCCCACAGAACCACACATAGTTGCGTGAAAGCCCCACCCCCTCAGCAGGCTCCTCCCCCACTGTGCAGTTGCAAGAATTTTAGAGTTTAATGCGGTAGCTCTGCCTACTGGGCTGTTCGGCCAGGTCAGCTAGGGTTCGTTCCAAGCTGGTGATGCGGATGCCTGGGGCAAGCACCGTGGTGTCGGTGGGTAGGTGCAACTCCCCGTGGTGCACGGTGTAGTCTTTAGCTCGCGTGCGGTGGTAGCAGTAGACATGCACAGTCTCAGGCAGGGTTTCTAGGGGTAGCCCCTGTAGCAGGGCTGCTGTCTGGTGGGAGAAAATTATGCCGGGGTAGGACGCTGCCAGTGCAAGCACCCGGGCCATATAGGCTTCTTGGGGGGTTAGTTTTTCCCAGTCGGTGCGGTGCAGGTAAAAGCCTCGAGTGACCCGCCGGTAGAAGCCTCTGGCTATGGCGGTATCTAGCTGATAGCGGTTGGGGTAACGGGCAGTCAGCTGCTGGCAGGTCAGTAGTTTCTGGTGGAGTTTTTCGAGCTGAGTCATGCCACCATGCTAGGAAGATTAGGCTCTTGGGCATATTTCAGGGGAACCTGTGGAAAACCTGGTGTTGCACCCTTTGCCCGCGGCTTCTAGGTATCAACTGGGGCGGGCGTCCTTATTAAACCTGCCGATGGTAAGTATGTGACGTGACTATGACGGCCCATTCACACAATCCACAGGGCAGTTTCACCAGCCCGTACCACTACAGCAGATAGACCAAAAGCTAGGCGGTTTGGTGGAACCGATATGGGTAGCAAAAAGCTCCGGCCACTAGGTTTTACCCTAGTGGCCGGAGCTTTATCTGTCGGGTTGACAGGATTTGAACCTGCGACCCCTTGACCCCCAGTCAAGTGCGCTACCAAGCTGCGCCACAACCCGATTGTCTCTCGTGAACTTTGCTGTTCCCTCGAGCACTCGTATAACTATACACACCTCTTTGAGAGAGTGCAAAATCGAAAACCGGGTTTTTTGGCCCTTTTTAGAGCGTTTTAGGTCACATTTCAAATGGGCCGGGGTTAGCGGCGTCCGCCCTTACCTGCCTTACCGCTCTGACGTTCCCCTAAACTACGGCGCTCACGCACACGCATGGTGATGTCAATCGGGGTGCCAGTAAAGTCGAAAGTCTCACGCAGACGGCGCATAATGAAACGGCGGTAGCCAGGGTCAAGGAAGCCGGTGGTGAAGAGAACGAACTTAGGCGGGCGGGAAGAAACCTGGGTGCCAAAGAGAATGCGCGGCTGCTTACCACCGCGCAAGGGGTGGGGGTGAGCAGCCACAATCTCACCCAAGAAGGCGTTGAGGCGGCCGGTAGGAATACGAGAATCCCAGGAATCCAAAGAGTGCTCTAGGGCAGGGACCAGCTTGTCCTTGTGCCAGCCAGTCTTCGCTGAAATGTTCACGCGCGGCGCCCACTTCACATGGGCTAGATCGCGCTCAATTTCGCGTTCGAGCATTTCACGGCGGTCTTCATCTAGGGTGTCCCACTTGTTGAAGGCCAGCACCATGGCGCGGCCAGCGTCCACGGCCATCTGCACGATACGCACATCCTGCTCACTGAGGGGCTCAGAAACATCCAGCAGCACCACAGCAACCTCGGCACGCTCAATAGCGGTCTGGGTGCGCAAGGAGGCGTAGAAGTCTGCGCCCTTGGCCATGTGCTGACGGCGGCGAATACCTGCGGTATCAACAAAACGCCAGGGGCGGCCACCCAGCTCCACAATCTCATCGACAGGGTCGCGGGTGGTACCTGCCAGGTCATTGACCACAGCACGCTCTTCACCAGCAAGCTTATTCAGCAGGGATGACTTACCCACATTGGGGCGACCAATCAGGGCAATACGGCGAGGCCCACCCAGGGCCTCAGGTTCAGCGTATTGGGAGTGCTCAGGCATGACCTCAAGCAGGGCATCCAGTAAGTCAGCCAGGCCGCGACCGTGCAGACCCGACACCGGGTAGGGCTGGCCCATACCCAAAGACCAGAGGGCGTGAACTTCAGGTTCCTGGTGGGTGTCGTCAATCTTGTTGGCAATTAGCAAGATGGGCTTGTCTATACGGCGTAACATACGCACAATGGCTTCGTCGGTTGCGGAGATACCCACGAGGGCATCAACAACCAGCAGCACAACGTCCGCGTGGGCAACAGCGATCTCAGCCTGGGCTGCTACCTGGGCGTCAATACCCTTAGCGTCTGCTTCCCAGCCGCCAGTGTCAACCAGGGTGAAGTCCTTACCAGCCCATTCAGCCTTGTAGGAGACACGGTCGCGGGTCACACCGGGCTTATCTTCAACCACGGCTTCACGGCGGCCCAAGATGCGGTTAATAATGGTGGATTTACCGACGTTGGGGCGGCCCACGATAGCAACCACGGGGTCAGCTTCGCGGTCTTCGTCCTCGCCGGTGTCGTAGCCCCACGAGGCTAGAAGAGCGCGGTCTTCTTCATCGAGCTCGTAGTCTTCCAGGCCAGCGAGGAGGGCTTCGGCGCGCTGGTCTGCGGTTTCGTCGTCAATTTCTGCCAGACGGTCCGATACGTCATCGTCGCCGCCGCCGAGGAATTTGACCTCGTAGTCGTCGTGGGGGGTGAGTTCGTCGCTCATGGGCGATACCTCCTGTGGTGAGTTCCGGCGGGTGCCGGTGCATTGGTAGATAAGTTTAGTTCACAGTGGACGGGCGCAGGTAAGCTACCTGCGTTTTACCGGGCTAGCTGGTCTTCGACAGCTTCAATAACTGCTGCAATGGTTTTTTCAAAGTTGAGTTCTGATGAATCGACCAGGGCCACACCTTCAGCTGCTTCAGTGAAACTGGTGACCTTAGAATCTTTGGCGTCACGGGCTGAGACCTGGGCGGCAAGCTGCTCAGAGTTCTGAGTGCCGCCCAGTTGCAGGCCACGGCGGGCCAGGCGTACTTCTTCACTGGCGGTCAGTAGGACGCGGGCATCAGCATCGGGGGCTACAACGGTGGTGATATCGCGGCCTTCTGCCACCATGCCAGCCTGAGACCGGGCGATAAAGCCCCGTTGCATATCAATGAGAATCTGGCGGACCTGCATATGAGAAGCAACCGCTGAGACTGCCTCAGAGATGCGGGGCTCACGGATAGCATCACGCACGTCCACTCCCCCAACCTCAATGACCTCTTCATCGGGGCTGGTGCCCTGAACATAGGGGAAGCTCTGGGCTGCAGCAACCAGGGCCGCGGCGTCGGCGGTATCAACCTGGGTGTCCAGGCAGTACCAGGTCAGGGCGCGGTACATGGCCCCGGTGTCTAGGTATTCGAGCCCATAGTGCTTAGCTACTGCCTTAGAAACCGAGGACTTGCCAGAGCCAGAAGGGCCGTCAATGGCGATCACGAGCTTGTCAGACATAGTTTTCTTCCTTACTTGACGACCTTCCAGCCGCGGCCGGTGAGGTCTTCGATGAGTTTTTCGTGTTCGTTAGGGTTGACCGAAATTTCGGCCATACCCACCTGGGCACCGGGTGAATGTTCCAGACGCAAATCCTCCAGGTTGACGCCCAGTTCACCAATTTCAGCTAGGAGGCGGGCCAGGGTGCCGGGGGTGTCATCGACCAGTACAGTGAGCTGGGCAAAAGCAGAGGGCGAACCACCGTGCTTACCGGGGATCCGGGCCACACCCGAGTTACCTTCGCTCATGAGCTGGGCAATATCGAGCCGGGCCCCAGAGGCAGCAGGAGCTTCTAGGGTGCTAATTAGACGCTCTAGATTCTCACGCACCCCGTAGAGGGTTTGGACCACAGGCTCAGCGTTAGCTGAGAGGATCTGCACCCACAGCCCCGGGTCTGAGGCGGCGATACGGGTGGTATCGCGTAGCCCCTGCCCGGCTAAACCAAGCGCATAGAGAGGGGTTTCCTGCAGGCGGGAGGCCAGCAGGGAACTCATCACCTGGGGCACATGAGAAATCAAGGCCACAGTGCGGTCGTGTTCCTGCACATCCATGTGAGTGATGGTCGAACCCAACTCGGTAGCCACCTGCTGGGCTAGCTTCACCAGTTCCGGGCGCACAGCCTCATGGTCGCAGAGCACCCAGGGGCGGGCTGAAAAAAGCTCGCCGCGGGCAGCTACCGGCCCTGACTTTTCACGCCCAGCCATAGGGTGGGTGCCCAGGTAGCGGCTCACATCAGCGCCCGATTCACGCACCGTATCCAAGATCCCTGACTTCACTGAAGCAATGTCAATCACCAAAGCGCCCGGGTAGTCGGTCAGTGCCTGCACCACCAGGTCGGCGGTAACATCCGGAGGCGCTGCCACCACTACCAGCTGGGGGGCAAGTTCTAGCCCGGCGGGGGCGTCCTGCCCTGCTGTGGCCTGCCATTGGCTGGTCAGGGCCCGCAGGGAGGTGCCAGCGCCAATGTCTTGGGCAACAGCTTCGGTGGTAGGTGAGATGTCGGAGATGTAGACGGTGTACCCCTGGTGGCTGAGCCCCAGCCCGATAGAGGCACCCAGCAGGCCCGCCCCAATGACTAGGACGGGGCCGTGCAGGTGGGAGTCAAAAACGGTGGGTGAACCGCTCATTAGAGCCCTACCGAGGCCAGCAGCTTACCGATTTCGACTTTGGAGAGGTTGCGCACGGTGCCCTGTTTCTGGGAGCCGATGTGGATGGGGCCCATCTCAACGCGCACCAGTTTCTCAACGGGGTAGCCTACGTGCTCGAACATGCGGCGGATAATACGATTCTTACCTGAGTGGATGGTGACCTCAACGAGGACGTGGCCGGGGGTGGAGTCCACCAGCTTGAATTCGTCCACGCGGGTGACGCCGTCCTCCAGGCGTAGACCCTTTTTCATGGCTGCGCCGATACCCGGTTCCATGGGGCCAGGCACCTGCACCAGGTAGGTCTTGGGCACCTCGTAGGAGGGGTGAGTCAGGCGGTTGGCTAGTTCACCGTCGTTGGTCAGCAGGAGCAGACCTTCGGTTTCAACATCCAAGCGGCCCACGTGGAAGACGCGTTCGTTCATGGAGGCGCGCAGGAAGTTAGAGATGTTGGGGCGACCATCGGGGTCGTCCATGGCTGAGACAACACCGGTGGGCTTGTTGAGCACCATGTAGACCAGCTTGTCGTTGGTTTGGATGGTCATACCATCAACCTGGATGGTGACCTTATCGGGGTTGACGCGCACACCCAGCTCGGTCACGAGGGTGTCATTGACCGTTACGCGGCCTTCTTCAATCATTTCTTCACAGACGCGGCGGGAGGCCACGCCAGCTTGGGCCATGATTTTTTGCAGGCGCACCCCATCGTGGTCGTAGAAGGGGTAGTGGTCTACAGGTGCGTTCTTGGGTCGGCGCGGACGGTGGGGGCCAAAGTTTTTGGAGCCACGGTTAGAGGGGCGGAACTCGCCCATCTCCTTGGCAAAGGGCTGGCCTGAACGGAATTTGGGGCCCTTGCCGGTGCCTGCCTTGCGGGGGCCACTGGGAGTACCAGGCTTAGCTCCCTGGTTGCCTTTAAAGCCGCCCTTACCGGAGCTGCTCTTACCGGCAAAGCCTTTGCCGCCGCTTCTGCCCTGGGATGCGCCACGGTATTCGTTGTTCTTGCCGAAGCCGCGGCCGGCGCCTCCGCGCCCGTGGTTGCCGCTGCGTCCTTGTGCTGCCATAGTATTTTCCTCTTTTCGTCGGTGGGGCGTCTGCGCGCCCCGGCTTGTCTGTAGGTGCCAGTGGTTGGGGCACCTGTGCTTAGGTGGTTTAGGGTCTGGGTTCGGTCAGTTCGGGGTCTTTGCCTGCACTGACTTCTGCCGGGTCTGGGAGGTAGGGTGCTAGGGGCGGGAGCTCATCAAGGGAGTTCAAGCCCAATTTTTCGAGCAGGGTATCGGTAGTGATGTACTGGGTGGCCCCATTTTCATCGGGTGCGGTTTCGGTAATCAACCCGCGTTGCAGCAGGTTGCGTACCGCTGCGTCGGCTGAGACTCCGCGCACCTGGGCGATGTAAGACCTGGTAGCTGGCTGCTGGTAGGCGATGACAGCTAGGGTCTCAAGGGCTGCCTTAGTGAGCTTGACGGTTTGGGCGCCGACCACAAAGCGGCTAACCCAGGGTGAGAAGTCGGCCCGGGCGTAGAGCCGCCAGCCGCCACCCACTTGGCGTAGCTCAAAGCCGCGCGGTTCGTGGGTGCCGGTGGCATCATCGTAACCATCGTAGTCACGCACCAGCTCATCGAGGGCTGCCTCAATAGCTCGTTCGGGCACAATGAGGGCCGCTGCGAATTCGCGTGCGCTTACCGGTACATCGGCTACGGCCAAAATCGCTTCGATAGCTGCTTTCACACCACCGGGTTGGAGTTCAACCCTGGCCGGTTCGTGGGCGGACGCTACAACCTCAGGCTCTACTGCCGGGCTACGTGGTGGGGCTATGGCGTCTTCTGGCTCTGCACCCCAGCTACCAGAAAGCAGAATCTTGAGGTCATCATCAGTGTAATCGGGGTTCTGACTCATGCTCTCTCTCCTTCTGCTGCCAGGGTGGGGGCATGGGCGCTAGTGGTTTCAAGTCTGAGGGTAATGGGCCCCAGGGTTGTCTCTTGATCTACTGCCAGCACCCCCTCTTTGTAGAGTTCTAGCACCGCAAGAAAGCGTACTGCTACGACTTCGCGGCTACCGGCGTCCGCGCAGGCCTCGGTGAAGCTCAGTTGCCCGCCGCTCTCCCCTAGTTTGGTTAGGAGTGTGGCTTCTTCGGCAGCGATAGTGGTGGCCGGGGTGTAGATGTGGCCGGTGTCAATCTGCGCAGGTTCTGGCTCTCTGCCGGGGTTCTCGTGCAGGCGCAGGGCACCGGCGGCTATCTGGGCGAAGGCCTGCGGGGTCAGGTCAAAGACCAGTTCGGGTAGGACCTTGGTGAAGGCTGGTTCTAGGGCGACGGTGCGGGAAAAACGCTGGTTTTCTGCGGCAAAGTGTTCTTCAAGGACGCTTGCTACCTCCCGGTAGGCCCGGTATTGGAGTAGGCGGGCAAAGAGTAGGTCGCGTGCTTCGAGCAGGTCGGGGTTGGAGGTGAGGGCCTTGTTCTTGCGCGGGAGCAGTCGCGCTGTTTTGAGTTCTAGCAGGGTTGCTGCGGTGATGAGAAAGTCGCTTGCGGTGTTGAGGGCGGCGTCGCTGCCGTCTTCTAGCAGGGGGCGAATGTAGGTGAGAAATTCGTCGGTGACTTCAGCCAGGGCGATATCAGTGATATCGAGTTTTCGGCGGGAGATGAGGGTGAGCAGCAGGTCGTAGGGGCCTTCGAAGTTGCTCAGAGTAAGTATGAAGGGCGCGGGGGCGCTAGGGGTTAGTGTGTTCGGTACCATCACGGCAGCGAGTCTCCTGTAGGTTTTTGAGCCAGGATTAAGCGGCATCTCGTGGGAGCCGCGTTCTTGTTTCTTTAACTATTGTGCCCGCCTCCCCCGGTATTCTTCAAGGGTAGGCGGGCAAAAGTAGTCTAGAGCATAGATGGGGTGGGTTCTTTTAGGGGGCACCACCGCGGGAGATTAACTCGCGCGCTAGCTGGCGGTAGGCCTCAGCACCGGGGTGGTTAGAGGCGTACGACAGAATAGGCTCTGCCGATACGGAGGCATCAGGGAATTTAACGGTGCGCTTGATGACAGTATCGAAGACCTTGTCACCGAAGGCGTCCACGATACGGGAAAGAACCTCTTTTGAGTGCAGGGTACGGGAGTCGAACATGGTAGCTAGAACCCCGTCAATTTCGAGTTTGGGGTTTAGCCGGTCCTGCACCTTTTCGATGGAATCCACCAGCAGGGCCACCGCGCGCAGGGCGAAGAACTCACAAATCAGCGGGATAATGACGCCGTGGCTGGCGGTCAGGGCGTTAACGGTCAGCAGTCCCAGGGAAGGCTGGCAGTCAATCAGGATAACATCGTAGTCGTTTTCAACCTTGCGTAGGGCACTGGCAAGTACCTGTTCGCGGGCAACCTCATTGACCAGTTGCACTTCAGCAGCAGAGAGGTCGATGTTAGCCGGTAGCAGGTCAATGTTCTCAAATTCGGTGCTTTGAATGACCTCACGGATTTCGACCTTGCGGTCCATCATCACGTTGTAGATGGTCAAATCTAGTTCGTGGGGGTTGGCGCCGAAACCGGCAGAGAGCGCACCTTGGGGGTCAAAGTCAACGAGGAGGACGCGGCGTCCGGCTTCTGCCAGGGCGGCACCAAGGTTGATGGTGGAGGTAGTTTTACCTACCCCGCCTTTTTGGTTGACCATGGAGATGATGCGGGCAGGCCCATGTGTGGAAAGGGGTGCGGGGTCGGGGTAGATGCGCAGGGGGCGGCCGGTGGGGCCAAGCTGCTCAGCGCCGGTTTCAGTCACTGTGTTTCACCTTTGGTTGGGTTCACGTCTTTTATCTACCAGTTTAGCCGGTGAGCGCAAACTCGGTTACTTATCGGCCTCTTCTTAGCGGGCCCGCGGGTGGCTAGCAGCAAAAACCTCCCGCAAGGTATCTGCTGTGACCTTGGTGTACACCTGGGTTGTGGTCACAGAGGCATGCCCCAGCAGCTCTTGCACCACACGAATATCAGCCCCACCTTCTAAGAGATGGGTTGCAAAAGAGTGACGCAGGGTATGCGGTGAAATCTCGGCCCGGATTTTAGCGCGTTCAGCATGATTCTTAAGAATCAGGTAGGCACCTTGCCGGGTGATACGCCCTCCCCTGGCGTTGAGAAAGAGCGCAGCGTTACCCTTGCCCTGGGAGGCGAGCGCTGGGCGTCCGCGCACCAGGTAGGTATCAATGGCCCGGGCGGCGTAGGAGCCAAGGGGCACTACTCGCTCCTTATTGCCCTTACCGAAGAGTCTGACAATGGCAGGTAGCTGGTGTGTGTTTTCTGGTTCTGGCCGGTCGATGACTAGATCGTCAATGTCGACGGTGATAGCTTCGCTAATGCGAGCCCCGGTGGAGTAGAGAAATTCCAGTAGGGCCCTATCGCGTAACCCGGTGGGTGTGGCCAGGTCGGGGCTTTCGAGCAGGCGGGTGATGTCAGTTAGGGGTAGGGCCTTGGGTAGACGGGCGGCTGGTGTGGGCGGGCGGACGGTTGCCGCCGGGTCGGTGGCTGTGGTGCCTTCGCGGTACCAGAAGGAGTGGGCCCCGCGCACCCCGCTGATGATGCGGGCAACTGAGCGGGCAGCGAGGGCTTCTCCCCCGTCTTTGCTGGGTGTGGAGCAGTGGGCGGCGAAGTCTCGCACATGTTTTTTGGTGATGGTGTTGGGGGTGATAACACCGTGGGCTGCCAGGTAGGTGCGGTAGCGGGTGAGGTCGCGGCGGTAGGCTGCTTGGGTATTGGCTGCTAGTCCGCGTTCGATGGCCAGGTGGTTGAGGTAGGCTTCCACGGCTTTATCGAGTGGTGTGGGTGCGGGGCCGCTGGCGGGCATGTTAGAGCCCTTCGGCAGGGCGAATTTCACCGCGGTAGTTAGTTTCGCGCAGGGCCGGGTGGGCGGTGAAGGGTGCTGAGACCGAGTAGAGGGTTTTGAAGTTGCGGCGGGCTGCGGCGTCGGCGGCAAGAATGGCGTTGGTGGCAGCCGCGTTGTGGATGCGCCCCGCTAGCACAGCCTGTACAGCTTCTTCTAGGGGAACCCAGCGTTGCACGATTTCTGATTCTTCGTGTTCTCTTTCCTGGCGCTCTTCGTCCGGGATCTCACTCAGGTCGCGGGCTAGGTAGATGCGGCAGGTCTCCCCCATTCCTCCGGGTGAATTGTAGAACTCCATGAGAGTATCCCAGCGGGCAGCTTGCAGGTCGGTTTCTTCTGCTAGTTCGCGGGCAGCGGCATCTACGGGGTTTTCACCGTCGATATCCAGTAGGCCTGCGGGGATTTCCCACAGGTTGGCTCTCACAGGGTGGCGGTACTGGTTAATGAGCAGTACCTCGTTTTTATTGTTCAGGGCCAGGACGGCAACCGCCCCAGGGTGCAACAGAAAATCTCGTTCAAAGGGTTCAGCGCCTTCCTCTAGGGCTATGCCTTCACGAACGACGTCCCAGACGTAGCCCTCAAATTTGGTGGTGCGGCTGGTGACGTAGCGGGGGTTGGCGATATCGGCGATGGTCTGCTGGGCAGCGGCAAGCGCCGGGGCCTTGAGGCGGGGGGCGTCCCCCACCTCATACGAGAGATTCTGTTGCATACCTTAGAACAGTACTAGCCGTTCTTACGGGCCTCAAGTGCCGCCTTAATGAGCCCTGCAAAGAGGGGGTGGGGGCGGGTGGGGCGGGATCGGTACTCAGGGTGGGCCTGGGTGGCGATGTAGTAGGGGTGCTCGTTAGCGGGCAGTTCTACGAATTCCACCAGGGATGAGTCCGGTGAGGTACCTGAGATGACCAGGCCGGCTTCTTCTAGCTGCTGGCGGTAGTCGTTGTTGACCTCGTAGCGGTGGCGGTGGCGCTCTGCTACTTCTTGTGCCCCGTAGACGCTTTCAGCGACTGACCCGGCTGCTAGTTTTGCCGGGTAGAGGCCCAGGCGCATGGTGCCACCCAAATCGCCTGCACCGTCTACGAAGGCCTTCTGTTCTTCGATGGTGGCAATGAGCGGGGATGCGGTCTCCGGGTCAAATTCGGTGGATGAGGCGTCCTTGATGCCCAGGACGTTGCGGGCGTATTCGAGCACCATGGACTGTAGCCCCAGGCAGATACCCAGGGTGGGGATTTTGTGCTCACGGGCGTGGCGCAGGGCGCCGATTTTGCCGTCTAGGCCACGGATGCCGAAACCACCGGGTACGAGGATGGCGTCCATACCGCGCAGCTGGTGGGCGGCGTCCTCGCTGCTAGCGCAGAGGTCTGCGGCAACCCATTTGATGTTGACCTTGGCGTTGTTAGCGAAGCCACCGGCGCGTAGGGCCTCAGTAACTGATAGGTAGGCGTCGGGTAGGTCAATGTATTTGCCGACCAGGGCCACGTTGACCTCGGTTTTGGGGGTGTGCACGGCAGCCAGTAGCTTATCCCACTGGGTGAAGTCTACGGGGTTAGCGTCAATGCCCAGGTAGTCCAGGATGTAGGTGTCAAGGTTCTGGCTGTGCAGGGTTTTAGGGATGTCGTAGATGCTGGGGGCATCGGCGCAGGAGATGACGGCCTCAGGTTCTACGTCGCAGGCGTTACCGATTTTGGTCTTGTGCGACTCAGGTACTTCGCGTTCGCAGCGCAGGATCAGGCCGTCGGGAATGATGCCCAGGCCGCGCAGGGCGGCAACGGAGTGCTGGGTGGGCTTGGTCTTCAGTTCACCGGAGGGGCCGATGAAGGGAACTAGGGAAACGTGGAGGAAGAAGACGTTGCGGCGGCCCACATCGCGGCGGACCTGGCGGGCAGCTTCGAGGAAGGGCAGGGATTCGATGTCGCCCACGGTGCCACCGATTTCGGTGATGATGATGTCGGGGGCCTTCTCACCTTCGGCGGGCAGGCGCATACGGCGCTTGATTTCGTCGGTGATATGGGGAATGACCTGTACGGTGTCGCCCAGGTATTCACCGCGGCGTTCTTTGGCGATGACGTGGGAGTAGACCTGGCCGGTGGTGACGTTTGCTGACTGGTCGAGGTTTTCGTCAAGGAAGCGTTCGTAGTGGCCGATGTCCAGGTCGGTTTCTGCCCCGTCGTCGGTGACAAAGACTTCACCGTGCTGGAAGGGGTTCATGGTGCCGGGGTCGACGTTAAGATAGGGGTCGAGCTTCTGCATGGTCACTGAAAGACCACGAGAGCGAAGAAGTCGGCCAAGAGATGAGGCTGAGAGGCCTTTGCCGAGAGATGATGCTACACCGCCGGTGACGAAAATCTGGCGGGTGACTTTACCGTTGTTTGATGCTTTAGTATCTACCACGGAATTCCAGCCTATCACTCTTTTTATTCCTTCTGTTTCGCCTATGTAAATATTTAGGAGCTACCCCGTGCGCGAGCGCCCTCCCCCTTCTTCCGATGCTTGAGCCAGAATAGGCAGATGGTTAGAGTTGGCCCGCGTCTACGAGGAGTTCTCGGGCGTGTTCTTGGGCTGCGGCTGACTGGTCGTGGCCAGAGAGCATGCGGGCTAGTTCTATCACCCGTTCTTCTGCTGTGAGAACCTGCACACGGGAGAGGGAGCCGTCCTCATTTTTGCGTACCAGAATATGCTGGTCAGCGAAGGCCGCCACCTGGGGCAGGTGGGTGACCACCAGTACCTGCACGTTCTTAGCGAGCATGGCCAGGCGGCGGCCGATTTCGATGGCTGCTTTACCGCCGACACCGGAGTCCACCTCGTCAAAGATGAAGGTGGGCACGGGGTCTACTTCTGAGAGCACCACTTCGAGGGCCAGCATCACGCGGGAGAGTTCACCGCCCGAGGCGCCCTTGCCCAGGGGGCGGGGGACGGCCTGGGTGTGGGGGGCCAGCATGAAGGTCACCGCGTCCTTACCGTAGCGGTGGAATTTCTCGGTTTCTTCTACCTCAACTACCAGTGAGGCGTTGGGCATGGCCAGGGCTGAGAGCTCCTCACTGACCGCAGCAGCTAGCTTACGGGCGGCCTTGGTGCGCAGGTCAGTTAGCGTCTTAGCCTGTTCACCTAGGGTTTCCCGTAGCTGACGCAGTTCAGCTTCAAGGGCTTCTTGGCGGGCTGGGTCGTCAGAGAGAGTTTCTAGCCTGGCCCGGGATTCTTTTGCCCAGGCCAGCACCTCTGCAATATCTGCCCCGTACTTGCGGGTCAGGCTCTTGAGCTGGGCCCGGCGGTGTTCCACTTCAGCCAGACGCTCGGGGCCTTCGGTATCAAGACCGGAGGTGTAGGCAGAAATTTCTTCGGCAATATCGGTCACATGAATCAGGGCTTCGTTCAGTCGCCCAGCTAGGGTAGCGAGTTCTGCGTCCGCATCTGCTTCTGCTTCGAGGGAGGTGCGGGCTGCATCGAGCAGGCCCAGTACGTTGGGTTCGTCGGCGTCCCCGTACTCGGTGCCTGAGAGAGCGGCGGACGCTGTTGCCGCAGCTAAGCGCAGAGATTCAACGTTTGCCAGTTTTTGGCTTTCTGCCCGCAGGGCTTCGTCTTCGCCGTCGGCAGGCTGTATCGAGTCAATCTCAGCTAAGGCACCCTGTAGGGTTTGGGCTTCTAGGGCACGGGCCCTGGTATTTTCTCGCACGTCCCGCAGTTCCCCGGCTGCTTGACGGTAGCGCTCGTAGTTGAGGGTGTAGGCAGCTAGGAGCTTTTCTAGTTTTTTCCCGGCGTAGGAGTCCAGGGCATGACGCTGTTCAGCGGCGTTTTTGAGGCGCAGCTGGTCAGACTGGCCGTGCACTGCCACTAGGGTGTGCCCAATATCAGCTAGCGTACCGATGGGGGCTAAGACCCCGCCCACGTGGGCGCGGGAGCGTCCAGCGGCGCTGACAGTACGCGCTAACAGTAGCTCAGCAGTACCTTCTTCAAGTTCTTCAACTGAGCCACCGGCGTCCTCTGCTAGTTCTAGGGCCCGGTGCCCTTGGGGTAGGCGGATGACGGCCTCTGCTAGGGCCTTCTTGGCCCCGGTGCGCACGTTTGAGGCGTCTGAGCGGGCGCCTAAGAGCATGCCGAGGGCGGTGACGACCATGGTTTTACCGGCGCCTGTCTCACCGGTGAGCACTGAGAAGCCAGGTTCAAGGGGCAGGCGGGCGTCGGTGATGACGCCCAAGTCGCGCAGGTGAATTTCTTCAATCACGAGGGGAAAACTTTCTTAGCGTTCTTTGTCGGTGCGGATGACGGTCAGGGCGCTGGTCGCGGGCCCAGGGTTGTGGGGCCCACGCCAGCCGGCGATGGGTAGTTCAAACTTTTTGACCAGGCGTTCGGAGAAGGGGGCCGGGTGCATTCGGGCTAGGCGCACTGGTTTGGATGAGCGGGTTACTTCTACGCGGGCTCCTGGGGGTAGGTCGCGGGTGCGGCGCCCGTCGCACCAGAGCACACCTTCTGCCCCGTTGGTTGAGATCAGTTCTACGGCCATCATGGAGGTTGGGGCGGTCACTAGGGGCCGGGCAAAGAGGGCGTGGGCGGAGAGGGGCACCATGAGCATGGCTTCTACGCTGGGCCAGACAACCGGCCCGCCGCCAGAAAAAGCGTAGGCTGTTGAGCCGGTGGGGGTTGCTAGCACTACCCCGTCGCAGCCGAAGGATGAGAGCGGGCGGCGGTCTACTTCGATTACGACCTCAATCATTTTTTCGCGGTTGCCTTTTTCGACGCTGGCTTCATTCAGCGCCCAGGTTTCAAGTATTTTCTGTCTGCCGTCCCAGACTTTCACGTCAATTGCCATGCGCTCTTCGACCGTGTAGTCACCTGAGACTACTCGCTCAACGGTTTCGGTGAGGTCAACTTCTTCGGCTTCTGCTAGGAAGCCGACGTGGCCCAGGTTGACGCCGATGAGGGGTATTTGGGTGTGGCGAATCATCTCGGCAGCTCGTAGGATTGACCCGTCACCGCCCAGGACTATGCCTAGTTCAATGTCTTTGAGGGCTACGGACTCGTGGGCGACTGCCACGGGGACGGGTTCTGCCCAGTTTTCGGTGAGGGTTTGAAGGTCTGCCCGGTTCATGACGGGAACTAGCCCGGCTTGGTGGAGTTGGGTGCAGGTGGCACGAGCTGCTTTCCGGGCTTCGGGGCGGCCGGTGTGGGCAAAGACGAGGATGTTACGGGCCTTTGGTGCCTGGGTCTGCTGGGGTGAGCGGGCGGTGTCAGGTGTTTCGTTCACCCCTTTAGGCTAGCTGACCTTGGAGGTTTTTGCTGTTTTTCTTGGCCTAACACACCAGGTTTTTCGAATATTTATTCGACTTTACTGGTGGTGAGAGACTTTTTCTGTCGTAGTGGTTTTGGCAGGTTTCTGGCACCAGAGGAAGAACTCTACGTTCCCATCCTGCCCTGGCAGGGGGCTTTCCTTCTCTCCTAGCACTAGCAGGCCTGCCTCTTGCGCAGCTGCGCGGACGGAGGCCACCGCTTCCGCCCGTGCCTGCGGGTCGGTCACTACCCCCCCCTTGCCGATTCTGGTTGGGCCTACCTCGAACTGGGGTTTGACCATGAGCAAGAGGTCCCCACCTGCGGCTGTTGCCTCAGCTAGCGGGCTAATAACTTTGGTGAGGGAGATAAAGCTCAAATCTGAGACGGTCAGGTCTACCTGCCCGCCAATGTCTTGGGGGCTCATGTGCCGCACGTTCATGCCCTCATAAACATCTACGGCAGGGTGGTTGCGGATCTGTTCAACCAGCTGGTCATGGCCCACGTCAACTGCTGCGACCCGGTGGGCTCCCCGGCGTAGTAAGACGTCGGTGAAGCCCCCGGTGGAGGCACCGGCGTCCAGGCAGAATTTGCCGGCAATAGTAATCTGGGGGAAGGCGTCCAGTGCCCCGGCGAGCTTGTGCCCGGCGCGGCTGACGTACTCGGTGAGCTCGCTGCGGCGCACACGGACTTTGTCGCCTTCTTTGAGTTTCTGAGCCGGTTTGGTGATGGTTCGGCCGTTGATGCTGATGTGCCCGCCTTCGACCATTTTGGCGGCCAGGGTGCGGGAGCGGGCAATCTTTGCCTGCACCATGTACTGGTCCAGTCTCATTGTTTTCCTTCCCGCACCGCACTGGGTATTTAGCGGCTTGAATCTAGGTCTTTTTTCAGGGCGGACGCCAGCTCGCTCAGCTTCTCGATGCGTTCGGTAGCGTCCAGGGCTAGGGCCGCGGTAAGAGCTGCCTCAAATTCGGGGTCTAGGCTCTCCTCTTCCCCCTCTGGGGGTAGGGGTAGTACTTGCCTCAGGGTGCCCTTATCGGCTTCGTCTTCCGTGTTAGCCACGGTGTACCTTGGTGGGGGCAAGCGGCGCGGAGGCTTCAGGGTGGGCTGCCCACCAGGCTGCGCAGGCCACGCGCCAGCTATCTAGCTCGCTGCCTTCACCGTGTATGCTCAGCTCAGTTTCTGTTGCTTCAGCGGCCCAGCCTGCCCCGCTGGCCCAAGCGCCGGTCGCTGTTACCTGGGTTTGGATTTCTGGGTAGTCCTGTAAGAAGTTGTGCAGGTTTTCCAGGATGTAGGTGGGACGCTCTAGCGGGATAGCTGCCATGATGCTCTGGTAGGTTTCTACCCCGGTCAAAACGATGGCTGTTGCCATGCCTGCCTGGTTGCCGCCTCGAACGTCGGTATCAAGCCGGTCCCCTACCACAACAGGGCGCTGGGCCCCGAGTTTGTGGGCTGCGGTTTCAAAGATGGGGGCTGCAGGTTTACCGGCGACCAGTGGGGTGCGGCCGGTGGCTGTGGCCACTGCCCCTACTAGGGTGCCGTTACCTGGTGCTAGGCCTCGCTCTTTGGGGATAGTGAAGTCGGTGTTGGTGGCAACCCAGAGCACTTTTTCATCGGCAAGAGTGTAGGAGGCTTCAGCCAGGTTTTCCCAGCCCAGGGTGGGGTCAAAGCCCTGTACGACCGCGACAGGTTCTTCAGCCTGGCTGGTGACGGGGGTGAGCCCGGCAGCAGTGACGCAGTCAGCAAGAGCCTGAGAGCCGACGATGAGCACCTTGGAGGCAGCAGGGAGCTGCTCTTTGAGCAGTTCAGCAGCGGCCTGTGCTGAGCTGACCACGTGCTCGGCATCGGTGTTAACGCCAAGCTCTACCAGATGGTTGGCCACGCCTTGGACGCTGCGGGAGGCATTGTTGGTCACGAAGACTACCGGCACCCCGGCTTCCTGCGCCTTGTTCAGGGCTTGAGGGGCACCGTCAATGGCGAAAGGCCCAGCGTAAACCACACCGTCCAGGTCAGAGAGGATAGCGTCGTGAGCTGCTAATAGCATTAGTGGCCTTCTTCCTCAGCAGACTCAGTGGAGATTTCAAAGAGAGCTTCTTCTTCAGCCTGTTCTTCGCTCACGCAGTTTTCAGAGCTTGGGAGGGTTTCGTCAATGTCAAAGAGCGCGCCGTCTTCTTCGCTGGTGTCAGTCTCTTCACCGGCGTCAATGCTCTCAGTGGTTCCCGTGCTCTCGACAGTTTCGAGGCTTTCAGCGGTTTCAGGGCCCTCTGCGGTTTCAGGGTCTTGGCTGGGTGCAGCTTCAGTAGCCGCAGCCTCGGTCTTTGCTGTGTTGTCTTCCTGGCCGGTAGCGTTCTCAGGTGCGGTGGCTGAGGCTTGAGCTTCAGCAGCTTCAAGGTCGATGGAGGGCTCTTCGGGTTCTAGCAGGTCTTGTTCGGTGAAGATATCGAAGATTTCAGGTTCCACAAAGTCACCTTGGCCGAGGGCTGCCTCGGTCATCAGGGCAAGACGGGCCCAGCGGGCAGCTTCCTTGACCCGGCCGTCCTGTGTGAGCAGTTCAGCGTAGGTGTTGAAGAGGCGAGGTGAGTAGTCAAAACCGCGCTTGGGGTTAAGTTCAGGGATTTCAAGAGCTTTAAGGGCTTTCTTCAGATCGCCTTGGTCGCTGTAGATGCCGGAGACTACGATAGCTACCTCTGAGCGGACGGCGGCAGGCACGTCTTCGCTCTTGGCTTCTTCGGCCAGAGTGAGGGCTTTTTCGATACGGCCGAGGGCACGCTCGCAGTCTACGAGCAGGGCCAGGTGCTCGTTGGAGCCTGAGATACGGCGGTGGGTGCGTAGTTCACGCAGGGCCAGTTCGAAGTCTTCAGCCGCGTATGCGGCAATACCTACGACTTCGCGGACGACGCCGATTCGCCCTGCTCGTTTTGAGGCGGCAACGGCGTGTTCTAGGGCGAAGTCAGGGTCGATGTCTAGGTATCGGCCGACCATGACTAGGTGTTTAGCTACGGTGTCTGCGTTCTGGGCTTCTAGCTGGCGTAGGGCGCGCAGGGTCCAGTTTTCTAGTTCTTTACCGGTGACGTCGGTGTCAATCTCGGGCGCGTTCTTTGAGGGGCGGTAGTCACCGCTGGGGTTCTTGGTCTCAGCAGTAAAGTTCCGGTCTTTGCGGTCCCCTTGGTAGCCGCGCTTGTTGTGGTCGCGGTCAAAGTTTTTGCGGGGGCCGTTGCCTTTACGGTCGAAGGTGCGTTCGCCTCGGCCGTTACCGTTGTTTTTGCGATCGTCAAAGCGCTTACCGCCGCCACGGTTTTTGTCGAAGGGCTTCTTTTTGTCATTGTAGGGGCGGTCGCCGTCACGCTTGGTGTAGCCTGATTCGGTGCGGTCTGAGCGGTCGCTACGGTAGGGGCGTGAGGAGTTACGGTCTTTGTTCTTCTTGTAGCCACCACGGTTATTATCTGAGTGGTTACGTGAGTATTCAGCCAAGTGAGCTCCTCTATGATGTTGGGGGGGTAGGGCTCTTATTGGCCCTGTTCTACTGCTAGGTTCTAGTCTATCTGGCTTGAGTTACCTTGCGTAGGGGCTTACCTGCTCTTGCTGGTGCGTTTTCAGGCACACAGCACCCTATAGGTAGGGTGTTCCACGGTTGTCTCTTCCAAAAGAAGAGGTTCTCTTTAAAAAGAAAAGGGCTGAGGCAGATGCTGCCTCAGCCCACAGTGCGGGGGCTATCTACCCCGGTATGTAGCTTAAAACAAGAAAAGCTCAGAGCATGAGCTCTGAGCTTTTCCTTGTATCCCACTATAAAAACCGGCGGTGACCTACTCTCCCACACCGTCACCAGTGCAGTACCATCGGCGCAAA
>NZ_JBPPTR010000010.1:0-112901 GCF_053544215.1 Rothia sp. 88186D007BW | reverse complement strand
ATCGTATAGCGGCCTAGTACTCCGCCCTCTCACGGCGGCAACACCGGTTCAAATCCGGTTGGGGTCACAGGCTAAAAGCTCCACTTCCACCCAAGGAAGTGGAGCTTTTTCTTTACCCCCAGCTTCATTCCGCGAACCTGCCAAGCATGCAAGAATAGGGTACGTGCACAACGAATCAATCACTCCCACCCTGGCAACCGTCCAAGAAGCCCGCGCAACTCTAGCTGCGGCGTCCTTCCCCCTGGTCACAGGTTCAGCCGAGGCAGCGCGCAAAGAAGCGCGAACCGCCGTCACCCAGCTCGATGACTACATTCTGCCCAAGCTGGCCACCCTGGATGCCCCACTCACCGTAGTAGTTGGTGGCTCCACAGGCGCCGGTAAATCCACTCTGGTTAACACTCTTATTGGGCAGCCCGTCACCCGCTCCGGTGCCATCCGCCCAACCACCCGCCAGCCTGTCCTACTGCACCGGCCAGAAGACGCCGAAGCCTTCACCCCAGAACGTATCTTGCCCCACCTGGTGCGGGTGCCAGCAACCGCAGGTCAAGCCCTGCCCGGGGCCAACCCCCACAGCGGCCAAGACGAGCTAGTGACCGTGCCGGTGGACTCCCTACCTGCCGGTATCGCCCTGATTGATGCCCCCGACTTCGACTCAGTATCAGATGAGAACCGCCGCCTAGCCCAGCAGCTCTTGCGCGCCGCTGACCTCTGGCTCTTCGTCACCACCGCCAACCGCTACGCTGATGCTGTCCCCTGGGAAATCCTGCGCCAAGCCGCAGCCCGCGACATCACCATCGCGGTGCTCCTCAACCGTGTACCAGAGGGCGCAGAAGACGAAATCGAAACCGACCTAACCCGCATGCTCACTGAAGCAGGCATCACCCCGGCCCTCATCCACTCAGTCACAGAACAAGAACGTGACGAGAACGGCCTGCTGCCCCTAGCTGCCTTAACCCCCGTCGTCCTCTGGTTGCGCGGTCTAGGGGCCAATACTGATGCCCGCTCTGATATTGCCCGCCGCACCCTAGAAGGTGCCGTGCGTGCAGTGGCACAACAAGCGACAAGCCTTGCCCAGGCTGCCAGCGAACAGCAAGAAACCCAGGCCCGCCTCCGAGCAGACGTCACTACCGCCTTCGAACGCGCCCTGAGCAACCTGAATGAGGCCACCCAAGACGGGCAGATGCTCCGCGGAGAAGTACTGACCCGCTGGCAGGACTTTGTGGGCACCGGCGAATTCTTCCGCCAGGTAGAAACCACTATCGGCAAGGTGCGCGACCGTATCGCCGGCTTCTTCAAAGGCACCCCACCCACCCAGGCCGTCGAAGTAGAAGAAGCCCTTGAAGTAGGCCTGCACTCGGTCATTATGGAAGAAGCTGCCACTGCTGCTGAAACCGCCCAGCGCCGCTGGCTTGAAGACCGGGCAGGCCGCGCCCTGCTAGCCGGGGACGATTTAGCCGCACTGAGTGAAGGTTTCTCTGAAGAGGTTGCTGAAGCAATCCGCGCCTGGCAGCAAGACGTCATGGACATCATCGCCGCAGAAGGTGCCGGTAAACGCCAACGGGCCCGTTTCATGTCACTGGGTGTAAACGTCACCGCCGTCATTTTGATGATCGCAGTTTTCTCCATGACCGGCGGGCTCACCGGCCTAGAAGTCGGTATAGCAGGCGGCTCCGGGGTGGTAGGGCAGAAACTCCTAGAAGCAATTTTTGGTGAGGACGCGGTACGCCGCATGGCCACCGAGGCCCGCACCCGCCTAGAAGAGCGCATGCGCGAGCTACTACTCAATCAGCAGGAGCGCTTCAGCAAGCGCCTGGACGCCGCCAGCGGCGTCACCGACCCCCACGTCCCCTCAGCTGCTGACCTGACCCGGGCAGCCCAGGCATTGGCAGAGGCAGCCCAAGCATTGGCGCAGGCAGGGGAGCAGCTGGCGTCCGCACCGGCGGGGGCAAGAGTCAAACCTGCCAGCACTGAAACCGCCACCACAAGCACCGCCACCACAAACACCGCCCCTAAAAACACCGCCACCGAGAGCCAGTAAGCGAGAGCAGAAACCGTGACCACCACAGACACAACTTTCGCCACCACCGCCCTAGCAAGCCGCCTCGACGCCCTCAATCAGGCCCTAGAACTAGGGGAGGGGCGAGTAGATCCCGAAACCCTCCACAAAGCCCGCACCACCTTAGAACGAGCCGCAAGCCGCCGAGAACTCTCCGCCGAGCACACCGTCATCGGCTTCTTCGGGGCCACCGGGTCAGGCAAATCAACCCTCTTCAACGCGGTCGTCGGCAAAGAAATAGCCAAGAGCGCTACCCGCCGCCCCACCACCTCCACCGCCCAAGCAGCCATCTGGGGCACAGAAGGAGCAGAAGCCCTCCTCGACTGGCTAGAGGTCAGCAAACGCACCTACATGGACGAAGACCCCACTCAAGCCACAGAAGCCCTCAATCGCGCCGACGTGCCAGTAACCGTGGGCATGTGGAACAAAATCCGCCGCACTGTAGGAGCCGGGAAAACCGAACAAGCCAGCGGCGGCCTAATTCTTCTTGACCTACCCGACTTTGACTCCGTAGAAGCCTCCAACCGAGAAATCGTCGAAAAAATGGCCCAATGCGTCGACGTGCTGGTCTGGGTCATGGACCCCCAAAAATACGCGGACGCCGTCATCCACCAAGACTTCATCCAGCCACTAGCAGCCCACGGGGCAGTCACCCTAGCGGTACTCAACCAAGTCGACAGGCTCGATGAGCAGGAAGTACCCGCAGTCCTAGACTCCCTCAAACTCCTCCTAGCAAAGGACGGGCTCAGCTCCACCCTGCTAGCTGACCCCCTCGGCGTCTCAGCCCGCACCGGCTACCAGATACCCCGCCTACGCGAAATCCTTGGGCAAGTCGCCGTCGCCAAGAGCGCAGCCCTATCCCGCCTGGATGCTGACCTGGCAGGCGTCCGCTCAGACCTAGCAGCCCAAGACGGCGGGCCAGAGCCAGCCGGTATCACCGCCGCCGCAACCACCCGACTAGAAGACGACTTCTACACCGCCTCCGGGGCAGAATCCCTGGTCAAGGCCGCAGCAGACTCCTATAAACTACACGCAGCCTCATCCACCGGCTGGATCGCAACCCGCTGGCTCCTAAAACTGAAACGCGACCCCCTCAAACGCCTAGGCCTCCACAAAGAACACGACGGGGCACCCATCTCTAAATCCTCCCTACCCCCACTCGGCGCACCCCAAAAAGCGGCCCTCTCCACCTCACTGCGCACCTACGCCACCAGCGTCTCCCAGGGAGTAGAAGAACCCTGGAGTCACTCCATCAGAGCAGCAGCCCGCACCTTTGAGAGCCACCTCCCAGCAGAAATTGAGCGTGCCGCCGCCACCGTCCACTACAGCGCCCAGAAAAAACGCTGGTGGTGGCACCTGCTCAACGCCCTACAATGGGCAGGCCTGGCCACCGCCCTGGTAGGCCTGCTCTGGCTCACCGGCCTAGCACTAGCCGGGTACTTCCAGATTGTGCTACCTGACCCGCCCACCATCGACGGCTTCCCCCTACCCCTACCAACCCTGCTCGTTGCCACCGGCATTTTGCTGGGAATACTCACCGCAGCCCTCGGCCGAGGGGCAGCAGCAGTAGGGCACCGAATCTACGCCAAAAACATTCGCCGCCAGTTAGAAACCAACCTGGCAGATGTAGCGGCCCGTTGCGTCACCGCCCCCGTGCAAGAAGAACTAGCCCGCCTGCACAACTACCGGCAGGCTCTAGCTACGCAGGGCCTCCGTCAGCGCCGCAGCAGCCTCACACACCACCTCAGCATGCAAACGCCCAGGCTGACGGGTCAGACGTTCAATAGGCCCAGAGATAGACACCGCCGCAATCACCTTCCCTGAAGGTGAGCGCACAGGAGCAGAAACAGAAGCAGTGCCGCGCTCGCGCTCGCCCACAGATTGCGCCCAGCCACGGCGGCGCACAGCTGCCAACATGGTAGCTGAGAACCGAGCGTTCTGTAGGCCTTCAACCAGGCGGGAGTGGTCTTCCCAGGCGGTAAGAATCTGGGCGGCGGAGCCTGCTTTCATAGAGAGCTGGGTTCCTACAGGGATAGTGTCGCGTAAACCGATGGGGCGTTCTGCAGAGGCTACGCAGACTCGCCAGTCACCCTGGCGGCGGAAGATCTGGGAGGATTCGCCGGTGACGTTACGGAGGTTGTTGAGTACCGGCCCGGCTGCAGCAATGAGACGGTCTTCACCGGCTGCGCTGGAGAGCTCGCCCAGGCGGGGGCCGAGCATGAAGCGGCCTTGGACGTCGCGGGCCACCAGGCGGTGGTGGGTGAGGGCAACAGCCAGCCGGTGGGCTGTAGGTCGGGCGAGTCCGGTGGCTTCGACAAGCTGGGACAAGGTGGCGGGGCCTGCTTCGAGACAGTCAAGAATGTAGGAGGCTTTGTCGAGGACCCCGACGCCGGAGCTGCGGTTTTCTTGCATGGTGGTAACTTTCGCCTGTGGTTAAGGGCCGCGCTGGGGGCCTAGGTGAATGATTCGTTCAGTGCCTTGTGGGTGTGCGAATCTAGGACTAAAAGATTGTGTCCGTATAATCTATCATGACTCTCATATTGTGATATGCGAGTTCATTTATTGGAAAGGCTATCCTGAGCTCATCACACTGAAGAAGGATGCTGTGCCCCGGGTGCCGGCGTCCTTTGGCTATTCAGATTAAGAGGTCTAGATAAGCAATGCCTGTGGTATGGCTAAGAACACCGCCGCCACACCAACCAGCACCCCCAAGTGGGGTAAAGTTGGTAAGCGAGAATTGACGCGGAAGTAACGTGTTGTAACACCCGACTAGTTTTTTTGACGATTGGACATACATGGTCAGCGCACTGCGTATTGAAGGTGGCACCCCTCTGAAGGGCGAGGTAAACGTCCGCGGTGCTAAGAACCTGGTTCCTAAGGCCATGGTTGCAGCCCTGCTGGGCTCCACTCCTTCGGTGCTCCGCAATGTTCCTGAAATCAAGGACGTTCAGGTCGTCACCGACCTGGTAGAACTGCACGGTGTCTCAGTGGAGTACAACATGCAAGCTGGCGAACTGCGCATGGACCCCTCCAAGGTCTCTGTCGCCAACCACACCGACATTGAGGTGCACGCAGGTGACTCACGTATCCCCATTCTGCTCTGCGGCCCCCTGCTGCATACTATTGGTGAGGCCTTCATCCCTGACCTAGGTGGCTGCAAGATCGGTGACCGCCCCATCAACTGGCACCTGCGCGTCCTTGAAAAATTCGGTGCCAGAATTGAGAAGCTACCTACCGGTATCTCCATGAAGGCCCCCGAAGGTGGGCTCCAGGGTGCCCAGATTAACCTGGTATACCCCTCCGTTGGCGCAACCGAGCAGGTTCTTCTGGCTGCCTCCCGCGCCAAGGGTAAGACTGAACTGACCGGCGCTGCCATTGAACCTGAGATTATGGACCTCATCGCGGTTCTGCAGAAAATGGGCGCCATCATCACCGTCGAAACTGACCGCCAAATCATCATTGAAGGTGTTGACGAACTCACCGGTTATAACCACGTGGCCATGCCCGACCGCAACGAATCAGCCTCCTGGGCTTCTGCGGCTTTAGCAACCGGTGGCGACATCTTTGTACGCAACGCAAACCAGAAGGACCTGTCCACCTTCATCAACGTCTACCGCAAACTAGGTGGCGGCATGGACATCACCGATGAGGGTATCCGCTTCTTCCACCAGGGCGGCGATCTGAATCCCCTCTTCGTTGAAACTAACGTGCACCCGGGCTTCATGACCGACTGGCAGCAGCCCCTAGTTGTCGCTATGACCCAGGCTAAGGGCGTCTCTGTAGTTCACGAGACTGTCTACGAAAACCGCTTCGGCTTCACCGATGCCCTGGTACGCATGGGTGCTACCGTCCAGTTGCACAAGGACTGCCTGGGCCCCACCCCCTGCCGTTTTGGCCACCAGAACTTCAAGCACTCTGCCATCATCACCGGCAAGACCCCGCTGCACGGTGCCGACATTAACGTGCCCGATTTGCGCGGTGGCTTCTCACACGTGATTGCGGCGCTCACCGCTGAAGGCACCTCAAACGTCACCGGTGTTTCTGTCATTTCCCGCGGCTATGAGCACTTTGTTGATAAGCTCACCGCCCTGGGCGCTAACTTCGAGGTCACTGCCTAAGATGAGCACAAAGAGCGATTCTTTGAGGGACATCAAACCCACCACACTGGGGGATGCAGTCTACACCGTAGCCGGTACGCTCTTACGCCCCCTCTTCAACCTGCCCCTGAAGGTGCAGATTCAGGGGCGAGAGAAGCTACCTAAGACTGGCGGTTTTATCGTAGTCTCAAACCACCTCACCGTGATTGACCCTGTGACCGTAGCCTACCCCCTCTTCATCGAAGGTATCTTGCCCCGCTTTTTGGCCAAAGAAGCTCTCTTTAGGGCGCCGGTCCTGGGGTGGCTGATGCGCCAGTGTGCCCACATACCGGTAGCCCGCGGCTCAGCCCAGGCAGGCCAGTCCCTTGAAGTAGCCCAGAACGTGCTTCAGGGTGGGGGAGCGGTCATTATCTTCCCCGAAGGCACCCTGACCAAGGACCCCGACATGTGGCCCATGTCTGGTAAAACTGGCGCTGCCCGCCTGGCTCTGGCTACCGGCGCCCCGGTCTATCCTATTGCCCACTGGGGCGACCAGGATTTTTGGCCCCGCCGCGGCAAGCCCCGCTTTAGTCTGCCGCGTAAGAAGGTCACGATTGTGGTGGGTGACCCCGTTGATTTTAGCGACCTGGCCCAGCGCCGTGAGACTGATACCCGCTACAGCCAGCAAGAATTGACAGCCATAACTAACCGTATGCTTGACGGCGTGACCACCCTCCTTGAGGGCCTGCGCGGTGAGAAAGCCCCCAACGGGCGCTGGAACGCTGTCTTGAACGTCCGCCAGTCACCTGACCAATAACCGCACAAGGGGAAGGCACGCACCCATGACCGATGTCAAGCACCAGAAAATCGCTGTCCTTGGGGCAGGCAGCTGGGGTACCGCTTTTGCCAAGGTTGTTGCGGACGCCGCCACCAGCGCCGGGGCAGACCGGCAGGTGGTGCTGTGGGGGCGTAACCCTCAGACCATGGCCGCCATGCAAGAAAGCCGTACCAACGAGGGCTACTTCCCGGGTGTGAAGCTACCTGAGAGCATGGTCATGACCTCTGACGCAGCCCAGGCCCTCACCGGGGCAAGCATCGTGGTGCTAGCCATTCCTGCCCAGGCGCTACGCTCCCAGCTAGAAGTTTTTGCGCCCCTGATTGAAGAAGACGCCCTGCTAGTTTCTCTAGCCAAGGGCCTTGAAATGGGCACGGGTCTGCGCATGAGCCAGGTCATAATCCAGGTGTTACAGGCACATCTGATCGCTAACGGTGCCGGGTCTGAAACGGTTGAGGCTGTGCCAGAACGGGTAACTGTGCTCTCTGGCCCCAACCTGGCTAAAGAAATTATTGCCGAGCAACCCACCACCAGCGTGGTTGCCGCTCACAGCCAAGACATCGCCCAGCAGGTTGCCGCTATCTGCGCCGCCGACTACTTCCGCCCCTACACCAACACCGATATCGTGGGCGTAGAAATTGGTGGGCTGGTCAAGAACGTCATCGCCCTGTGCGTGGGCATGTGCGAAGGCAAACGCTACGGCGATAACTCCAAGGCCTCAGTGATGACCCGAGGGCTGGCAGAAACCACCCGGCTAGCCCTCGCCTTAGGCGGTAAGAGCGAGACCATGAGCGGCCTAGCAGGTATGGGTGACCTGATTGCCACCTGCTCTTCACCGCTTTCACGCAATCACACCGCTGGCCGTCTGCTGGCTGAGGGGGTCGCCCCTGACCAGTTGCATACCGTGATGACCCAGACCGCTGAGTCCATCAAGTCAGCCCCTGTTGTGGCAGAACTCGCGCGAAAAGTGGGGGTAGAAATGCCCATCACTGAGGCGGTTACTGCTGTGCTCGACCGTAAAATATCAGTTGAAGAATTAGCCCCGGCCCTGCTGGGCCGCTCCCTCAAATCTGAGGAAAGCACCCCGGGCACCTAGCTAGGGCAGTTGGGGCCGCCTCAGCCCCGCACGATACCTAAAGGACGTTATGACCGAAACCAGCACTAAACCTACCCTTGCTCTGCTGTGCGGTGGGCGCTCATCGGAGCACTCCATCTCACTGATTACCGCCTGCGGTGTTCTCGGGGCCATCGACCATGAGAAGTACGATGTGGTTACCATCGGCATCACCAAGGATGGCCGCTGGTACCTGACCGATGAAGCAAGCCTGAGCATCCTCACCGAGGCTACCGCCCTGGCAGAGTTCCCTGCCCAAGGTCAGCAGGTTTTCTTGCCTCTAGGCGGTGGAGATAACCGCCTGCGCCTGATTGATACTGCCGATTCCACCACTGTTGAGATCGGCCCGGCTATCGATGTTGTCTTCCCCCTACTACATGGCCCCTTTGGTGAGGACGGCACCGTGCAGGGCCTGCTAGAAATGGCAGATTTGAAGTATGTGGGCTGCGGTGTAGCCTCATCTGCTATCGGCATGGATAAGCACTTTATGAAGGTGGCCTTTGAGGCTGCTGGCCTAGAGGTCGGCCCCTACGAGGTTGTGACCCGCCGCCAGTGGGCACTTGACCAGGCCGGTGCCCGCCAGCGTATTGAGAAGCTGGGCTACCCGCTCTTTGTTAAGCCTGCTCGTGCGGGGTCTTCCTTCGGTATTACTAAGGTTGATTCTGCTGACCAGCTTGATGCTGCTATTGCTGAGGCGCAGGCTCATGACCCTAAGCTGGTGATTGAGGCCGGTATCGTGGGCCGTGAGATTGAGTGTGCGGTGCTTGATGCGCCCCATGCTCAGCTGCCGCGTGCCTCCTACCCCGGTGAGATCGTGGTGTTAGATGAGCAGCATGATTTCTACGATTTTGAGGCTAAGTACGTTTCTAAGACCTCTGCTGAGACTCGCTGCCCTGCTGATCTTCCGGCTGAGGTGTCTGAGCGTATGCGCCAGCTTGCTGTGGAGGCTTTCTTGGCAGTTGATGGTGAGGGCCTGTGCCGGGCTGACTTCTTCTATACGGAGGACGGCCGCCTGGTCATTAACGAGGTGAATACTATGCCTGGTTTCACCCCGATTTCTATGTACAAGACCATGTGGGAGAACACTGGCCTGGCCTACGAGCAGCTCATCGATGAGCTGATTTCTTTGGCCTTGGAACGCCCCTTGGGCCTGCGCTAGTAGCCCTTGCCTTTATGGGGGTCGGTGATGGTGTCATCGACGTTGGTACACTGCTTCTGCTGGGGTATCTGGGCTACTGCCGATGATAGTTCTGCAAGGACGGTAGATGATGAGACGTGATCCGCGTCGAAAGTGACCTGCAGGGCGGGGTCTCGTCCGAAGGTTTCGGCAACCCAGGTGCCGGTGGCTGTGTGCTCGGTGGCCGCAGCTAGCTCATCATCGGTGGGTTTAATAATCCAGTCAATGCCGTTGACTGAGACGCAGGGGTCTGAGACGGGGGCGGTGCTCTGCTGAACTCCGCATTTGAGGATAATGGCGCTGGGCTCACCCCAGGCTGTAGTGGCCTGGGCGGTGGTCTCGCGTTGGGCTAGGCCACTGACGGTTTTGGGCATCGCGACCAGGGCATAGGCACAGGTGGGGTTAGCGGCATCAGGGGCGGGTTCTAGCTGGACAGCCCCAGCCCCGCAGGCGGTTAGACCTAAGACGGTTAGGAAGAGGACGAAGGGTTTGCGCGGTATTCTCACCTGGCTATTGTATATCTTTCCTTTGACCGGGTTTTTCCTTGCACCGGTGTGCCGATGGGGCGGTCTGCTTGCTGAGAGGAAGAAGAGACGCTAGCAGGTGGGGAAGAGATTCGGTAGGGTAGGGGGTAGCGTTGCCCGCCAGGGGAATGACCCTATATGAGTGGTGGAAGGAGGGGCTGTGAAGAAGAAGGCTTGCTGTGCGGTGGGTTCGGCTCTTGCCCTTACTCTGACCCCTTTCTCTTTGCTGGTGGGGCAGGTTCTTACTGGCCCTCAGAGCGCTTTTGCCGCTGAGTCGGCCACTGATTCTTCACCGACTGCGCCGGTTCTGCCCTCTCAAAGCCCTGGTGCACAGGGGACGGTAGCCCCCAACACCAGCCCCGGCCCTCTTCCCTCGGCGGATCCTGCCCCAACCCCGGCGCCCAGTGAATCGGCAGAGGCGGTGGTGTCTCCTTCACCTAATCAGACAGCTAACCTCATTGTGACAGGTGGGGTTGCCAGCCTGCCGGATGCAGGTACAACAACCTCCCTGCCAGATCAACCTCCCACAGCCAACCCCACCACAGATGCCCCTGGTGATTCGTCTGCCCCTTCCTCAGCTACCCCAGCTGCTATCCAGTCAGCACCTCTAGCTACCCCCTCGAACCCAGCAGCGGCCTACCCACCTGCCCCACCAGCAGAAGGCTCGTGGCCCCAGGGGCCTGAGGCAAGAGGACTAACAGGCAACACCCCAGAGCTGGCACCTGCCCCAGCGCCACGCGGGCCAGACATCATAGCTAACGGTGTTACCGGCGCCCAAGCCCCGAACCTTAGAGAAACCGAGAATAACCTGGCAGAGACCCTACCAGCGGAGGCAACAGTCCTGGGTATTTTCTCTAGTAGCCAGCAAAACCTAGCCTATGAGGGGGCACCTGAATGGATGGAAGGGTTCTTGAACATTTCGGCTGCCCCCGCAGGTAGCTCATCATCCGCGGACCCCAATCAAGCCGTGGGCGTGGCCGGGGCACAAGCCCAGGGGCACCACATGGGGGCCGGTACCGGGGGCAGTATCTTCCAACGCGGAGGCACCATTGTGAACGGCGCCCGCCCCCTGCTCATTTTTACCGGCATTGCCACAGCGGGCCTCATGCTGGTGGTCTTTAACTTTGTGTGGCGTAACCGTGCGCCCAAGAACTAGGAGCCCCCGATGACGACGGTAGCCCAGATGAGCGAAGGGCAACTTCTTGCCCTCTTTTTACCCATTCTTGCTGCCCACAACCAGCAGGCGGCAGACGTCCGCGCCAAAAAAGATGTATCTGGTGCCCTCGTGCTGGGGCCAGGGGACGACTCAGCAGCCCTAGACTTGCGAGGTGGGCTGACCGTCATGAGCACCGACACCCAAACAGAAAACCAGGACTTCCGCCAGCACTGGCCCTCAGGGTACAGCACCGGCGGGTACGAGGTGGGCTGGAAAGCCGCCACCCAAAACCTCGCCGACATCGCAGCCATGGGCGCCACCCCCATCACCCTACTGGTTTCGCTGACCCTCACCCCTGATACCCCTACAAGCTGGGTGCAGGACTTTGCCCGCGGAATCACCGAATCCTGCACAGCCCAGGGGGCTAGCACCTGCACCATCGCCGGGGGAGACATGGGCTCAGGCAGCGAAATCTCGGTGACAGTGACCGCCGTGGGCCTGACTGACCGGCCCATCACTCGAAGCGGCGCCCAGCCAGGGGAGGCCATCGTCTTTGCCGGTGCCCTGGGCACAGCCGCAGCCGGCCTGGCCCTACTAGACTCACAGCCCTTTACTGCCACTCAGGAGCTAAGTACCTGCGTCCTGGCCCAGCAGCGCCCCCGCTCACCCCTAGCCCTGGGAGCCAGTGCGGCACCCTACCTGACCTCCCTCATGGACGTCTCTGACGGCCTGGTGCGCGACAGCGGACGAATTGCTGCCGCCTCAGGGGTAGCCCTTGACCTTAACTCAGCAGCCCTGGCCCCCTGGGCGCAGAAAGTGCACCCGGCCGCTGCTCTGCTAACTGGCGGCCAACCAGAGCGCGCAGAGGCCCAATCCCTGCGCTGGGTGCTGACCGGCGGGGAAGACCACGGCCTGCTAGGCACCTGCCCCCCAGAGCAGATACCGCCGGGATTTACTAGAATTGGTACGGTACAGACAGGTGACGGTATCACCCTTGATGGCCGCACCTACACCGCGAAAGGATGGGATCACTTTGAGGCAGGTTCCCGCTGACTGGTGGCTGAACTGGCTACTGCGCGCGCGCACCCAGCTCATGGAACACCGTTCCCTTCTCAACCGCATCAACGTCTTTCCCGTAGCTGATGCCGACACCGGGGCGAACATGGTCGCCACCCTGGGGCGGGCAGCTGACACCGCTGGAATGGCGGACGAACCCACCCTAGCTCTTGCCGCCCGTGCGGCCCTGCGGGAGGCAAGAGGAAACTCTGGCACTCTACTAGCTGTCTGGTTGCTGGGCCTTGCCCAAAAACTAGGCCAGGCCGGGCAACTGGGCCAGGCCGGGCAAGTAGGCCAGACTGAGCAACCGGGCCAGACTGAGCAAGTAGGCCAAGCCCACCTAGAGGGGGAGAACCCGCAGGAACTTACCCCCGCTGCGCTCGCTGCTGCCTGGGCAGAAGGTGCCCGACAGGCGTCCGCCGCTCTAAGCCAGCCAGCAGAAGGCACCATGCTCACCCTCATGCAGGCCCTGGCGACCTGCCCGCTACCTGCCACCAGTGAGCCTAGCCCCTGGCAGACCTACCTCACCGACCTGCTTGCCACCTCAGAAGCTGCCCTGCGCGGCACCGCCCAGGCCGCCCATGCCCGGAACGGTTGGGTAGATTCCGGTGCCCTGGGTCTACACCTGGTACTGGTGGCTCTGGCTACCGAACTGCTGGGGGCTGCACCACCTGCTACCTACCGTGACCTGCTCCAGATAGAAGCAGCACCCCTACAAGTTCGTGCCCCGCACCGGCGCTCTGCTGCGGGCCCCCAGGTTGAAGTCATGTGCCAGATTCACCTGCCCGTGCTTGAAGTCACTAAACTCCGTAGTGCCCTGGAAACAGTGGGGGATTCTGTCTCTATCGCCCAGGTTGAGGCTGGCAACCAAGCCCTGTGGGCTATCCATGTGCACGTACCCCATGCCGAGGACGCCCTAACCCTCCTGCGCGCAGCTGGAGAACCCATCAACGTGCGTACCAGTTCCCTCACCGCCGCAGAAGATGCCAGCAATGACCGGGGCGATGAGCGCTAATGGCAGCCCGCGCACGCAAGACCCCCAAGCTCAGCGAGGAAGCTAAGGATGCCCTAGCCCGCTACGCCGCAGAAGACCGCCTAGATAACGCCCCCCTGGCCGACTACCTGGGGGCCAGCCTGGCTAAGTCCTTCAAAACCCATCTGGGTATCGAAACGGTAGGGCAGGCCCTAGACCACTACCCCCGCAAGTATTTGCCCCGTGGCGAACTCACCCCCTTCTCATCCCTGGTGGAGGGCACTGAGGCCACTATCGTTGCTCAGGTGGTGCGTATGAGCACCCGGCAGATGGCATCGCGGCGCGGGTCCATTACAGAAATTACTATCACCGACCAGCTAGATCAGCTAAATCAGCCAAACCAGGTAAGCCAGCCAGACCCTCTAGCTCCCACCGGCCAGCCCACCAACCCTAACGCCTACCGGGGAGCTGCCCCACCAGCCTCCTACACGCGGGGCTACACCAACCCCCGCCTGCACGGTAGCGCAGGGGGGTACACAGAGTCTCAGATGCCGGGCGCCGCACCGGGTGCGCCTCATTATCAGATGGGGGATATCTTTGGTGGTTACGCCCCTGAGCCTTACTCCCTGACTGCCCAGGGCACCATGACTCTTAGCTTCTTCAACGCCTGGACAGCAGCGCGTGAGATTCACGAAGGCGATCAGGTCATGTTCTCCGGCAAGGTCGGCTCCTACCGGGGTGAGCTCACCCTAACTAACCCCCACTACGCTGTCATTGCGGGGAAGGAACTAACCGCCGCCACTGGTGCTAGTGCTGAAGCTATTGAGCGGGCTGCTGCGCGGGCGTCCGCACCTATCCCGGTCTATAAGGCCAACCCCAAATTCCCCACCGATAAGGTGGCCACCGCCATTGAGACCCTCATTGAGCGCATCAACCTCAAAGAGCTTGAAGACCCCGTACCTTTTACCGTGCGCAAGAGCCGCAAAATCCCTTCTTTGGAGTGGACCTACCGGGCCGTACACACCCCCGATACTGAAGAAACCTGGCGGGCAGCCCACCATTCTTTGCGCTACCGGGAGGCCTTCGTGCTGCAGGCTGCCTTAGCGCGTATCCGTGCTGCCCGCGCTGCCCACCAGACCCTAGCCCGCCCCTATATGAGCGGTGGGTTTGCTGATGCCCTGCTTGCGGCCCTGCCCTATCAGCTCACTGAAGGGCAGGAGGCTGTTGGTGCTGAAATTCGCTCCGATTTAGCCAGTTCTTCCCCCATGAACCGTCTGTTGCAGGGGGATGTGGGTTCGGGTAAAACCGTGGTGGCTCTACGCGCTATGCTGCAGGTGGCCGATAATGGCGCCCAGTCGGCGATGCTGGCGCCCACTGAGGTGCTGGCGGAACAACACTACCGGTCAGTGTGCGAGATTCTTGGGCAGATGCTGGCCCCGCAGGCAGAGCCGGGTGCGGGCGTCCGCGTTGTGTTACTTACTGCTTCCCTCAAAACCAAGGCTAAGCGGGAGGCTCTGCTGGCTATCGCATCGGGTGAAGCAGATATTGTTATTGGCACCCACGCCTTGCTGGGGGATTCTGTTACTTTCGCCGATTTGGGGCTAGTTGTTGTCGATGAACAGCATCGCTTTGGCGTTGAACAGCGCGATGCCCTGCGTGGGCCCGGCGGGGAGTTACCTCACCGGCTGGTCATGACCGCTACCCCCATACCCCGTACCGTGGCCATGACCGTCTTTGGTGACTTGGACACCTCAGTGCTTGACCAGCTACCGGCTGGCCGCCAAAAAATTACTACCCATGTGGTGCCCCTGGCAGAGCACCCCCGCTGGGCTGAGCGTATCTGGGCTAGGGCCCGCGAAGAAATTGATGCAGGGCACCAGGTCTATGTGGTCGTACCTAAAATTGGTGGGTCAGACACCCCCACGGACGCTGAGGCCGGTCAAACCCTCTTCGGCCTGGGGGCAGCTACCGGCTCAGCTGCTGGGCAGGGGAAAGTGCCCGGCTTGGGGTCCCAGGTGGCAGCGGGGCAGAGCGCCCGCGGCTCACTAGCCTCAGTAGAGAACACCCTCGAAGAGTTAGAGGGACTACCAGCCCTGGCCGGGGTGCGCATTGCAGGACTACACGGGCGTATGGACACCGCAGAGAAGAACCGGGTTATGACCGAGTTTTCTGCCGGGCATATTGACCTGCTCGTTTCTACCACCGTGATTGAGGTGGGCGTGAACGTGCCCAACGCGACCCTCATGATTATCATGGATGCCGACCGTTTCGGTATCTCTGGTCTGCACCAGTTGCGCGGACGCATTGGCCGAGGCTCCTTACCGGGCACCTGCCTGTTGGTCACCCAGCAAGCGGCGGACGGCGTCAGCCGGCAACGGCTAGCTGCGGTAGCGGCCACCACCGACGGTTTTGAACTATCACGGTTTGATCTAGAGCAGCGCCGTGAAGGCGATATTCTAGGGGCTGCCCAGTCGGGAAAGAAGTCCACGCTGAAACTTCTGCGGGCCCTAACTGATGCCAAGCTCATCGAACGAGCCAGGCACGATGCTTTTAGCATCATTGAGGCTGACCCCACCCTGGCTAAGCACCCCGATTTGGCTCGCACGATAGACCGGGCCCTGGACGCTGACCGCGAAGCCTTCCTGGGGCGGGGCTGATCAGGACGCTGGGGCGCGGCTAGTCAGGACAGCGGCCGGTCGAAACCCCCGCATTTATTCTGTTTTATCCGCAACTAGTTGCGGATAAAACAGAATAAATGCGGTAAATAAAGGTGCCCCTTTGACTACCTTGAGCACTCGTCACTGGTCAGCCTGCACCCAGCCCTACCTTTCTTCCTCTTGACCCTACCGGTACCCTTAAAACAGTTCATACCCTTACCCCTAGGAGCGGAGCGCAGCCCTATGAGTCGCATTATTGCAGGAGCCGCAGGTGGCCTGCGCCTAGCCAACGTGCCTGGTGATAACACCCGCCCCACCACAGACCGGGTGAAAGAAACCCTCTTCTCCCGCTTAGACACCTACAACATGCTAGAGGGCGTGCGTGCCCTTGACCTTTTTGGTGGCTCAGGTGCCTTAGGGTGTGAGACTCTTTCACGCGGGGCAGCCCACGTAGATTTTGTGGATCACTACCCCAAGGCGGCTGCCGTCATCGAGAAGAATATTGCTGCTGTGGGTAAGAGCACCAGCGGCACTGCCCGGGTGCATAAGATGACGGCCCGCACCTACCTGGGCGCGGGGGCGTCCGCCTGGGATCTGGTCTTTATTGACCCACCCTACGCGGTGACTAACAGTGAGCTTGAAGAGCTGCTGACCTTGCTGGCCCCTCGCCTGACGGAGGGGGCTGTGGTGGTTGTGGAACGGGCCTCTCGTACCGATGAGCCTGCCTGGCCGCAGGGGCTGGAAAAGTTTGCTGAGAAAAAGTACGGGGAAACTGTGCTCTACTACGTGGAGCCTGTCGGTGTTAGGGCGGAATGATGAGTGAGAATATCAACGAATCTGGTTATCAGCCCCAGCCAACCCCTGAAATCAGCCAGCAGTCGCCCTTACCTCTGCTAACCGAAAACACCCTGGTGGTGCAGCAGACCCGTAGCTTTATGAGCAACGACTTTGAGCTTCAAAGCCAGGGTGGGCAGGTGCTGGGCCGGGTGCTCACCACTGGTTCAACGGCGGGCAGGCTGTTGAAGGGTAATCGCACCTTTGACCTGGTGGACGGCAACGGAAACCTTCTGCTTAAAATTATTGACCCTTTTGATCTTGGCCTAGACCGCTACGAACTGCACAACCCTGACGGCTCTCTTTTCGCTCACGTACAAAAGCAGTTCTCCTTCATGCGTAAACGCCTGGCCATTGAGCTGCCCGGCCTCACCCTGCAATTAGAGGGTAGTCTCTTCGAGTACGATTTCAACATCACGGTCAATGGCCACGTTGCGGCTCATGTTGCCCGCCAGTGGGGTGGCCTGATGGCTGGGCTGCGCGGTAAGAGCCGTTACGGAGTAACCTTTGATCCCGGTGCCCCTGAGCCGGTGCGTCTGGCTATTGTGGGTGGTCTGGTTGCTCTTGACCTGATTCGGGCAAAGGACGCCCGCAACTAGGGGGCACTGAACCCTACAAGTTCACCGGGCCGCTGGGGCACAGCCTAAGGTTTTAGTGGGAGAAGGCGCGCAACCGGGTGGCGGCAGGGGGGAGTAGAGTGTGAAGAGAAGGACCTCATCACCTGGGTGTCATGCAGTATCTTAGGCCTAAGCACCTACTGTAACCTAGAGTCATGCAATTGGTTGTCTGCCCCGGTTCTTTTGACCCTATCCATAACGGTCACGTTGAAATTATTACTCGTGCTGCCAAAATTTATGGCAGTGTGATTGTCGCGGTTTCTCATAACTCTAAGAAGACCTATCGCTTTAGCCTAGAAGAGCGTGTGGCTATGGTGGAAGAAACTTTTTCGCTCTTTGATGGGGTCTGCGCCAAGGTGCTCCCGGAGGGGGAGTTGCTGGCTCATTTTGTGCGTGAAGAGGGTTCGGTTCTTATCGTTAAGGGTTTGCGGAATACTGCCGATTATGAGTATGAGGCGCCGATGGCTTCTATGAACCGCCATATTGCCGGGGTGGAGACCAGTTTTATTGCGGGGGACCCTAAGTACAATCACATCTCTTCTACCATTGTGAAAGAGGTCGCTAGTTTTGGTGGGGACGTCCGTGATTTTGTGCCGCGGGCGGTGCAGCGGGCCCTTTACCCCGAGTAAGGGTGGGTCTGCTCCATGGGGCGGGCTGGGGCGCTTGTGGTCAGCTAGACAGGGTTGAAAAATAATAGTGCTTGATTCGCTGGGCCTTAAGACCCTAAAATGGGTACTTGGTTTAAAACATTCGATAGGGAGTTCGTCATTTCACGAAAAGATTCATCGCCCCTTTTGATCTCGGTTCGAGATCTAGCTCATCGCCCGGGCGCAATGGAGACCCTTGATGAAGTTCTGCCTGCGCCAAGCGAATTTGGCAATGCTCTGATTGAAGCGGAAGAAGGTAGCGACATTGACCTCAATGTTCGCCTAGAATCCGTTTCAGATGGTATCTTGGTATCTGGTACTGCAACTGTCACCGTTTCCGGTGAATGCAGCCTCTGCCTCGACCCGGTTGACTTTGATGTTACAGCCGATGTTCAAGAGCTTTTTGTTTTCGAGAAGGCCCCTGAAGGTGGCCCCGAAGATGAAGTAGATGAGCAGTACGCCGTAGAGAACGATGAAATTGATCTCGAACCGGCGCTGCGGGACGCAGTGATTCTTCAACTGCCGTTCCAACCTGTTTGCAGTGACTCCTGTCAGGGCCTGTGCACCGAATGCGGCGCACACCTAGAGGACGACCCTGAGCACCACCATGAGGTCATCGACCCCCGGTGGAACGCGCTATCAGCGTTGCTCGATGCGAACGACAAATAAAACTTATAAAGCAACAAGAGAAAAGAGATAGCTGTGGCTGTTCCCAAGCGGAAAATGTCCCGTGCTAACACCCGCGCCCGCCGTTCCCAGTGGAAGGCTTCCGTTCCTCAGCTGGTCAAGACCGTAGAAAACGGTCGCGTCACCTACTCCCTGCCCCACCAGGCAAAGCTCGTGACTGACTCAGCTGGCAACGAACTCTTCTACGAGTACAAGGGCCGCAAGGTAGCTGACGCTTAATCACACCTTATGACTAACTCTGCATCACAAGAGTTTCTGAAACGTCTCGGTATCGACCTCGATACCGAGACGTTTCAGCTTGCAATGACTCACCGCTCCTACTCCTTTGAAAACGGCGGCCTGCCCCACAACGAACGCCTAGAATTTCTCGGCGACTCCGTACTGTCCCTGGCCGTTGCTTCAGAGCTCTACAAAAAGTTTCCCGACCTGCCTGAAGGCGAACTGGTTAAACGCCACCACGTGATTGTTTCCACCCGAACCTTAGCCAACCTGGCCCGCAGCCTCAAACTGGGGCCCTGCATCCGACTAGGTAAGGGGGAGAAGAAAAGCGGTGGCGACGATAAGGACTCAATCCTGGCTGACACCATGGAAGCTGTCTTTGGTGCCGTCTATATGGCCTACGGGCCTGAAGCAGCCCACCAGCTCGTACTGACCCACACCTCACCCATGCTCGATGACAATAAGACCCTAGATGTTGGCCGCGACTGGAAAACTGAAATCCAGGAATATGCTGCCGCCCAGGGCAAGGGCGAACCTATCTACGAGGTGGAAGGTACTGGCCCTGACCATGCCCGCCGCTACACAGCCAAGGTTCTTCTGGCTGGAAAGGTGATGGGCCAGGGCAAGGGCACCAGCAAGAAAGAAGCTGAGCGTATGGCTGCCGAACAGGCCTACCATAAGGTCCATAGCTCAACTAACTAGCACCTGCTACGCACAGAGGGGCGCGTCCCCCTACGGTGGAAAGGCCCAAGGACTATGCCGGAGTTACCCGAAGTTGAAGTGGTTCGCCGCGGCCTAGCACGGCACCTGCTCGGTGCCGTGCTTGAGCGCGTGCAGGTAGTGGACGGACGCTCCGTGCGCCGCCACCAGGCCGGGCCAGAGAACTTTGAGCAACTACTGACGGGCCTACGCGTGATTGACGTGGCCCGGCGCGGCAAATACCTCTGGCTACTCTTTGAGAACAATGAAGAGTTCGCCCTGGTCATTCACCTGGGCATGAGCGGCCAAGTACTCCTCAAAGACCCTGGAATGCCGGCAGAAAAACACCTCAAAGTGCTCATAAACCTGGCAGGTGCCACCGATGAGAGCGGGTACCCAGCCCCGCTGACCCTGCGTTTTGTGGATCAGCGCATCTTTGGCGGCATGTTCACCAGCCCCCTACTACCCACCCAGAGCGCGGACGGGCAGCCGCTACCTGCGGCGTCAGCGTCCGCCCTGGGCTTGGCCCTAATCCCTCAGGCTGTAGCTCATATTGCCCGCGACCCGCTTGACCCTCACTTTGATTTTGGGCAGTTCCGGCGCACCATGCTGGCTACCTCTACCGGCATTAAGAAGCTCCTCCTAGACCAGAGCGCTATCTCTGGGGTGGGGAACATCTACGCCGATGAGGCCCTGTGGCGGGCGAGACTCCACTACGCTAAACCAGCGAAAAGCATCCCGGCTGCAACGGCCCGGGAACTGGTGGAGGCTGCACGCACGGTCATGCGTGAGGCCCTGGCCCAAGGTGGCACCAGTTTTGATGCCCTCTATGTAAACGTCAACGGGCAATCAGGCTATTTTGACCGGTCCCTTAGGGCTTATGGGCAAGCCGGGCAGCCCTGCCCCCGCTGCCTAGCGGGCGGGCGAACCTCCCTCATAGTGCGTGAGCCTTTTGCGGGAAGAAGCTCCTACCGTTGTCCCCACTGCCAGAGAAAACCACGAGGCGTATAGCCCTTATAGCCAAAGGGCCCTATAGGTGCAGGGCCTATAGGTGCGCCAGAGACTAAGAGCCAGTGAACCTGTCCCCGTAGAAGTCACCCAACCGCTCATAGCCTTCCTCAAGGGCAACAGCCGGAGTCCAATCTAGTAGTTTCCGGGTGGTGCGCTGATCGAACCAGTGGGCTGTAGAAAGCTGCTCAGCTAAGAAAGACGTCAACGGAGGGATCTGCCCGGGGGCAAAACGGGCCCAGGCCTTTTCCATGACCACACCCAGCCCGTAAGCCACGGAGGCCGGGAGCGAATAGGTGGGGGGCTGAACGCCGCAGGCGGTACACATGCCGGCAATAATCTCACCGACCGGGCGGGGCTGACCATTAGTGACCACCAAAGGCACCCCACGAATCGTCTCAAGACGCTGGTAGCCGCGCACGAAGGCGTCCGCCCCGTTATCAATATAGAGGGTATCAATCATGGCCGTACCCTGATTGAGCAGGGGCAGGCGGCCCGCAGCAGCACGTTCTAAGACGCGCTCCACCAGCTGAGTGTCACCGGGGCCCCAGACAATATGGGGGCGGAGCACCCCAACCCAAAAATTATCTGCATCAAAACTCAGCGCCAGCAGCTCCGACTCAGCCTTAGAGCGGGCATAGTTACCGCGGGCCTGCTCAGGGCTGGCCGGCGGGTTACCCTCACCCACAATAGAGGCCCCGGAATGGGCTACCGAGGGGGAAGAAGCATGCAGGAACTTGCCGATACCGGCTGCGCGGGCAGCCTCTAAGAGGGTGCGAGTGCCCTCGACGTTAACCTGCCGGTAGTCTTCCCAGTCACCGACCACAGAAACTTTAGCGGCAAGATGGATGACCCCCTGCACACCGGTCACAGCCTCACGAACCGCAGCCGGGTCAGTGAGGGAACCTTGCACCTGGTCAAAGCGATCTACCAGGTGGGGCGGGAGCATCTGGCTTATCTGGCAGTCCCCGCGTTGAAAGGCTCGCACAGCATAGCCAGCCCGCAGCAGGGCAAAGACAATCTCCCGGCCCAACAGCCCTGATGCGCCGGTGACCAGCACCCGCTCAGCCCGGGCAGGCTGGCAGGCATCTGGGGCAAGTGAACGCAGCGAGACTACCATGCAATAACCCCCTTGCCCAGGCGGGTCTTCTTCCCCTCCAAGAGCTGCTGGGCCCAGGTAGCAAGAACCGGGCGGTCAATCTTAGAGTTATGCCGCACATCGGTGGGGTGCTCAGCTACCACCAGCACAGCAGAAACTTCTACCCCGGTTTCATCCAGAACCCGCTGGCGTACCCGCTGAGCCAAATCTGCTGGGGCTAGACCGTTGCGGGTCTTCTTCCCCCGGAAACGGGGGCCAACTTCAGCCACCACTAGTACGGACGCCGCTCCGGCGGGGCCAGTAGCAACGGCAGCAGCCCGGCGCACCTCAGAATCAAGTTCGGCGGCCTGTTCTAAGGCCACGGGGGTTAGCACACCCTGGGCGGTGACTAAGACATGGGCTAGGCGCCCTTCGACCCAGAGGCGTCCGCTAGCATCGAAGTGGCCCACATCGCCGGTGCGGTGCCAGCCAGGGTTGGACGTAGAGGTTTGTTCGGTGACCCACAACCCGTCATAGCGGTCCTTGATATGCGGGGCAGAAATCAGGATCTCACCGGTGATACCGGGCTCGGTGGTGACCTCGTGTGAAGAGGTACCATCGGGCAGCAGAGGCGCAAGCTGGAGGGTGGCCCCGTCCACCGGGGTGCCCACACAGACGCCGCCACCAGCACCGGGCAGGCCTGCGGTAGCGTCCTTCTCAGCCTGCTTGATGTCAGCGTAAGAAACATCGGTGGCGGGCAAGGACTCGGTCATACCGTAAGGGGTGTGCAAGGAGGCTGCCGGTAGCAGGTTCTGCAAACGCGCCAGCAGGGGAGAGGTGATAGGTGCACCGGCTGAGAGCAAGGTAGTGACCTGCCCCAGGGCAGTGCGCTGCTGGTCGGTCAGATCAGCTGCCGTATCGAGCACGTTCATGAGCGCGGCAGGGGAGGCAAAGATGGTGCTTGCCCCGATGGCCTGGGCAGCAGAGGCCAAAGCGGCAGCGGTCAGGGTCTTAGGTTTGGTGACGTCCATAGCTGGAGTCACCGAAGTAGCGCCCAGGGCCGGGCCCAGTAATGCGAAGGGGGCAAAGCCTGCCACCAGGCCACTGCCTGCAGCTAGCTGGTAGGTTCTTGCGATAGTATCTCGCATGGCTGCTAGCTGGCGGTGGGTGTAAACCACGCCCTTGGCCGGGCCGGTGGAGCCAGAGGTGTAGAGAATAGCGGCGTCGATGTCGGGGTCAGGGTCAGCTACCGCAAAAATTTCAGGGGCCACAAAATCATCGACCGCACCTACTACACCCAGGGCACGGGCAGCAAGCGAGGGCAGGGAACCGGCCACAATGCGCTTGCCCGGCCAGCCCAGGGCTTGAGCGAGGGTGAGCGCTGCTGGAACACCAATGAGCCAGGAGGGGCGGGCCCCCTTGAGTGCGCGCGTCAGCCCCGCAGCACCCAGGCCGGTGTCGGCTACAACAATCACAGCCCCAATTTTGAGGCAGGCATAGATGAGGGTGGTGAGCTTGATACCGGGAGGGACTAGCAGGTTAACCCTGTCACCGGGTTTGATTCCGAGCTTGTGCAACCCAGAAGCTACCCGGTCCACTTCAGCGGCCAGTTCGGCCCAGGAAAGTTGGGCAGCGACCTGGGTGCCGTCCCCCTTCTTGCTCATATCGACCACAGCTAGGGTGGTGTCTGATGCCCGGTCTGCTAGTTCGGCGCCTATGGGGCGGTAGTCTTCTTGCACCTGTGTGGCGCGTGCTTCTTGGTGGCGTTCCCGCTGGGTGCTACCGGTGACGAAGTGCTCGGTTAGCCACTCTAGAATAGGGCTGGCGATGTCTTCATCTTCGGCCACCAGGTGGCTGGCGTTCTCAAAACGGTGAATGTCAGCCTGCGGTAGGCGGGTAGCTAGGTCAGCTAAGTAGCGGCGCTGGAAAACCGGGTCTTTAGTGCCCCAGAGCATGAGGGCAGGGACCTCTAAATCGGTGATACCTTCAGCCACAGAGACCATGGGGCGGTAACTAGAGGCCGCTTCGGTGGCGGGAATATCGGCAACGAAATTACGCACACCTGCCCGGTGTTCAGCGGTTCTGTAGGGCAGTTTATAGGCCTTTTTGACTGCGGCATCAAGACCGCTGCCCTGGGCTAGGCCCAGGGTTACGTCTATGAAGGCGGTTGATTTTTCAGTAGCCCACCCATGCAAAGCCGGGTTCAGGGCAGCCTGTAGGGCAACAGGAAGTTTCTGCCCGGCATCATGAAAAACAGCGGTGTTGGTCAGCATGAGCCCTGAGACAATCTCGCGGTGTCGTAGAGCCCAGCCCAGAGAAATCAGCCCGCCCCAGTCGTGAGCTAGGGTCACTAGGGGTAGGTCAGTATCATCAAGCCCTAAAGCTGCGGTGAAGTCACCCAGGTCAGCAATACGGTCAGCGAGGGAACGGGTCTTGCCAGTGCGTTCTGAATAGCCCATATCGAGCTGATCGACGGCGATAACCCGCCAGGGCTGCTGGGCCTTGGTTGCGGCAGCGATGACTGACCGCCAGAGGTAAGACCAGGTGGGGTTACCGTGCACGGCTAGTACCGTACCTACCGGGGTGCGTCCGGCTGCTTGGAGAGCGGGGCCGTTATCGAGGTAGTGCCAGCGGCGGCTGGTGCCGGGTTCTTCTACCGGGGCGGAGGCTGGCACCTGCATCTGGTGGGACCAGGCAGGGTCAACACCGGGCCAGAGAGAGGGGTCTGCGGTCAGCTGAGAAATAGTCATGGCGGCTCCTACCAGGTGATTTCCATCAGGGCAGTGTTCAGGCCAGAGCCCACACCCATGCAGAGAATCCGGTCGCCGGGGGTGAAACGGGGGCTTTCTTCAGCCAAGGTCATGGGCAAGGCGGCCGCTGCCACGTTACCCCAGACCGGGAAGGTGAGGGGGATGCGCTGACGGTCAATACCTACAGCCTCAATGATGGCGTTGGTGTGGGCGTTAGAAATTTGGTGGGTGACGTAGGAGTCCATCTCCTTCCAGTCCCAGCCCTGCTGGTGGGCTTCTTCCCAGGCCTCAGCTACTAGTTGCAGGCCGTGCTTGAGCAGCCCTTCGGCGTCCGTGCTCATGCCCTGATCGGCGTCACCGCCGATGCAGAGCTTGCGGTGTTCTGTGCCTGCGCGGGAGACTGAACCGACAATGATGTGCCCCTCGGGGTGCACATCAGAGCGGCCGATGATGGCAGCGGCAGCCCCTGAGCCCAGGGTGAGGGTGGCGAATTGGGTGAGGACGTCATCGCGTGTGGAATCGGGGCGGCCCAGCTGGCGTAGGGCGGTGGCGTGCCAGGGGGAGGGGTCTTCGCTATCGACAATCAGGGCGTAGTCGATGGCACCGGCATCGATCATGCTGGCGGCCACCGTCACACCGTTAACGAAGCCAAGGCAGGCGTTGGTGATGTCAAAGTTGAGGGCGTGGCGGGGAAGGCCCAAACGGTCGTGGATGCCTACTGCTACAGCCGGTTCAAAGTTATCGCGGGTAACAGAGGTGTTAATGATGAGCCCGATCTGTTCCTTGCTGATACCGGCCTGGGCGATGGCTTCTTCGGCTGCTTGTACGGCGCCGTCTTCAAAGTGCATAGTGGGGCCCCATGCGCGGCGTTCTCTAATGCCGGCCAGTCGTTCTAGGAGGCCCTTGGGCATGCTGAGCCGCTGGTAGGTAGCCGCTAGTTGCTCATCAAAGTAGGAGCTGGTGACGACCTCCGGTGGTAGCACTCTGGTTACCGATAGTAGGGAGGCGTTCTTGTGGCGAATATCTGAATTAGCGGTCAATCTACTCTTCTAGCCTTAGTTTCGGACTTGGGCAAACCCTTCGATGAAGAAAAGGGCACTTTTCAATAATAGGCTCCCTGGGGGCTGGGGCGGTGATTGATGACGCGGGTTCATCTCACACCGAACAGGTGTAGGGGCCTGCGGTAAAGTGGTATGCCGACCTAAACCCGTTTTTACCCAACCGATGGGGCTTACCACTATGTATCTGAAATCTTTGACCGTGCGTGGCTTTAAGTCTTTTGCATCGGCTACAGTTTTTGAGTTTGAGCCGGGGCTGAATGTGCTAGTGGGGCCTAATGGGTCGGGTAAGTCTAACGTGGTGGATGCTCTTGCCTGGGTGATGGGTGCCCAGGGCGCTAAGCAGCTACGCGGTGGGGCTATGAAGGACGTCATTTTCGCTGGTGGTGGCTCCCGGGGCGCGTTGGGCCGTGCCAAGGTTGAGCTGGTTATTGATAACCAGAGTGGTGCCTTGTCGCTTCCGCACTCTGAGATTCGTCTGTCGCGCACCATGTTTTCTGCTGGTGGTTCTGAGTATGAGATTAATGGTGAGCCTGCCCGTTTGGCTGATGTGCAGGATTTGTTGGCGCAGGCTGGTGTGGGCCGGGAACTGTATACCCTGGTGGGGCAGGGGCAGGTCGATAGGATTTTGCACGGCACCGCAGATGACCGCCGTGAGCTGGTTGAGCAGGCTGCTGGTTTGCTTAAGCATCGTAAGCGTCAGGCTAAGACTGCCACCAAGCTTGAGGATTTAAAGACCAATCTTGACCGGTTAGAAGATGTGGTTGCCGAGTTGGCGGAGCAGTTAGAAGGACGCCGGGAGCAGGCTGAGACTGCCCGGGCAGCTAGCGAGGTGGCTGGCCGGGTGCGGAGTCTGAGCGCTGATTTGTTGGCCTGTGATGCCCGGGCCATGGTGCAGGAGCGGGAGTCTGAGCGGGTGGCCGGTGAGCAGGCTGAGGCTGCCCGTGTAAGGGCTGAGGAGCGGGCGGGAACCTTGCAGGAGCAGCTAGGGGTTGTGACACTTGCTCGGCAGGTTGCCCAGCAGGCTCTTGATGAGGCTCTTCAAGGCCGTGCTGCCCTGAAAGAGGTTGGGCACCTGGTGGAGACGGTTCAGCTGGTGGCTGCTGAGCGTTTGAAAGGTTCTGACCGTGAGCAAGAAGAGCAGGACGCCACCGCCCGCCTATCGCAGGCCCGGCAGGTTCGCGATGGGGAGGAGAAAGCCTTCCAGCAGGCCCGGCAGGCACGAAATAGAGCGGAGCAGGAGCTAGCGGCTGCTCAGGCAGGGTTGGACACTGCTCAGAAAGAGCAGCACCTAGCCCGGCAGGCTCTTGCAACTGCCCAGGAGCAGGCTAAGGCCGCTAAGGAGGGTATCTCTGAGGCAATTGGTCAGCTTGCTACAGCCCGGGTGGCTTTTGAGCGTAGTTGCGAAGAGGCTAAGCGCCGGGCCGATGAATACGCTGAGGCGCAGGCTCAGGGGGCTTCTTCTGCGGCTGATACTGAGCGGGCTCAGGCTGCGGTCGCTACCTTCCAGGAGCAGGTGCGGGTTGCTGAAGAAGAGGAGAAGAAATGTCGGCAGCTGCGTCAGAGGGCAGGGGAGCTGGTAGATGCTAGCCGCCTAGAGTCTCATCAAGCTCAAGTGAAACTTCATGCTGCTCAGGCACGGTATGAGGCCCTTGAAGCTGCCTGGAATCATGATTCTTCAGAAGTAGGCGATAACCCAGAGCATCGTCGGCAGGCTCTAGAAGAGGGCGCCCAGGAGCTTATTTCTTTACTTGAGATTGAAGATGAATGGCAGAAGGCCGTGGCGCTTGTACTGACGCCCTACCTGCGGGCTTTAGCCCGTACCGATGGCGCCTACCTATCTGAGGAAGTCTCTCACCTTCATTCCCCCAAGAGCTCTCTTGACCTATCTGACCTCTACCAACTCTCTGCATCTCAAGCTGAAGGTTGCCAATCTCGGCCACTGATTCAGGCCCTCACAGCACCAGAGCCGCTCACCCCAACCCTGGCCCTACTGACCGCCAGCACCTACCTGGTACCTGATAAAAAAACCGCCCGCGCCCTGGTAACAGCCCACCCGGGCGTCCGCGCTGTGACCCCAAACGGTACTGTACTCACCGCAGGCTCAACCCTCTACCCCTCAGAACAGCGGCCCCTGACCGAAAGCTACACAGAACTAACCCAGGCTAAAGAGGCCTACCAGCACCTAACTAACCTGCAAGAACAAACAGAGCAGGCCTACCAGCAGGCAGAAGAAGCTCTGGCCCAAGCCCAAAAAGCTGAAAAAGACCGGGCCCGCACCACCGGCACACTCACCGCCCAACTAGCCACCGCCCGCGCTGAACTAGCCACCCTCACCGGCCGGGCAGAAAGCTCCCAACTCACCCTTGCCCGCCTGCGCGAAGCCGCCCAGCGCGCCGAAGAGGCACAGCACAAGGCACAAGAAACCGTCAGTGCAGCCCAAGAAGTCCTGTCTCACGCGCGGAAGAAGCGCACCCACACTGATCTTGATACCCTGCGCCAGAAGCTACTCACCGCAGAAGATACTCTTGCTCAAGCAACTGAAGCAAAGACCCGCGCAGAAGCAGCCCGCACATACGCCCACCAGATAGAAGAAACAGCCCAGGCTCGTCTGACCCAAGCCCAAGAAGCCCTCACAGCCCTGGAAGAGGCTGATAAAACCCGCCAGCAACGCCAAGACCAGGCGGAGGCAAACCGCCATCGAGTACAAAAAATAGCAGCCCGTGCCCGCGCCCTCAGCTACGCCCTAGAGCAGGTGAGCCACCAGGAAGAAGCGGCCTACTCTCAGGCCCAGCTCAAAGCCCAAGAAGCGCAGAAGGCCCTAACCATCACCGGCGAAGAACTAGCAGGGGCCCAAGCCTCCCTCGCTGCTGCCCTGACCTTACAGGCTGAATCAGCGGCCCAAGGGGCCCGTGTCGATGCCCGCTGGGAGGCCCTGACTGAGCGGGTGAAGAGCGAACTGGGGCTGAGCCTTGAAACCCTCCTTGAGCGAGAAACCCCCGATGTGCCCCGTCAGAGTCTTCAGAAGAACCTGGCGGCAGCCCAAGCGGAGCTTGCCCGCCTGGGCGTCATTAACCCTCTGGCGCTAGAAGAATATGAGGCCCTAGAACAGCGCCATCACTACCTGCGTCAGCAAATTAAGGACATCAAGGCCTCACGGGCTGACCTGCGTACGGTCATGAAAGACCTGACCCAGACTATTGAAACATCCTTCACCCAGGCTCTTGCCGATGTACAGGTGGAATTTAGCCGTATCTTTGCCCTGCTCTTTCCCGGCGGCCAGGCAGAGCTCATCCTTGCAGACCCCAAGGACCTGGAGCATAGTGGGCTGGATATTCGGGTGACACCGGCTGGGAAGAAGGTCACTCGCCTCTCCCTACTTTCTGGTGGCGAGCGCACCCTAGCTTCGCTGGCCCTGCTGCTGGCAGTTTTCATGGCCCGCCCTGCACCTTTCTATGTGCTTGATGAGGTAGAGGCGGCCTTAGATGACCGTAACCTGGGGCGCCTGCTTGAGGTCTTGGGCCAGCTTCGAGAGAAGTCGCAGTTGCTGATGATTACCCACCATCAGCGCACCATGGCCCAGGCAGATACTCTGTACGGTATTACTATGCGCCAGGGTGTCTCTAGTGTTCTGTCCCACCGCCTAGAAGACCCACGATAAGACCTTCTGGAAGACTAGCCGGGGGAGACTAAGAGGGCGGGGTTACCTGCCGGTGTAGCCTTGATCGGCTATCTCTGGTGGGAACTCGGGGCGGTAGCCGGGGAACCAGCCGATAGCGGCCAGAAAGAGCAGGGCACCGGCTACGATAAAGGCCGGGAAGAAGCCCCAGGTGTCGATGATGAAACCGGCAACCAGGGGGCCGATAATTAGGCCCATGTCTGAGACCATCTGGTAGTAGGCCAGGGGTTGGCCACCTGAGCGTTTGCTGCCGACAATATCGGAGATTGCGGCTTGCAAGGAGGGGCCCAGAAGGGCGGAGCCAACCCCCAGAAGCACGGCGGCGGCCACAAAAACTATGGGGCTGGTAATTAGACCAAAGATGATGGTGACCGAACCTGCTAGAAGAAGCCCAGAGAAAACCATGGGCCGGCGGCCTATTTTATCGCCCATCTTGCCTGAGTAAATCTGTACCAGGGCGTTGCCGGCTGCATAGGTGGCTAGGGTGAACCCTGCTAGTTTAGCTCCGGCTGCTGCCGCATCGTAGCCTGCTTGATCGGTGTGAAGGCTAGCGAGGAGGGCCACGGCGGCAAGGGGTACGACGGTGGTTTGTAGGCCGAAGATGCTCCACCCTACTGCCAGGTTGGCCATGAGGGCTGCCTTGTAGTTGGTGAATTTGAGGGCGTCAGCTAGTTTGAGCTGGGGCTTGGGGACGGCGATGCCCTGGGTATTGAGGTGGACCTCCTGGGGTCGCTCTTTGAGCCGGGTGAGAACTACTAGGGCCGCGCATAGGAGCATGGCGCAGTAGACGAAGAAGGGTACTCGCATGCCCAGTGATGATGTTGCAGCTCCTAAGACGGGGCCTAAGATGTTGCCCAGTAGGAAGGAGGTGGCGAAGTAGCCTGAGACTTTACCTCGAATGGCTGGTGGTGCGTTGCGCACGAGGATTCCCATGGCCGCTACTGTGAACATGACTGACCCGGTGCCGCTGATGATGCGGGAGATAATTAGCATGGGGTAGTTGATGGAGAGCCCTGCCCCGATGGAGCCTATACCTACGATGATGAGCCCTGCTGAGTAGATGCGGCGTTCGCCGAAGCGGGAGATGAGGCGTCCGGACGCTGGTGCGAAGGCTAGGCGGGAAAGGGCGAAGGCTGAGACAACGAAGGTTGCCGCCATAGCCCCTACGTCGAAGCTGCGTGCGAAACCTGGGAGCACGGGCGCTACTAGGCCGTAGCCGAGGGCAATGAGGAAGGAGGCGCAGATGAGTACTTTGATTTGGGTGGGTACTTTGATGGTTTCTGCGGTGTGGGGGTGCTGGGTGCGGTTTTCTTGGCGTACGGTTTCGGGGATGATGGGGATTGCCCCGGTGTCCATGGAGGGGGTGGGTATGTGCTTGCTCATGCTGTGGGGGTCTGGTGTTGTCAGGCTCTACTAACGGTTTAGGTATCTTAGCTCACAATACTAGTTTGTGGTAGGGGGTGCTGGGTAGATGTGCGTCTTACTCTCATGCCCAGGCTGTTTGGTGCCGGGAGAATATGGCAAGCTAGAGGGGTGAATGATTCTCTAACTCTCATTGTGTACATACTTCTTGGTGTGCTGATTCTAGGTGGCGTGCTCGCTGTTTTGCTGCGCGGCCCCAAAGCCCCTAAGGAAGGCTATCAGGGCACTCGTGATGCCGATGACCTCCCAGCAGATGGTGCTGCTGATGGGCCGGTGACCACTATTGAGCGCCCTGCTTCTGCCCAGGGCCGCCTGGTGCGGTTGCGCGCCCGTCTCTCTCGTTCAAATAACCTGCTGGGTAAGGGGCTGTTGGCCCTGCTCTCTCGCGACAAAATTGACCAGGATGTCTGGGATCAGGTAGAAGAAACCCTGCTTCTAGCTGATCTGGGCGCTGAGCCCTCAGCGCGCCTGGTAGCTGCTTTGCAGCAGCGTGTGCGTGTGGAGGGCACGGAGAATCCGGCCCAGGTGAAGCAGATGCTCCGCGAGGAGCTTTTGTCTATTGTTGGTGAAGATACTGACCGTTCGCTGGCGCTAGATGGTGCCGATGGTAACCCGGGTGTGGTGCTGGTTGTTGGTGTCAATGGTGTCGGTAAGACCACGACCGTGGGTAAGCTGGCCCGTGTGATGGTCGCTGAGAACAAGACCCTCCTGTTGGGGGCAGCAGATACCTTCCGTGCGGCGGCAGCTGACCAGTTGCAGACCTGGGGTGACCGGGTGGGTGTTCAGACCGTCCGCTCAGATAAGGACGGGGCCGACCCGGCCTCCGTTGCTTTTGAAGCTATCCGTCAGGGTAAGGGGCGCGGGGTAGATACCGTCATGATTGATACTGCCGGGCGCCTGCAGAATAAGGCGGGTCTTATGGACCAGCTAGGTAAGATCAAGCGTGTTGTTGAGAAGGAGGCACCTGTTACCGAGGTGCTTCTGGTGATTGATGCTACCACCGGCCAGAATGGCATGATTCAGGCTAAGGTCTTTTCTGAGGTCGTCCAGATTACCGGTATTGTGCTGACTAAGCTGGATGGATCAGCTAAGGGCGGCATTGTGGTTGCTATCCAGGAAGAACTGGGCGTGCCCGTTAAGCTGATCGGTTTAGGTGAGGGCCCTGACGATTTGGCTCCTTTCGAGCCTGCTGCTTTTGTTGATGCTCTGCTTGATACATAAAACCACCTGCTGACCTTGGTTATGAACCGGGGGTAACTGCCTAAGGGCTAGTTACCCCCGGTTTTTTGCTGTGCTTTCCCTTTGCTGAGGGGGAGTAACTTCCCTGTTACTGCTAGTAACACGCCTGTAACCGGCGTTTTCTTGCTGGCAACAGGTCTAGGCCACCTGTAACTCTGGTGAAACTCTGCTCGCCTGAGGCCGAAACATGCCAAAAGAACAATGGAAACTGTCAAACACACCAGGGCCGGCTCAGACCGGCACACAGGTTTTCTGTACAGATTTTGAAAGGGGTAACAGGCATGGAACTCACCGCCAGTGATGTTTGGACCGTGGTGGCCGCGGCACTTGTTCTGTTCATGACACCGGGTCTCGCTCTCTTCTACAGCGGTATGACGCGGGCTAAGTCAGCACTTAATATGATGATGATGTCCGTGATTTCTATGGGCATCGTTGGCGTCTGCTGGGTGCTCTGGGGCTATAGCATGAGCGGAGGAAACGCCCTCATCCACGATATCGTCGGCTCACCCTTCAAGGACTTTGGTCTTTCTGCCACTTTGGCTGATGGCGGCACTAACATGTTAGCGGTCGCTTTTAGCTCCACCTTCGCTATCATCGCGGTAGCTATTATCTCCGGCTCTATTGCCGACCGCACCCGCTTTGGTGCATGGTGCCTCTTCGTCCCCCTCTGGCTTACCCTGGTCTACTGCCCTCTAGCTTTCATGGTCTGGGGTGGGGGCCTCTTCGGTGAAGAAGGTTTCATTGGCTCCATGTTCGGTGAAGCCATTGACTTTGCTGGTGGCCTGGTAATTCACATCAACGCCGGTGTTGCTGGCCTGATTCTGGCCCTGGTGCTGGGTGCCCGTAAGGGCTTTGGCCAGGACCCCAACCAGCGCCCCCACTCCCTGCCTCTGGTCATGCTCGGTGCAGCTATCTTGTGGTTCGGCTGGTTTGGTTTCAACGTAGGTGCAGCCTCAAATGGCACCCAGGCTGGTCTGATTTGGGTCAATACTCTTGCTGCCCCGGCAGCGGCCATGCTGGGCTGGTGCCTGCTAGAGCGCGTCCGTGATGGTCACGTCACCTCTCTGGGTGCAGCCTCTGGCCTGGTAGCTGGTCTTGTTGCTATCACCCCGGCCTGCGCTAACGTCGACCCTATCGGCGCTCTGGCCTTGGGCTTTGTGTCTGGTATCGCCTCAGGTTGGGCTGTTGGCCTTAAGTTCCGCTTGGGCTATGACGACTCCCTGGACGTGGTAGGCGTACACCTGGTCTCTGGTCTCATCGGCACTTTGGCTCTGGGCTTTATTGCAACCCCGTCGACCGGTACAGCGGGCCTCTTCTACGGGGGCGGACTGGGGCTACTGGTGACCCAGTCGGTGGCAACCATTATCTCCATTGTTTACTGCGCGGTGGTGACCTTGCTGATTGTCATTCCGATTCACCGCACCATGGGTTTCCGTGTGAGTGAGAAGCAGGAAGTTCAGGGTATTGACCTGGCCCAGCACGCTGAAACTGCCTACGCCATGTCTTCCGGTACTTCCGGGGCCTTTGCAAAGAACTAGAGGAAGAAACAGTTATGAAACTCATTACCGCTTTGATCCAACCTGAAAAATTTGATGAAATACGCCAGGCCCTGGAAAACTTTGGGGTCGATGGTATGACAGTCTCAGAGGCCCAAGGGTACGGACGCCAGCACGGGCACGTAGAGGTTTACCGCGGCAAGGAATACGACATTCGCCTGATCCCTAAGGTTCGACTGGAAATCTTGGCCGATACCGGCCGGGCTGAGGACATCATCGACCTCATCATCTCTACCGCCAACACTGGCAGCGCCGGGGACGGCAAAATTTGGGTGAGCACCGTCGATGAGGTGGTGCGAGTGCGCACCGGCGAACGCGGCATCTCAGCCATCTAAAAACATCAAGACACTAGGGCAGGCCCACCATCGTTCAGGCCTGCCCTTCTGCTTGAGATACAGGGGAGTCCCACGGCAGAGGGGAGCGAGGCAGTACCGAGGAGGTGGCAGGGCCCTGCCGGGTAGACTGGAGGGCATGAAACTTGTCTCCTGGAACGTTGATTCACTCAACGCCGCACTCACCAGTGAGTCGGCTCGTGCCCTGCTCTCACGCGATGTCTTTGCCTCTATCGCCCTGCTAAAGCCCGACGTCCTTGCCCTGCAAGAAACCAAGCTATCTGCCAAGGGGCCCACCAAGAAGCACCTTGAAGCGCTGCACGCTTACTTCCCCGACTACAAAATCGCCTGGGTATCATCTGACGAGCCTGCCCGCAAAGGCTATGCCGGAACCATGTTCCTCTACAAACAGGAACTAGAACCCACCGTCACCTACCCCCAGCTGGCCGCCCCCACCACCATGGACGCCGAAGGGCGCATCATCACCCTAGAATTTGAGGATTTCTACGTCACTCAGGTCTACACCCCCAACGCCTCCGATGGTCTGCGCCGCCTACCTGACCGCCAAATCTGGGACCGCCTCTACGCTGACTACCTCGCTAGCCTAGACGCCACCAAACCGGTACTTGCCACCGGTGACTTCAACGTAGCCCACACCGAAATTGATCTAGCCACCCCTAAAGCCAACCGCCGCTCACCGGGCTTCACAGACGAAGAACGCGAGGGCTTCACCCACATCCTTTCTCGCGGCTTTACCGATACATTCCGCCACCTGCACGGTGATGTTCTAGGGGCCTATACCTGGTGGGCTCAGCGCTCGCGGACCTCGAAGATTAACAACACCGGCTGGCGTATTGATTACTGGCTGGTTTCTGATCGTCTTGCTGAGAAGGTGCAGGCTTCAGAAATGATTGACTCTGGCCCCCGCCAGGATCACACCCCGATTCTTTTGGAGATTAATATGGGGTAATTGTTTAATCTTTTTTAACGTTTGGGGCCTTTCTGAGAGGCGAATGAGCCGTGTGTGGGTGGGGTGCGGGGAGTTTTCCCAGGTATTATCGGGCTTTTCAAGGCGGAAATTATTTCTGGTGTATTTCATTGCTGTGAGGCGGGGTTTCAAGGATGGGTTGTCTAACTTGATGTGCCGGGTGTGACTCAATATACTCAACTCAATACGTCAGCATATGTTGGGCATCACAAACCCCATAGTATCTGTAAAGGCTCACGCACAATGTTCGTCCTCCAGAAAGAGTTCGCCTCATGATCAAGTATCTTTTGAGGCGAGTAGCTACCTACGCCGTCATGATTTTCTTAACGACGACCGGTGGCTACTTCCTCGCTGTCACCTCGCTGAATCCCGCCCTGATTGAACAGGAACGCGTTCCTCGCCCCACCCCCGAGCAGATTCAGCGTAACTTCTCCTCCTTGAACCTTGACCCCACCATGAGTGCCTGGGACCGCTACGTTCAGTGGCTCACCAACGTTGTACTGCACTGGGATTGGGGCCGTAGCCCCAATGGCGCTTACATTAACGCTGAATTCGGTCAGCGTGTGTGGGTCTCTACCCGTCTTTACATGGTGGCTGTGATTCTCTCCCTCATCATTGGTGTCGCTCTGGGTGTCTATTCTGCAGCCCGCCAGTATAAGTTCTCAGACCGTGTGATTACCGGCTACTCCTACCTGGTCTACATTTTGCCCGCTCCTATCGCCTACTTCCTGGTGCAGCTTGGAGCTGTTGCTATTAACAATGCCGCAGGGGAGCGCATCTTCTTCGTCACCGGTATTTCCTCGCCAGGTCTCACACCGGGCAGTGTGGAATACTGGGTAGATTTGGCGGCCCACTATATTGTGCCTACTTTCTGTATCACCATTATGAGTTGGGGTGGCTACCAGATTTCCCAGCGCCAGTACCTTCTCGATAGTGTCAATGCTGACTTCGTCCGTACCGCTCGTGCTAAGGGCCTGACCCGCAACCAGGCTATTCGCCGCCATGCTCTGCGAGTTTCCTTCATCCCGGTAGCTCAATCTATTGCTTTCACCGTTCCCGCTATCTTTACCGGCGGCTTCTTCGCTGAAGCAATCTTCGCCTGGCCTGGTATTGGCCTCTGGTCGATTCAGGCAATTGGGGCCCAGGACGTCAACGCTGCGGTAGCAACCTTGGCCTACGGCTCCTTTATCTTTGCAGTTGGCGCAATTATTGCTGATATTGCAACCACTATCGTCGATCCCCGAGTGAGGATCTCATGAGTAACTCACCAGCTATCAACCACGACAACCTTACCGGTATCATTACCCGGGTTGACCATAAAAAAGCTGATTTTGAAATTATCAGTAAGAAGAAGATTATCTTCCGTCGTTTTATGCGTAATAAGACTGCGGTTTTCGGTTTGGTTGTTCTTCTTCTGGTTATTGCCTTCGGTCTATTCGGTGGCTTCCTCTCCAAGTGGGGCACCACCACCATTGACCCTTTCCATATTTCCACTGGCCCTAGCTCAGAACACTGGTTTGGTACGACCAGTGCAGGTACTGACCTCTACGCTCAGATGGTTGAGGCGGTTCGCACCTCGGTCTTTATCGGTCTGATTGTGGGTGGCGTATCGGTAATCTTTGCAGCTATCTACGGTTGTGTCATGGCCTACTTTGGCGGCAAGGTTGATAAGACCATGCTTTTTGTGCTGGAGACCCTCATCATGGCACCCAGCCTGCTGGTGGTAGCAATTGTTATTAACGGTTCTGGTGGTCAGGCTATACGCGATAATATTCCTGGCTGGCTGATTTTGACCGTTGTGCTTCTAATTTTTAGCTGGATGTACACTGCCCGCGTGATTCGAGCTATGGCTATGTCGCTTATTTCCCGTGACTATGTCAAAGCGGCCCGCTACATGGGCGTGCACCCTTTCAAAATTGTCTGGCGTCACCTAGTCCCCAATATTGGCTCCTTGATGGTGCTTGAATTTACTCGCGGTATTACCGCAGCGATTCTGGCTGAGGTGTCTTTTACCTTTATTGGTATCGGCGTGAAATACCCGAACTTCTCACTGGGTTCTTTGATCGCCCAGGCTTCAAGCCAAATCAACACCCTGCCCTGGATGTTCTGGATTCCGCTGCTGTTCTTCTTCCTGCTGGTTGGCCCTCTAGCCCTGATGAATGACGGCTTGCGTGACGCCTTCGATCCTACCTCCCTGTCCGTTGGCAAAGTTAAGAAAAAGAAGAAGTAAATGAGCACTACACCAGTACTGAGCGTCCGAGACCTCAACGTAAAGTTCAATACTGAAAATGGTATTGTGCACGCGGTGCGCGGCATTGACTTCGACCTGTACACGGGTAAAACACTGGGCATCGTGGGTGAGTCCGGGTCAGGTAAGTCGGTTGCCTCTATGGCGATTATGGGTCTGCACCCCACGACCGCTGATATCACCGGCTCTATCAAATACAAGGGCACTGAGCTCTTGGGCCTGAGCGATAAGCAGATGTGTGACTACCGTGGTAAAGAAATTTCCATGGTCTTCCAAGATCCGCTCTCATCACTGACACCGGTTTTTACCATCGGTAACCAGCTAGCTGAGGTGCTTAAGACCCACAACAAGGGGATGAGCGAGAAAGCTATCCATGATCGCTCTGTTGAGCTGCTACGCCTGGTGGGTATCCCTTCACCTGAGAGCCGACTCAAGTCTTTCCCCCACGAGTTCTCTGGTGGTATGCGTCAGCGCGTCATGATTGCTATGGCTATCGCAAATGAGCCACGCGTCCTGATTGCTGATGAGCCCACTACCGCCTTGGACGTGACGATTCAGGCTCAGGTGCTTGAAGTGATGCAGAAGGCCCAGGAAGAGACCGGGGCAGCAACTATCATGATCACCCACGATTTGGGTATCGTCGCTGGCATGGCTGATGAGATCATGGTGATGTACGCCGGTAAGGCCGTGGAACATGCTCAGGCTAGTGACCTTTATAAGAAGCCCTCTATGCCTTATACCATTGGCCTGCTGGGTGCTGTGCCTCGTGTAGACCGCAAGGAGAAGGCGTCTTTGGTTCCTATTGAAGGTACTCCTCCTAATCTGTTGAAGCCTGTGGTGGGTTGTTCCTTCGCCCCTCGTTGCCCTGTCGCTACGGACGTCTGCCTGGTGGAAGAGCCGCCGCTAAAGCTTGTTGCTGGTACTAGTGAGAATCACCGTGCAGCCTGTCTTTATGCAGATCAGTTCGTTAATGAGCGCCCTGAGCAGATGTTCCCTGTACCTCAGATCCCTACCTCGCCGCTTACGGGTGTGCCCCGTGAAGAGCGCGCTAGCGTGCTTGAGGTGAGGGATGTTAAAAAGTTCTTCCCCCTCACTAAGGGGGCCCTGATTAAGCGTCGGGTGGGTACCGTTAAGGCAGTTAACGGGGTGAGCTTTGATATCCGTGAGGGGGAGTGCTTCTCTATTGTGGGTGAGTCAGGCTGTGGTAAAACCACTACTCTGCTTGAAATTATGGAGTTCTCACCAGATACTGACGGCGAGATTGTGATTGCGGGTGTCTCGAACAAGCAGGGCTTGCATGGTTCTGAGCTGAATGAGCTGCGTAAAAACCAGCAGATGGTTTTCCAGGATCCAACCGGTGCCCTTGACCCTCGCTTCACTGTCTATGAGATTTTGGCTGAGCCTTTGCAAAATCAGGGCTGGGCGGTCAAGGACATTAAGAAGCGCGTGCTTGAACTGATGAAGACGGTAGGTCTGCAACCTGACCACGTTAATCGTTTCTCTAACCAGTTCTCTGGCGGTCAGCGTCAGCGTATCGGTATTGCCCGTGCGCTGGCTGTTAACCCTAAGTTGGTGGCTTTGGATGAGCCTGTTTCTGCTCTGGATGTGTCGGTTCAGGCAGGTGTTATTAATCTGCTGGAAACGTTGCGTGTTGAGTTGGGGCTGAGCTATTTGATGGTGGCTCATGACTTGGCTGTGGTGCGCCATGCCTCTGACCGGGTAGCTGTGATGTATTTGGGTCGCGTCGTTGAGATAGGTGATGTGGATCAGGTCTTTGATAACCCCGTGCACCCCTATACGCGGGCTCTGCTTTCTGCTATTCCGGTGCCTGACCCTGATGTTGAGGCTAGTCGGCAGCGTATTGTGTTGGAAGGCGATTTGCCTACTCCTGTGAATGCGCCGGAGGGCTGTGCTTTTGCAACGCGGTGCCCCATCTTTAAGTTGCTGCCTGAGGATAAGCAGAAGAAATGTACTGAGAATGTGCCTGCACTGAGCAAGGCAGACGGAGATCATCAGTATGCCTGCTATTATCCTGAACATGAAGTTGCTGTAAGCTAAATTACAAGTATAGTATGTAATTGAAATCACTTCACTTCCGCTTTTGTCCATCTTTATCACATGAGGAGAAAAGAATGAATAAGAATCTTGTTCTGAACCGCCGTACCCTGCTTTGGGGTACCGGCATCCTAGGAACCACCGGCCTGCTGACTGCATGTGGCGGTTCAGGTTCCAACACCACCAGCGCAGCAAGCGCCAGCATGGCAGCAGCAGGTGATGAAATTAGGGTAGAAATCAATGAGCAGGACATCGCTAATCTGCAAACCGGCGGTGTGCTGACTCTGCCTGTTGCCTCACTGGGCCCCGATTTCAACCGTACCTCGCAGAACGGTAACTCATTAGATAACAGCTTCGTTCTCTCCACCTTCCACACCTCAATGACCAGCGGTCTTTGGCAGTCAGATTTTGAGGGTAACGTTAGCGTTAACCCTGACTTCTGTGAATCCTATGAGGCTGAGACCGTCGATGGCGTTCAGACCATCCGCGTGAAGCTGAACCCCAAGGCCAAGTTCAATGACGGTACCCCCATTGACATTGAGTCTCTGCGCACCTCATGGAATGTCTTTAAGTCATCTGAGGGTGAGTACAACATTGTTACCTCGGGTATGTACGAGTTCATTGAGTCCATTGAAGAAGATGGCGACGCCTTCTCAGCTCTTGTGACTATGAAGGAACCCTACTACCCGGCAGATAACCTCTTTGGCGCCTTGTTGCACCCTGCCATGGTAGACCCTGAGGTCTTCAACAATGGCTGGACCGATAACCCCAACCCCGACTACGGTGTAGGCCCCTTCAAGCTAGAAGAATGGAACTCAGCGGAGAAGCGTTTGTCTGTTGTTCCCAACGAAAACTGGTGGGGCACCAAGCCCCTGCTGGATCGGATTACCTTCCGTCAGATGGAGGCAGCCGCAGCTCGTGCCGCCTTCCGTAATGGCGAAATCGATGCTGTAGGTGCCCGTACCCTGGCAGCCTACAAGGACGTTGAGGGAACTGCTGATGCAGAACCCCGCCGCTCCCTGCGCCTCTTCGCTGGTGGCCTGAACCTCAACCCGGCTCGTATTAAAGATGTTGCCCTGCGCCGTGCTATCTTCGCAGGTACCGACCGTAAGGCTCTCTCCGACGTCCGCTTCCAGGGCCTGAATTGGACTGAAGAGACCCCCGGCTCCATGATGCTGCTACCGGTTTCTGAGTACTACCGGGACAACTACCCCGAAGAGCGCGGTGTTGAGGTTGCTCAGAAGATTCTAGAAGATGCCGGTTACACCAAGAGCGGTGATTACTACGCTAAGGACGGCGCAAATGCCAGCTTCCGTATCACCAACTTCGGTGATGACCCCAGCGGCGCAGCCCTGACTCAGACCATGATTGAGCAGATGAAGGCCATTGGCATCGAATGCTCCATCGACCAGCAGCCCGACGCTAACTTCGCCTCAGTCATGGGTAACAAGGAGTACGACATGACCTTCTCGGGTTACACCGTAGGTTCTGATGCAACCTCGGTAACCCGCCAGTACTACCACTCATCCAACCTGGACGGTGCTGCCGGCTCAGCAGAAATCGATGCCATGATTTCTGAGATGGAAAAGATTGAGGATGACGCTGAGCGTAACGCAAAGTGCAACGAAATCGAGAGTAAGTTCATGGCAGAGTTCGCTACTCTCGGTACCGTCTTCAACGGCCCCGATATCGTCTACTGCAAGAACAAGCTGGCTAACTACGGTGCAGCCATGTTCGGTAGCCCCTCAGACAACCCCCAGCAGTGGGCTCGCGTTGGCTGGATGAAGAACTAAGTTTCTCTAACTGAGAGATTTTCTCAAGCTCACCCCTCTCTTGCCCCATCACCTTCCACAAGGTGGTGGGGCAAGGTTTTTAAGAATCAACCTGTGAACAGGGTGTGCTGGGGAATCTTGCACTCTTGACCCTGCAAACCCGGTGCACCCTTGCCCACATACGTTATTCTTAATAGCTGACTCAAAAATTTATGGTGGCGGGCCCCTTCAGCCCGCGACGCCCATCCAGCCACGAAAGTAGTGCACAGCCCGTGTTTAATTCACTCTCAGACCGGTTGACAGCAACCTTCAAAAACCTGCGCGGCAAAGGCAAGCTAACTGAAGCAGACATTGACGCAACAGTACGCGAAATCCGCCGTGCCCTCCTGGATGCTGACGTCGCCGTCCCCGTCGTGCGCGAATTTACCGCCCACATCAAAGAACGCGCCCTGGGTGCCGAGGTCTCCGAAGCCCTCAACCCCTCCCAGCAGATCGTCAAGATCGTTAATGAAGAGCTGGTCAATATTCTGGGTGGCCAGACCCGCCGCATCAACATGGCCAAGACCGGCCCCACCATCATCATGCTGGCAGGTCTACAAGGTGCAGGTAAGACCACCCTGGCCGGTAAGCTCTCCCATTGGCTCAAGAAGCAGGGGCACACCCCCCTGCTGGTGGCCTCTGACCTGCAGCGCCCCAATGCTGTTAACCAGCTCAAGGTGGTTGGTGAGCGCGCCGGTGTACCCGTTTACGCCCCTCACCCCGGTGTCACCAGTGAGTTCGATGCACCCAGCGGTGACCCCGTACAGGTGGCCCGTGATGGTGTGGCTGAGGCCCGCGCCAAGCTGCACGATGTGGTCATTGTCGATACCGCAGGCCGCCTGGGTGTAGACGCTGAGCTCATGCAGCAGGCCCGCAATATCCGCGACGCCATTGAACCCAACGAAGTCCTCTTCGTTATCGACGCCATGATCGGTCAGGACGCTGTTAACACCGCTAACGCCTTCAACGAGGGCGTAGACTTCACCGGTGTCGTGCTCTCCAAGCTGGACGGTGACGCCCGCGGTGGTGCCGCTCTCTCCGTTGCATCCGTCACCGGTAAGCCCATCATGTTTACCTCCACCGGTGAAAACGTCACCGACTTTGAGCAGTTCCACCCAGACCGTATGGCCAGCCGAATTCTCGACATGGGTGATGTGCTCACCCTGATCGAGCAGGCCGAGCAGACCTGGGATAAGGCCGAAGCTGACCGCATGGCCAAGAAGTTTGTGGATCAGGAAGACTTCACTTTTGAGGACTTCCTGGCCCAGATGCAGCAGATTCGCAAGATGGGCTCCATGAAGAAGCTGCTCATGATGATGCCCGGTGCCGCCCAGATCCGTCAGCAGTTGGAGAACTTTGACGAGAAGGAAATTGACCGCGTCGAGGCAATCGTTCGCTCTATGACCCCGCATGAGCGAGTTGCCCCCAAGATTATCAATGGCTCCCGCCGTGCCCGTATCGCCAAGGGTGCCGGTGTGACTGTTTCTGAGGTCAATATGCTCATGGAGCGTTTTGCTCAGGCCCAGAAGATGATGAAGAAGCTTGCTAGCGGCAACATGGCTGGTATGCCCGGTGGCATGCAGATGCCCGGTATGGCAGCAGCCGGTGGTTCTGCCCGCAAGAACAAGGGCAAGGGTAAGGGCAAGCAGAAGGCCCGTTCCGGTAACCCGGCCAAGCGCGCTCAGCAGGAACAGGCTGCAGCAGCTAAGCAGCAGGCTGCTGCAGGCTCAGCCTTTGGCCAGCAGACCCAGGACGTGAAACCTGAGGATCTGAACCTGCCCAAGGGCTTTGAGAAGTTCCTCAAATAAAACCTGGTGAGCTAGCAAAACCTTGTGAGCTAGGGCGGGAGCGAGCAAGAGACTCGCACCCGCCCTCTCCTTCATTTAAAGGTGTATTGCACCGGCGGTAGTTCTGCTGTGAGAGTGCAAGACCCGCCCTGCCTTTTACCTGCTGGCTGGGCGCGGTACATTGGGTGTAGTAGCCCGCCCCTTAAGAAGAAAGCAGTACCGTGGTTGATTCCTACCTACCCGAAGAAGAACTCAAGGCTTTTATCGCAAGCCTGCCAACCCGCCGTCTAGCTGCTGGCGCTCTGATTCGGAACGAGGCCGGGCAGATGCTAGTGGTCAAACCTAACTATAAGGACGGCTGGACTATCCCCGGCGGCACCGTTGAGGCAGGCGAAGCCCCCCAACCCGGTTGCTTCCGCGAAGTGGCTGAAGAAGTGGGTCTAGATTTGGAACCGGGCCGGCTCCTGGTGATTTTCCACGGCCTGCAGATGGGCATCTGGGGCGACTCCACCTACTACATTTACGATGCCGGTGTGCTACCTGCCGATGCGACAATCACCCTTCAAGAAGAAGAACTCACCGCTTATGAGTGGGTCGCCCCTGAAGATTTAGATGATTATTTTGGGCCCCGTCACGCCCACCGTCTGCGTCAGGCCTTCCGTGCCCTGCAAACCGGGGCTGTCTATGAGTTCTCTAGCGATAAGCCAGCCAGCTAGATTTTATATTCGTCGTGTAGCACCGGGGCAAATCTTTGCCCTTTCGATGAAGCGTTGATAAGGATGACAAACATATGACTGAATCACACCGTGACCCAGCCCCCCAGGGCCCCTCTCACCAGGAGACCCAGCAGGCTGTAGGTTCTGATGTGATATGGGTGCGTCTGCGCATCGACCGTGACCCGGCCCAGGCTAACTGGCCTGACCTGATACCCGGCATCTACGGTGACGGGCCTACCCAGGGCGATAAGCAGCAAGAGGCGGACGCCAGCGAGCAACCTGCCCTGCCCGCTGGTCTCGAACAAGAGGTACGCAACCAGCTAGAGAGCATCATCGGCCTGATTCGCGAGCAAACCCAAGAGGCACCCCACGGCGCTGAATACACGGACGAAGACATCAAAAGCGTTGAAGAACTCGCTGCTGACCCCAATAAATTTGATGATTTAATCCAACAAATCATGCAAGCTGAGCAGGGGAGTGGAAATCAGGCAGAAGAATCACCGCGTGAGACCGGTGAGATACCTGATGAAGAGCTAGAGACTTTCGCAGGCGAACTATCCCCTGAAGCTCAGGCAGCTATTGATGAGCTGAACTGGGAAATCATCCCAGATTTGGCAGGCTATATAGAGTCCCTTGCAACAGTAACCGCCCTAGAAATAGACGGGCCCCGCGCCCAGCTCTTCGTGCTCTGCGAGCGTATACCGGGGCAGGCGTCCTTGCGTACCGTAGAAACCGATAGCACCGGGGTGCTCCTACCTGGTGCATCCCTCGATGAGTTTCTGACCCAGTTGGATACCCGCCTACCGGGTGCCGCTGACCTCCTACCGCAGCAGCCGGGGGAGGACTACCACCTGGCCTCTTTCTCACAAGGTACCGACTCTTTGAGCCTTGACCCCTACGGGGTGAGCGCCGCCCTGGTAGAACTACCCATGGCAGATATAGCAAGCTACATGCAACCTGAGCTGATGGTGGGGGAGGTGCACGCAGCCCCAGCTGATAAAGGCTGGTCGCTCATTACCGCTGACCCGCAGACTCTGGCGCTCCTGCTAGAAGCGATGAACGTGCCCTCCATCGTGGCTGAGCAGACCCTCTTCGGGCAGAACCTATCTTTCGTGCTCCCGGCTGACTCTACAGGCCCCGAGACTGGCAGTGTCACTGATTGGGTGAACCAGGTGATGGGCACCCCTGATTCTGGGCTGGTAGGTACCGTACTGACCTTTAGCTGGTCACCCCTGACCAAAATTGGTACTGCCCTAGAACGCACCTCAAGCGAGGTAGGCAACCTGGTCTGGAGCCTGCCAGGGCTACTGCCTGCCCCCTACCGGGAACAAGGTGCCCGCGACCAGCTTGACCAGCTCATCTGGCTCTACGGGCTCGATGACCAGACCGCTAACCGACTCACCAACTACGTGCTAGATTTCCACAGCGTAGATGGGTTAGAGTCCACCATCCACGCCCTAGAGCTACCTGAAGAACTGCATAAGGTACTCACCGGTTCTGTCAGCCTCGATGCTTTCGTAGGCTACCGCCGTTTCACCCCCGATATGAGCGGGCTAGAGCGCCTCAAAGAGAGCGTAACCGCCTACCCTAACGGCACCGATACCCTCAGCACCGTCAACCGAGAAATTCGTGAACACCCCTGGCTGTTGACTGCGGACGCCGCCGCCCAGCTCGGGGCCTCAGGGGCCCTAGCTCTCTGGGCTGCGCGCAGAATGAGGCAGGGGCGCTCGCCTCGTGCCGCTCTTGTTGCAGCAGCTACTTTAGGGGCTACTGGCACCGCTGAAATGGTCATTGCACGGGTTTATCACCGTCTACTGTCTTCCCAGAAGCTGCCGGTAACTGAGCACCACCAAACGCGGCCGCTGTCGCTGACTGAGGAGCTGCGGGCCCAGGCTCAGCAAGAGCAAGCCCAGCAAGAGCAAGCCCAGAAGGACTCTGAGGCTAAGGCACCTGCACTGAGGCACACCGCCCAAAGGCTGGGCCGCCGGGCAGAGAACACAGCCCAAAGGCTAGGACTCCAGGCCGCGACCACCGCTCAAAGGCTGGGCCGGCAGGCTGGGAAACTGGCCCGTCAGCAGCTGGGGCGTTTTTTCGGCACTGGTAGCTAGTCTCGTTCTCTCCGCCGTTTTCTCCGCTCTTCTCTCCGCCGTTTTCTCCGCTCTTCTCTCCGCCGTTTTCTCCGCCGGGCGGGGGAGTTGCTCCTTCTTGTGCCTTGATACAGTGGGTGGGTGAACACATCCACTCCCTTCTCTTTCTCACACATAGACCCTGACTGGGAGCGATCCACCCCACCGGCAGCGTCCTTGCGTAAGGACGTGCTCATCTGGCTCGTGGTACTTGCCGTCACCTTGCTCTTGAACGCTGCCTACCATTCGGCTGGCTTACTGGGGGAGGACCAGCACCAGATTCTTCTCTCCTACATCACTGTTGCGGGCATGACGGTGCCACTAGTTGGCCGCAGGCGCTACCCCCTGACCATGATGCTGCTAGCCACTGCGCTCTTTTACGCCCTGTACTATCTTTCCCCTGTGGGGTCATTTACCCTCAGCTTTCAGCTGTGCTACTTTGTGACACTTTTTGCGGGGATTGCCTGGGGCAAAAATCGCACCCTCACCTGGTTCGTCTATGCCCTGATCTGCCTTATAGCGTTTCTCTGGGTGATTCTTACCTGGGTGATGACTGACTCGGCCTACAGCATAGCGGGGGTCGAAGATTTCTCTGGCGGTATCTTTAGCCAGGCAACCGCCGGGTACATTATGGCCGCGGTAACTAACACCTTCTACTTTGGGTGTGCTGCGGTGATGGGGCGTACCTCCTGGAACCAGGCCTACCAGCGAACCGTGCTTGCTGCCCAGGCACAGCAGCTGGAACAGCAATCCCAACAGATGGCTCAGGACGCTGTCACCCGCGACCGCCTGCGTATAGCCAGAGAGCTTCACGACTCGGTGGGGCACCATGTTTCTTCTATGGGGATTCAGGCGGCTGCTGCCCGTCGGGCTCTAGAAAAGAAGCCGGAACTGGCGGCTGAGCCCCTGGCTAATATTGAAAAGTTGGCCCGATCCTCGGTTGCTGAGATGAAGAACCTGATTCGCGTGATGCGGGCTGCCGGGGAAGCGGAGCAGGGAAGCGGGGCTGCCAAAGAGCCCCAGGTGACCGAAATCTTTGACCTGGTGGAGCATATGACGGCGGTAGGTGTGACAACCCGAGTGCAGGTCAGCGAACAGGACCTGACCCGGCTGACCGGCTTGCAGCAGGGAACCCAGCTCTCTATCTACCGCATGGCCCAAGAAGCCCTGACCAATGTGCGCAAACATTCAGTGGCCCAAAACGCGGTGCTGGCCCTGCGCACCGGCGGAGAGACAGGAGACAACTGGGTGGAACTGGAAGTTACCGATGACGGGCCTGCACACGAGGCAGGTGCAACAAACAGCCAAGAACACGGGGCCGATGAGAAACGCCAAGGGTACGGGCTCCAAGGCATCAGAGAACGAGCCGCCGCCCTAGGCGGCACGTGCTGGGCAGGCCGGAGGCAAGGTGCCCCCGGCTGGAAAGTGCAGGTGCGCTTCCCCGCAGATTTTGACGAAACCCACGACACCTACCCGCTAAGGAAGACCCCATGACCATCAAAGTCCTGCTAGCAGATGACCAAGACATGGTGCGATCAGGGTTCGCCCTGATCCTCTCCATGGAGGAGGACATCGAGGTAGTCGGCCAGGCCCGCAACGGCAAAGAGGCCCTGGACCTTGCCGCAAGCGTCCGCCCCGATGTGGTGCTCATGGACGTTCAAATGCCCGTGATGGACGGAATCACCGCCACCGCCGCTTTGACCGAGCAGCTGCCGGGCACGGCCGTCCTGATTCTCACGACCTTCGACCGCGAAGACTACCTCTTCTCAGCACTTCAAGCTGGCGCCAGCGGTTTCCTGCTCAAAACTTCAGATGCTGATGAGCTAGTGGATGCTATCCGAAAGGTCGCAGGCGGTTTGGCCCTGCTCTCACCCGAAATGACCCTGCCGCTCATCGCCCGTTTTGTGGAGCAAACTAAGGGGCAGGACGTCACCACCCCGGCAGGAAGCATCGGGCAGGGACAGGCTGGGGGAGCACAGACCACCAATGACCTGAGCCCCGACGATGCCTTTGCTCTTGCAGCCTTGACACCGCGCGAGAAAGAGACCCTGGAACTGCTCGCCCAGGGGCTGACTAACGCGGAAATTGCAGAAAAACTTTTTCTGGGAGCTGCAACCGTCAAAACTCACGTATCGAACATACTGGCCAAGACCCACAGCCGTGACCGGGTTGGCGCCGTGATTTTTGCCCACCGGGTAGGTCTAGCTGGCTAACTCCGTCTGTTGGCAGCCCAAAAGAACTCCCCCATGAAGCTCCGCCCCACGGGGGAGTTCTTCTATGCGTGGACTTTCTAGACTTGGGAGTACAAGCAACCCACAGGAAGTGCCCTTATGAACGACCGTACGATAGAAGTCCATGACCTCACCAAGGTCTACGGCAGTGGCCCCACCGCCACAGCCGCCGTAGAAAAAGTGAGCTTTACCGTTGAACCCGGCTCCATGACCGGTTTTCTTGGCGCAAACGGTGCTGGCAAGACCACCACCATGCGCATGATCATGGGTCTGCTCGAACCGACTGCCGGGCAGGTACTTTATGGCGGGCGTGCCATCACCGCTGCCGACCGCGCAGGCTTTGGCTACATGCCCGAAGAACGCGGCCTTTACCCCAAACAAGCTATCTTGGCCCAGCTGGTTTACCTGGGGCAGCTGCGCGGCATGAGCGCCAGCACCGCCCGCACCATCGCCACCAAGCACCTGACCGAACTAGGGCTAGGAGAGCGCCTCAACGACAAACTTGAATCTCTCTCCCTGGGCAACCAGCAGCGGGTACAGATTGTAGCCTCAATCCTGCACCAGCCCACAGCCCTGATTCTCGATGAGCCCTTCTCCGGCCTGGACCCCAGAGCCGTAGATACCATGGTTTCCATGATGCGAGAGCTCATGCGCACCGGCGTCCCCATCCTCTTCTCATCCCACCAACTCGACCTAGTCGACCGCCTCTGCGACCGCGTCGTCATTCTGCACGGCGGCACCGTGCGAGCCGCAGGCAGCGCCACCGAACTACGCGAAGCAGGCACCCCTCGCTACCTCTACCGGGGCGGGGCCGACGCCGCCTGGCTCCGTGAAATACCCGGGGCGAACGTCCTGGATGTCTCAGGCACCGAAGCCGTCCTGGAACTAGCCCCCGGCGCAGATCTAGCCAGCGTCCGCCACCAGATTTTCAGCAGCGGTCTGGAACACGATATACAGGAGTTCTCCCGCCAGCTTCCCACCCTCGGCGACATCTACCGAAAGGCTACCGGCCAATGAGCACCACACCAGCACAGCGCACTTCAAGACCCAAGAACGCCTGGCAAATCGTTGCCACCCGCGAAATCATGGTCAAACTGCGCGATAAAACCTTTATCGGGGGCACCATCTTCTCCCTGGTCATCATCCTGGCCGCAACCCTCATCCCCTACTTCCTCAACACAGGGAACACCGACTACACCATAGCCACCAACGACGACCGGGCAAGCTCCCTAGTCGCCGCAGCCGATTCAACGAGCGACGACGACACCAACTACACCGCCACCCAGGTTGACAGCGCGGACGCCGCCCGCACCCTGGTAGCCGACGGGGACGCGGACGCCTACCTAACCCCCACCGAAGAAGGCTGGGAACTCATTTTCGACTCATCTCCTGACAACAGCCTGGTCACTGAACTGAGCGCCGTCATCACCTCCACCATCACCGCCGAAAACGCCGCCCAAGCAGGCGTTGACCTGCAAGCCCTCACCGCAGGCACCCAGGTGAGCACCAGCGTCCTAACGGGCAACCAAAACGCCGGCCTGGCCTTCCTCATTGCCATGGTCTTCGCCATGATCTTCTACATGACCACCGTGTTCTTCGGCGTAGCCATCGCCAACTCAGTTGTCGAAGAAAAACAAAACCGCATCGTCGAAATTATTGCCACCGCCATACCCCTGGGGCAGCTACTCACCGGAAAAATCGTGGGCAATATCGTGCTCGCCACCCTTCAGGTAGCCGTTTATGCAGTTACCGGCCTCATCGGCATGCAAATCACCGGAGCTGCCGCAGACTTCGGTTGGATTCTCCCCTCAGCTAGCTGGTTCGCCCTCTTCTACATCGCCGGCTTCGCAGCCATCGCCACTATCTGGGCCGCTGTAGGTGCCATGGCAGCCCGCACCGAAGACATCGCTAACCTCGCCAACCCCATCACCATGGTGCTCATCGCCGCCCTCTTCGCTGGCATCTACGCCTCAGGGGCCTGGCTCAAGGTCATCTCCTTTATTCCCATCATGTCCTCCATCGCCATGCCCCGCCGCCTACTCACCGAGGACGTAGCCCTCTGGGAACCCCTGCTCGCTCTTGCCCTCACCCTGGTAATAGCAGCCCTCCTCACCCGACTAGGAGCCCGCATCTACCGGGCCAACATTATGCGCGGCGGCACCTCAGTTAGCTGGAAGCAAGCGCTCAAAAAATAAATCTGAAGTGGGAGGGACGGCGGGCTACGCAGGATTACCCCTAGAGCTCAGACAGTTGCTCGCTGGCGCTCGCAAAACTCGCTTGCGGGGTAATCCTGTCTCCGCCCGCCTTCGCATCGTGCTTCTTTTGAGTTCGTTTTCAACAACACATAGACACCCCAGGCGTAACCCTAGATTAAGCGGGGGCAAGCTGGCATACTTGACGGGTACTCGATTTTTCCCGGCCCCTCTCATCCGGGAGAAATTGTGTCCGCAGAGGTCATGACGAAGCCCGCCCCACGAGCTGACACCTGACCTCGAACAGTTATAGAAAACAGGAGAAACCACTACAGTGGCTGTTAAAATTCGTCTGAAGCGTTTCGGTAAAATCCGCGATCCCCGCTACCGTGTTGTAGTAGCTGACTCACGTACCAAGCGTGACGGTAAGGCTATCGAGGAAATCGGCATTTACCACCCGACCGAGAACCCCTCACGTATCGAGATCAACTCAGAGCGTGCCCAGTACTGGCTGTCAGTTGGCGCCCAGCCCACCGAGCAGGTAGCTGCTCTGCTGAAGCTGACCGGCGACCTGGCTGCTGCCAAGGGCGAAAAGGCTGAGTCAACCGTTAAGCCCGTTGACGCCAAGCCCGAGTTCGTTGTTCCCGAAAAGGGTTCGGTCATCCTCCCCGAGGCAATCACCCCCAAGGGTGAGGACAAGGCTGAAGAAGCTCCCGCAGAAGAGGCTGCTGAAGAAGCAGCTTCTGAGGAAGCAGCTGAGTAATCATGTTGGCTGACGCTCTCGAACACCTCGTTCGGGGTATCGTCGACAACCCAGATGACGTCCAGGTGCGCGCCAAAACCGGCCGCCGGGGCGAAACCCTGGAGGTTCGCGTGAACCCTGATGACCTTGGACGGGTGATTGGCCGCTCCGGCCGCACCGCCAAGTCCATCCGCACCGTGGTCAACGCCATCAACGACGGCGACCATGTACGCGTAGACGTCATCGACACCGACCGACGACGCTAACTGAATACTTATCAAGAAGCCCCTACCGCTTAAGAGCTGTAGGGGCTTTCTCGCACCTAGCCACCGGCCGTCCGTAAAACCCGGTAAAGTTAGACCCAAACCCCACAACACCTCACCCTCAAGGAGATACGCGTGCAGGTACAGGTCGCCCGCATTGGCAAACCCCACGGCATCCGCGGCGAAGTCACCGTCCAGCTCTTCACCGACGCCCCCGAAGACCGCTTCGCCCCCGGGGCTGTGCTCGACATTGAAAACTTCAACCCCGCAAGCCCCGCAGGGGCCATCGCCCCCGCCGGCACTCTCACCGTCAAAAAAGCCCGCTGGAACAAAAAAATCCTGGTCGTAGCCTTCCAAGAAGTCACCAACCGCAACCAGGCCGAAGACCTGCGAGACACCCGCCTCACCTTTGACTCTGCTAGCGAAGCAGAAACCGACGGTGACGATGAAGGCTACTACGAGCACGAACTGCTTGACCTACCCGTCTACCTGGCTGCCGACATCAAAGACGGCTACCTGCCTGAAGAGCCCATCGCAACCGTCACCGGCCTACAGACCATGCCCACCCAGGACCTGCTTATCCTAGAAAAAACAGCAGACGGTGAAGAAATCATGGTGCCCTTCGTTGAAGAAATCATCCCCGCCATCGATACCGAGGAGGGCTACATTATCATCAACCCGCCCGCCGGCCTGCTCGAACTCAACAGCGATGAAGACGATGAAGCCGAGACCGAGAGCGAGCAGGGCTAAACCCCATGCGCTTTGATGTCATCACCATCTTCCCCGAATACCTGACCCCGCTAGAACTCTCCCTCATGGGCAAAGCCCGCGCATCAGGCAAGGTCGACCTACACCTGACCAACCTGCGTGACTTCGCCTTTGACCGCCACAAAACAGTAGACGATACCCCCTACGGCGGGGGAGCGGGCATGGTCATGAAACCCGAACCCTGGGGCTTGGCTCTAGACCAGGCACTGGCTAACTCACCGGCGTCCGCACGGGCGGACGGGGGCAAGCCCCTGCTGATTGTGCCCTCACCCGCCGGCGCCGTCTTTAACCAGCAGATGGCCTACGACCTGGCCGAAGAAGAACACATCGTCTTCGCCCCGGCCCGCTACGAAGGCATCGATGAGCGCGTGCTGGACTGGGCCGAAACCGAATTTAGGGTGCTGCCGGTATCCATCGGCGACTATGTGCTTTATGGGGGTGAGGTGGCTGTGATGGTCATGATTGAGGCCATTACCCGCCTGATACCCGGCGCGATGGGCAACCCAGAGTCCCTGGCTGAGGAGTCCCACACCGGTGGGCTACTGGAATACCCGGTCTACACTAAGCCTGCCACATGGCGAAACCAGGAGGTGCCGCCCGTCCTGCTCTCAGGTAACCACGGGGCCATTGCCCGCTGGCGGCGTGATGAGCAAATTAAACGCACCTTTGCCCGCCGCCCCGATATGGTCAAGGCCTACCCTGCTGAAAACTGGGATAAGAAAGACCGCAAGCTCCTACAGGAACTGCACACCGAGCAGAAAGCTGCCCGCCAGGCGGCAGCTCAGGGCGAACCGGCACAATAGCGCACCTAAAGTAGGTAAGCTCACATTTAAGTTCAGGACGCCCGCCGCAGCGCCCCTGGTGCAGGCGGGTTTTCTGTGGGATAATTTTTCTTTGTGTTCATGCTGGGTGCGCCCCTGCCGCAGGGGGAAGAGCGACCGGTAACAGTATGAGCCACCGGCTCTGACCGTTCAGAGCACGGTGAAATAAGAATTCATCGCAGACAGCATCAGTCTGGCACCACCTGGTGACCCTTAGACACTGCCTGCGAAATACACCGAATATGTTTGACCTGCGGCAGAGATATTCACGGAGAAACTCAATGCAGACTCTTGACTTCATTGACAACAAGTCACTTCGCACCGACGTGCCCGAGTTCGGCCCCGGTGACACCCTGAACGTACACGTCAACATTGTTGAAGGTAACCGCAGCCGTGTCCAGGTCTTCAAGGGCTTCGTTGTTGGCCGTCAGGGCGCTGGCGTCCGCGAAACCTTTACCGTCCGCAAGGTTTCCTTCGGTATCGGCGTAGAGCGTACCTTCCCCGTACACTCTCCCGTCATCGAAAAGATCGAGGTTGTCACCCGCGGTGACGTCCGCCGTGCAAAGCTCTACTACATGCGCGACCGTCACGGTAAGGCTGCTCGTATCCGCGAGAAGCGCGAAGCCTAAGCCATTTAGGTTTCACCAGGTTTATGGAGACTGGCCTCAACGCCGACTCTTCTGAGCCAAGGCGCCAACCCTTTCTACAGGGCTGGCGCCTTGTTGCTGTTGCCGCAGCCCTAGCCTTCACCCTGCTCCTGCTGGTTCGCTCCTTCCTGATTGATGTGTTCTACATACCGTCAAGTTCCATGGAACCAACCTACGAGTCGGGGGACCGTATTCTCGTCTCAAAACTGGCCACCTACCCCCAAGCTGGTGATGTGGTGGTCTTTGACGGTACTGGTTCCTTCGCCCCCTACACGCCGGGAAACCCCTGGGTGCGTGACCCACTCACAAGAACCGGGCAGTGGCTGGGAATCATCGGCTCAGATACGGTCTACATCAAACGCGTCATCGGGGTAGCAGGTGATACCGTTGAATGCTGCGATACCACCGGCTCCCTACTGGTAAATGGGCAACCAATCGCCGAGCCCTACCTTTACCCTGGCGATACCGCCAGTGATGTGCGCTTTAGTGTGCAGGTGCCCGAGGGGCGCATTTGGGTGATGGGGGACCACCGTTCGGCGTCCGCTGATTCAAGGGCCCTGCTGGGGGCACCCGGTGGCGGTATGATTCGCACCGATAAAATTATCGGCAGCCCAGTCTTTATTGCCTGGCCAGCCCAACGCTTTGGCCAAGCTCCTAGGTAAAACTATTAGACTATTCCCTAAACACGTTCACAGCAGAAGGGTGCGTGCTCATGGAGCAACAGAACTCAGACAGTATCGAGGCCTCAACCCAGGGGTCCGCCATTGCCGCTACCGACAAACCCCGTGGGGGCAAGCGCCGCCGCGAAAACAGCGCGGTCAAAGAGTACGCCCTCATTATCCTTTACGCGATTCTTATCGCTTTTCTGCTCAAAACTTTTGTGGTGCGAGGCTTCTACATCCCCTCAAGCTCCATGGAAGACACCCTACAGATTAACGACCGCGTGTTCGTGAACGTAGCCGGTGGCCTCTTTACCGAAGCTGAGCGCGGCGACATCGTCGTCTTTAAAGACACCCAGGGCTGGATGCCTGTCTCCAGCAGCTCCAACCCGGTGCGTGATGCCCTAGCCTTTGTAGGGATCATGCCTGATGGCTCATCAAACTATCTGGTCAAGCGAGTTATTGGTGTGGGCGGTGACCACCTTGTGGGCACCGTCGATGGCCGTATCTCTGTGAACGGTGTAGAAATTGATGAGGCCTACCTCAAACCGGGTGTGCGCCCCACTGAGCTACCTTTTGATGTGATTGTTCCTCAAAACTCCTACTTTGTGATGGGCGATAACCGCTCTAATTCTGCTGATTCGCGCTATCACATTCAGACCAACACTGAGTTCATTAACGACGCTGACGTTGTGGGTGAGGTCTTTGTGGTCGCCTGGCCGATCTCTAACTTTACTTTCGTTGGCGGAGATAATGACGTCTTTGCCTCCGTCCCTGCCACCGAGTAAGACCGTGCCCGTTAAAGAACCGGTTTCTGCTGACCTAAGCGTTGAAGCAAGAATGTTTGCGGCGGGTAAAACCCTAGTTGCTGGCATGGACGAGGTGGGCCGCGGGCCACTTGCCGGGCCAGTGACCGTGGGTGTTGCCGTCATAGATTCCAGCGCTCAGCTCACTATCGAGGGTCTTATTGATTCTAAGGCTCTTTCCGAGAAAAAACGGGTGGCGATGGCCCCTCAGGTGAGGCAGTGGGCTGTAACTGCGGTGGGCCATGCTAGCCCTGCTGTGATTGATGCTTTGGGCATTACAACCGCTTTGCGTTTAGCAGGGCAGCGGGCTCTTGCCCAGGTTGCTGCGGCGGGGGCCTACCCTGATGCCGTCCTTTTGGATGGTAAGCATAACTGGCTTTCTGCCCCTGAACCCGACCTTTTCAGTGATGGGGATGCGGCAACTTCCCTCTACCAGGGCTTGGTTGCTGAAGCGTGGGCCGGCCAGGCAGGGGAGCCAGGCGGCTGGTTTGGGCCTGTTCAGATGGAAATTAAGGGGGATTATCGGTGTGCGTCGATTGCTGCTGCTTCAGTGGTAGCTAAGGTTGAGCGCGATACTTTGATGGATGAGCTGGATTCTCGCTACCCGGGCTACGGGTGGGCTAAGAATAAGGGGTATGGTTCACCAGCCCATCGCACAGCTATTGACGCTAAAGGCCCTACCCCTGTGCACCGGTTGAGCTGGTCGCTGCCTGCTACCGGCGAGCAGATCCAGCAGGCTATGGTCGAACGAGAGAAAGAAGAAGGATGAGCCAAGAAGATCTTGAGAGCTATGAATCAGGTGCCCAGCTTGCTTTGTATGAGGAGTATAAGAATGTAGCTGAGCTTTTTACCTATATCGTTGAGACCGATCGTCGTTTCTATCTGGCTAACCAGGTGCAGGTGGTCCCGCGAACTGCTGATGGTTCCTTATATTTTGAGGTTGAGATGCAGGATGTGTGGGTGTGGGATATTTTCCGGCAGTCTCGTTTCGTGAAGAACGTGAAGGTTTATTCTGTGCGTGATGTGAATGTTGAAGAACGTACTGCTGCAGAGGACTTTGTGGTGCCGACTATGAGCGACTTTGACCCTGGTTCTGCCTAAAAAATGGTCTGTCAGCCCGCCTACTTCCTACACGGGGAAGCAGGCGGGCTTTTTGTGTAGAGGGATGATGATATGAGCGGACGCCCGGTGCAGCTAGCTGAGGATAAAGGCCTGACCGGGCGTTATCTTGCGTCATAGGTGCACCAGTAGGCCGACCGTGCTGGTATAAAAAGGGCCTCTGACCTGGTGAAGTGCTGGGATTAGTACTTTCCACAAGGGGGCAGGAGCTGGGGTTGGCGGGAAGAGAGCACCATGATGGAGCTAGACCCAGGACTACCAGGAGGAAGCCATGTACTCTCAGCTCCCACCCAGCCCATCGCGTGCTTCTATGCCACCGAAAGACCTTGGCAGATGGGGTGAAGATACTGCTCTGGCCCTGTTAGAACAACAGGGCTATAGTTTGCTGGCCCGTAACTGGCGCCCTTCCCCCTTAGCAGGCCAGCCACCGCTTAGAGGTGAACTTGACCTGGTGATGCGTGATAACCACCAGGCCATCGTCTTTATTGAGGTTAAAACTCGCGCCGGCACAGGTTATGGGCACCCGTTTGAGGCGATTACTGCCCGCAAAAGTCAGAAGTTACGGCAGCTTGCCTATGCTTGGCTGGCAGAACACCAGGTTCCTTATTCTAGCATGAGGGTAGATGCCATTGCCCTGTGTGGCAGCCCCACGAGGTTTGTGTATGAGCACCGTCAGGCGGTGGTGTAACTGTGGCTTTTGCCCGAACCTATTCTGTTGCCCTGGTAGGTGTGACTGGTTATCTGGTAGAGGTAGAAGCTGATATTTCAGCGGCCCTACCTGGTTTTGTTTTGCTTGGTTTGCCTGATAGCTCTTTGAATGAGGCTAAAGACCGGGTGCGGTCTGCGGCTAAGAACTCTGGCCTGCCCTTACCTCCCCAAAAGCTCACCATTAATCTCACCCCGCCAACCTTGCCTAAACGCGGCTCGGTATTTGATGTGGCTATGCTTGTTGCAGCCCAGCAGGCTGCTGGCCAGTTAGGGCCTTCAGGGCGCACTGTTTTTCTGGGTGAGGTGGGCCTCGATGGGAGTGTACGACCGGTCTCTGGTGTACTGCCTGCCGTCAAGGCAGCCCGGGATGCTGGGCACCAACGAGTCGTTGTCCCTGCTGGTAACGCCCAAGAAGCTGCCCTGATCGACGGGGTAGAAATTACCGGGGTAAGGTGCCTAGCTGAGGTGTTTGAAGCCTTAGGGTGTGCAGATCCCACACAACTTAAAAGACCTGCCCTCACCGGCGCCCAGATGGCTGACCCAGTGCAGAGAACCCCAGGGCACAGCGCAGATATGGCGGATGTCGCCGGGCAAGCTGAGGGGCGACTAGCCCTTGAAATCGCGGCCGCTGGGGGCCACCATCTGCTCCTCACAGGCCCGCCCGGTTCTGGCAAGACCATGCTCGCTGAACGTCTACCCGGCATTCTTCCTCATCTTTCGCCCCACGATGCTTTAGATGTCACCGCCGTGCATTCGCTCTGCCAGATGGGTGAACCTCTAACTGAGCTCATCACTAGGCCACCTTTCGAAGCACCCCACCATACCGCAAGCGCCCCAGCCATTATGGGTGGGGGCGTGGGCATGCCTAAGCCGGGGTGTATCTCTAAAGCACATAGGGGAGTGCTTTTCCTTGATGAAGCACCAGAGTTCAAACGCAGTGTACTTGACTCCCTGCGTCAGCCCCTAGAAAACGGCGAAGTGACCATTAGCCGCTCAGCTGCATCAGCCCGCTACCCGGCCAGGTTTCAGCTCGTTTTAGCTGCCAACCCTTGCCCCTGCGGCTATAACGTAGGCCGGGGGTTAGAGTGCACCTGCACCAGCCGGGAACGACGAACCTATTTCAGCCGGTTATCAGGCCCACTCCTTGACCGTATTGACCTTCATATCAGCGTACCTAAAGTAACTGCCGTTGACCTTGCAAACAGCGGAAATAACGAATGCTCAGATGAGATTCGCCAGCGGGTCAGCCAGGCCAGGCAAGCCCAAGCAGAACGATTGAAACCCTTAGGGGCGAGCACCAACGCAGAGACTAACGGCACAATTCTGCGGGGGCCTCTGAGACTCGCACCCCAACTCACCTCATCTCTTTCGACGGCCCTTGACCACGGCACCCTAACCGCACGCGGCTACGACAGGGTACTCCGCACAGCCTGGACCTTAGCCGACCTGGATGGGGCAACCAGCCCCAGCCAAGACCACCTTGACCTTGCCCTTTACTTCCGCAACCACGCCAGTGAAAGTAACCAGCCATGATAACCCAAGACCCCTACCAGCAGGTTCGTAGAGCGCGCACAGAGATTCTGCGCATCACCGACCCAGAAGACACCGCAACCTATACCCTCATTCAGCTAGTAGGCCCGGTGCTTGCCGCAGATTACCTGACCGGCCGCCAGGCCCTCACCCCCGACCTCTTAGCAGAGCACCTTGACCAAGCTGGGGCGCACGATCTCTCTGCGGCCCCGGCCCTCACCGCTGCCATTAGTGAACGCACTCAACGCTGGAAGAACAGACGGTCAGGTATCAGCGCCGAACAAGATATGGCCCTAGCTAGAGCCAGCAACAGTTGGCTCTGCATCCCTGAAGACCCAGACTGGCCGCAGGCCCTGAACGACCTGGCAGAAAAAACACCGGTGGGCCTGTGGGGCAGGGGAGAACGCCACCTGCTGAGTCACCTGAGCACCGAAAGGAGCTACGCGGTAGTAGGGTCACGAGACGTCAGCTCCTACGGCAACTCAGCAACCAGCCACCTGGCCGGTGAACTGGCAAACCAAGGCTACACAGTAGTTTCTGGCGGAGCCTTTGGGGTGGACGCCACCGCCCACCGGGCAGCCCTGGCAACAGCAAGCGGCCCCTTGCCCACGGTAGCACTCATGGCCGGAGGCCTGGACCGTCTTTACCCTAAACCGAATGAACGGCTACTGCACCAGATCATTGAACGGGGCCTCTTGCTCAGCGAGGTTCCTTTGGGGCAGAACCCTACCCGTTATAGGTTTCTTCAACGCAATCGACTAATCGCCGCCTTAACCGGAGCTAGTGTGGTGGTTGAAGCTCGCTGGCGCAGTGGTGCTCTCAACACAGCCCACCATGCCTTGGAACTGGGCCGCCCAGTTTATGCTGTTCCTGGCCCCATCTTTTCACCCACCTCAGAAGGGTGCCACCGGCTCATCCGTGACGGCCTCGCCCAGCTGGTCACCGACACACGTCAGATACTTGCAGATAGAACATCGAAACTTATACCAGAACAAACCAGTCTCTTCTCAGCCCCCTCTGCCCAGCAAGAACTCTTAGACTCCCTGACCGAAACCCAGCGGCGGGTCTGGGACATACTCCCCTTAGGCAACCCGGCTGCCCTTGAACACCTCAGCGCCGACCTTGCGCTACCTGCCCGAATAGTCATGGTCACTTTATCTCAGCTTGACCGACTGAGCCTAGCAGAGCAGAGCGGGGCGGGCTGGCGAAAAGCTAAAACACCTATGGCAGAGAAGCAAGGATAGAATGAAAACCTGATCTCTGCCATCGCAGGAAGGAGCAGAACGGTGCAACCTGCCGACCAGTTACCCACCACCCTCAAAATTGGGGCTTCAACGGTTGATGAAGATCGAGAATTTGTGCGTGCCCTTGAAGCTTTTGAACGGTACCTCACCTACGAGCTTCATCGTTCCCCTCAAACTATTCGGGCCTACCGTTCTGACCTATCGGATTTTTTCGCCTACGCCCGTAGGTACGGCATCACCCATCTCTCTCATATCACTCTAGATATCATTAGAGACTGGCTAGCGCACCATCACCGCAAACAAGCAGCCCGCAGCTCCATGGCCCGGCGCACCTCGTCCTTGCGTACCTTCTTCACCTGGGCAGAGGAAGAAGAACTCATAGAGGCTAACCCCGCCCTCAAACTGACTACGCCCAAGAAAAGCAAGCACCTGCCTGCCGTCCTGAGCCAAGCCCAGATGCAGGGGCTAACAGCTACTCTTAGCGCCGCACTGGGCCAGGCCCCACGAGACGCCCGGCTTTTACGGTTACAGGCGGTCGTGGAGCTCTTGTATGCTAGCGGGTTGCGTATTTCAGAGCTCACCGGGCTTGACCTTACCAGCATCGACCGGAACCAACGGACCCTGCGCGTGCTGGGTAAAGGAAATAAGGAGCGGGTTGTGCCGTTTGGGGCTCAAGCTATGCAAGCCCTCAACCGCTGGGTTGTGGCAGGACGCCCCCAGTGGCTTCCCGAAGCAAACCCAGCTATCGGGGCCGGGGATTCTGGCCAAAATGCTCTCTTCATCGGCCCCCAAGGTAAACGCGCCAACCCTCGACAAATCCGCCAGGACCTCACTACCTTGCTAGGGACTCTTGACGACACCGAAGCTACCGGCGCCCACGTCTTTCGCCATACGGCAGCAACCCACATGGTCGATGGAGGGGCAGATATTAGAGCCGTGCAAGAGTTTCTTGGGCATAGCTCCTTAGCGACCACCCAGGTTTACACCCATGTGTCGGTAGACCGTCTTGCTCAGGCCTATCGTAGGGCCCACCCGCGGGCCTAAAGGTAAGGCTAAAGGTATAGGATGGGAAGACCATGTTTTCACCAGCAGAAAAGACCGGCCAGCCCCTTCCACTGCCCCCAGAAACCACCGGCACACCTACCGGCGGTTCAATCTTTCTGCTAGCTGTACCATCGGCCCTCACCAGCCACGTCACCTGGGCTCTTGAAAACCTCACAGCTCACCGGCTTACCCCCACCTGGCAGAATCAGCCCCACAAACCGGGCTACCATCGTGCAGATATCAGCTGGCAGGGTAGTAGCGGCGGGGCAGCCCTGATCGCTTCGACCCTCCGGCAGTTTTCAGCCAGCTACTTTGAAGTTACCGAGCGCCGCACCGCCACCTCAGATGCCCTGCGTATTATGCACACCCCCCAGCTGGGCATCTGCACTCTACCGGTAGATTTACAGGGCAATTTTACTGTGACCGAAGACCGCATACGCTACGCCTTTGAGCAGGCAGCCGGTAACTTTGACGAGCTTTACCGGCAGTTCTCTGTGGCTGTGGGCCAGCCTTGGGACGAAGAACTTGAGGTCTTGCGCCCCAAGGCTAGCTCTGCCAGCGCTACCGTCAGGCTCCGGGCCTAAGGCTGAGAGCCTGCTACCTTCTGAGGAGCATTTCCTTCTGAACGCCGGGCATAAAATCTGGGCACCAGGGCATAGAAAAGGGGCCCTCCTGTCTGAACCGAAGTTCATACAGGAGGGCCCCTGACCAGCTAAGAGCGGGCACTAGGCCGCCCCTCTTTTAGTTGTTGACGCTACGGAAGGCCGCTACAGCGTTGTGACCACCAAAGCCAAAGGAGTTGGAGACAGCAACAATCTCACCAGCAGGGAGGTCGCGTGCCTCAGTGACAACGTCCAAATCAATCTGAGGGTCTTTTTCCTCAAGGTTGATAGTGCAAGGAGCCTTACGGTGGTAAACCGCAAGAACAGTCAGAACAGCCTCAAGGGCACCGGCGCCACCAAGCAGGTGGCCGGTCATGGACTTGGTCGCAGAAACAGCTACTTTATCGGTGTGTTCGCCAAAGACCTCACGCAAAGCCAAGGACTCAGGAATATCACCTACGGGGGTAGAGGTTGCATGCGCGTTCACGTGCACAACCTGCTCAGGGGAAATACCGCCATCGACTAGTGCTTCCTGTAGTGCTCGGGTAGCGCCCAGGGCCGCAGGGTCAGGAGCGGTGATGTGGTAGGCGTCCGCTGAGACACCGGTACCGGCCAGCTCAGCGTAGATACGTGCGCCACGTGCCAGAGCGTGCTCCTCAGATTCAAGAATCAGGGCAGCACCGCCTTCACCCATGACGAAACCATCGCGGCCCGTGTCGTAGGGGCGAGAAGCCCCGGCAGGGTCGTCGTTGCGGGTTGACAGGGCCTGCATCTTTGCAAAAGCACCAATCGTCATGGGGTGAATGGCAGCCTCAGAGCCACCGACAATGACCACATCAGCCTTACCTGAACGAATCAGCATCAAACCTAGCTCAAGAGCTTCGGTAGATGAGGCGCAGGCTGAGACGACGGTCTGAGCAGAGCCACGGGCCTTTAGGTTCATCGATACAGCGGCTGCGTTGGAGTTGGGCATGAGCATGGGCACCGTCATAGGTAGCATACGGCGTGGGCCTTTTTCGCGCAGGGTGTCCCAGGCATCGAGCAGGGTCCACACGCCACCGATACCGGTACCAAAAGCAACTGCGGTTCGCATGGGGTCGCATTCTTCGGCGGACTCAGCATCGGGGCCACTGAACCCGGCATCTTCCCAGGCTTCACGGGCGGCAACTAGAGCCAACTGCCCTGAGGGGTCTAGGCGCTTGGCCTCGACCTTGGTGAGTCGGCCTGACTCAACAGCCTCTACAGCTGCACGGCCAGCGATAGAAACTGGCAGGTCGAATTCCTCAATCCAGGGCTCTTCAATAGTGGTAATGCCTGAGACACCTGCAAGCGCATTTTTCCAGGTCGTCGGAACATCCCCGCCGATGGGGGTGGTGGCGCCGAGGCCGGTAACCACAACTTTACGCGTCATGCTTGATTCCTTCGAATACAGTCTTGGGTTGGTGGGGGTAAGAATAAAAAGCAGGTTGGGCACGATTCGAGCGTGCCCAACCTGGTTAAACGCGTCTTAGGCGTTAGCGATGAAGGTAACAGCGTCGCCGACGGTCTTCAGGTTCTTGACCTCTTCGTCGGGGATGGTTACGCCGAACTTTTCCTCAGCGTTTACAACAATGGTCATCATTGAGATGGAGTCGATGTCCAGGTCTTCGGTGAAGGACTTCTCGAGCTGGACGTCCTCAACCTCTACACCGGTCTCTTCGTTCACGATTTCTGCAAGACCTGCGAGGATTTCGTTCTGATCTGCCATGATGGCTCCTTCGTCTTAGTATGAGTGGCCTGTGGCCACTGGAGTAACTCACCGCGCAGGTGTGCGCAGCAGTTAAGGGTTAAGTGGGCAGTACCCACTTTAGCTTCCAAAATTGAGTGTAGCCCCTAGCCCGCACAAAGCTAAACTGTGACGTCACCTAATTTTTGAAATAAATCTAACAATTAACCAAACTATGGTGCGGATGCCCGCCCCATGTATCTTCCCTAAGGCACATTAGGGAAGGGCTACAACCTGGGCCGCGTAGGCTAGGCCCGCACCGAACCCAATCTGCAGGGCAAACTTACCAGATAGTTCGGGGTTGTCCTGGAGTAGCTGGTGGGCAGCCAAGGGAACGGAGGCTGCAGAGGTGTTACCGGAGCATTCAATATCGCGGGCTACCATAACGCTCTCAGGGAGTTTGAGGGTCTTGACCATCTGGTCAATGATGCGCATATTCGCCTGGTGGGTCACTAGGGCGCCCAGGTCATCTGCGGTGATACCGGCAGCGTCGAGAGCCTGCTGTGCTACCTTAGCCATCTCCCATACAGCCCAGCGGAAGACGGTCTGGCCGTCCTGGCGCAGGGTCGGCCAGATTTTCTCGCCCTCTTGGACCGGGTTTGCCACAAAGTCACGGTTACGAATATCGAGCATGGAGTGGGTCATGCCAACTGCGTTCCAGCGTTCGCCGTCTGAACCCCAGATGGTGGGGCCGATACCGGGCTGATCGGAGACACCTACTACCGCTGCGCCAGCGCCGTCGCCGAGCAGGAAGGAGATGGTGCGTTCGGTGCTATCGATGAGGTCTGAGAGCTTTTCAACACCCATGACCAGTACTTTCTGGGCGGTGCCTGAGCGTACTAGGGCGTCGGCCTGGGCGATGCCATAGCAGAAGCCAGCGCAGGCTGCTGAAATATCGTAGGCGGGAGCCTTAGAACCGACTGCTTCAGCTACTAGGGTTGCCAGGGAGGGGGTGGCGTAAGGGTGGGAGATGGTGGCAACAATAATGGCGTCCAGCTCTTCACCCTGTACACCTGCAGCGGCGAGGGCGTCCTTGGCTGCGCCAACGGCCAAATCTGTCACAGAAATCTTTTCTGATGCACGGTGGCGGGTCTTAATGCCGGTGCGCTGAACGATCCACTCATCTGAGGAGTCGATGGGGCCGGCCACATCGTTGTTAGTGACGATAAGGTCGGGGCGGCAGGCGCCGTAGCCCAAGATACGGGAGTAACGGTTCATCTCAACCTGTTTGAGGGTAGGCATAGAGAGGTTCCTTTCGGGAGAATTTTAGGCCTGCAGGGCTTGGGCTAGGGCGGTTAGGTCTTCGGGGGTGTTGATAGCTGAGGTGGGAGTGCCACGCATTGCGCGCTTTGCCAGGCCAACTAGGGTGCCCGCGGGGGCAACCTCAACTAGACGGGTTACTTCACGCTCGGAGAGGGTTGCCATGCACAGATCCCAGCGGACGGGGCGGGTCACTTGAGCTACCAATGATTCAAGGGCTGCTGCACCTGAGATAATGGGCTGACCGTCGTAGTTAGAGAGCAGTTCTGCAGTGGGTTCTGCGGGGGAGAGGCCAGCAGCAAAATCTGCCAGGGGTTTTTGGGCTGCTGCCATGTAGTCTGTGTGGAAGGCACCTGCTACCTTCAGCGGAATGACGCGGGTCTTGGCGGGCGGGTTCTCAGCGAAGGCTGCTAGCGCCTCTAGGGAGCCAGCAGCAACAATCTGCCCGCCACCGTTGGAGTTTGCAGCAGTCAGGTGCGCCTCGGCAATGGCGGTGCGGACCTCATCTTCAACTCCGCCGAGTACAGCAGCCATGCCGGTGGGGGAAGAAGCAGCAGCCTGAGCCATGCCAGTTGCACGCACCTTGATAAAGCGCATGGCCTCTTCTTCGCTCAGGACGCCGGCTAGGGCTGAGGCGGTAATTTCGCCTACTGAGTGGCCGGCAAAGATGAGGTTGTGCCCTGTGAGGGCTTGTTGGGCCAGGCGGCCGGTTACTAGCCCAGCGGCCACGATGAGGGGTTGGGCAATAGCGGTGTCTTTGATGGTTTCTTCATCGGCTTCGGTGCCGTAATGAATCAGGTCAAGCTCCACAGCTTCTGAGAGCTGTTCGAGGTGGGGGCGTACCCCGTTTACGTCTAACCAGTTGGAGAGGAACCCGGGCTTCTGCGACCCCTGGCCGGGGCACACCAGTGCTATCACGCGTAACCGCCTTGAAAGTAGAGTTTGAAATCTAGAACTTGAAAGTTCTTAGTACTTTGTTTAAATAACTATCCTACTCCTGTCAGGGCGTTAGCCGTGCCAGTACAGCTCTCAATATCAAAAGCCAAGAAATCTCACACCTAGAAATGGGGATATTGTGGCGGTGGCCCCCACGGTATATACCGTGGGGGCCACCGTAGCTCACTCACAGGAGTGAACGATTAGCACAGAGGCTTAGGCGTCGCCACCGGAGGTGCCTGAAGAACCTGCGTTGAGGTTGTCCAGGTCGTACTTCTCGAAGGCCTTAGCAGGTGCGTCAGCGGGGACTTCGCCACGCTTAGCTAGCATCTGCAGGGTGCGGACGACGATGGACTCGGCGTCGATCTTGAAGAAGCGGCGAGCACCGGCGCGGGTGTCTGAGAAGCCGAAGCCGTCAGTACCCAGGGATGCAAATTCGTTGGGAACGAACTGGCGGATACCGTCCATCAGGTCGGTCTGGTAGTCAGACACGGCAACAATGGGGCCGGTTGCACCCTCAAGCTGCTGGGCAACGAAGGGGGTGCGGGGGGTAGCTGAAGGGCTCTTCAGCAGTTCACGCTCGGCGGCAAGACCATCGCGGCGCAGGCTGGTCCATGAGGTAACTGACCAGACGTCTGCTGAGACGCCCCAGTCCTCGGCAAGGAGCTGCTGTGCCTTGACTGCCCAGGGAACGGCAACACCTGAGGCAAGAAGCTGGGCGCGGGGGCCATCGTTCTTTGCCTCCTGCAGGCGGTAGATACCACCAAGCAGGCCGTCAACATCGAGATTCTCGGGTTCAGCGGGGTGCTGAATAGGCTCGTTGTAAACGGTGATGTAGTACATGACGTTGTGGTCTTCGTCCTTATCACCGTACATGTGCTCGATACCGCGCTTGACGATGTGACCGATTTCGTAACCGTAGGCAGGGTCGTAGTGGATTACTGCGGGGTTAGTACCGGCCAGAACAGGTGAGTGGCCATCGGCGTGCTGCAGACCTTCACCGGTAAGGGTGGTACGGCCAGCAGTTGCACCCATGATGAAACCGCGGCACAGCTGGTCAGCTGCTGCCCAGAAGGCATCGCCGGTGCGCTGGAAACCAAACATTGAGTAGAAGACGTAAACCGGAATCATCGGCTCGCCGTGGGTGTCGTAGGAGGAACCGACAGCGGTGAAGGCAGATGTAGCACCGGCTTCGTTAATACCTACGTGGATAATCTTGCCCTCAGGTGATTCCTTGTAGGCCAGCATCAGTTCACGGTCAACGGGCAGGTAGTTCTGGCCGTTGGGGTTGTAAATCTTTGCGGTGGGGAAGTAGGAGTCCATACCGAAGGTACGAGCCTCATCGGGGATGATGGGCACGATACGGTGGCCGAAGTCCTTCTCACGCATGAGGTCCTTGAGCAGACGTACGAAGGCCATGGTGGTAGCAGCCATCTGCTTGCCGGTGCCCTTGAGTGCACCCTTGTATGCCTTGTCAGAAGGCAGGGTGATCTTGGGCTGAGCGTTCTTGCGTGAGGGGACGAAACCGCCCAGTTCCTCACGGCGAGCCATGAGGTACTTGTACTCTTCTGAGTCCTTACCGGGGTGGTAGTAAGGCGGGTTGTAGAGGTCCTTCTCCAGCTCTTCGTCAGAGATGGGGATGCGAAGGTGGTCGCGGAAGTTCTTCAAGTCTTCCATCGTCATCTTCTTCATCTGGTGGGTAGCGTTACGAGCCTCGAAGGAGGGGCCCAAGCCGTAGCCCTTAACAGACTGAGCAAGAATAACGGTGGGCTGACCCTTGTGCTCTACAGCTGCCTTGAAAGCTGAGTAGACCTTCTGGTAGTCATGTGCACCGCGCTTCAGAGCCCAGATCTCGTCGTCGCTCATGTCTGCAACGAGTTCCTTGGTCTCAGGGGTCTGGCCAAAGAAGTGCTCGCGGACGAAGCCGCCGGACTCAGCCTTGTAGGTCTGGTAGTCACCGTCGAGGGTCTCGTTCATGATGCGGACGAGTTCGCCTGACTTGTCCTTTTCGAGCAGGGAGTCCCATTCGCGGCCCCAGAGGACCTTGATGACGTTCCAGCCTGCGCCGCGGAAGAAGGCTTCAAGTTCCTGAACGATCTTGCCGTTACCACGAACGGGGCCGTCCAGACGCTGTAGGTTACAGTTGACGACGAAGGTCAGGTTGTCGAGCTTGTCGTTGGCAGCTAGCTGCAGAGCACCGCGTGACTCGGGCTCGTCCATTTCACCGTCGCCCAGGAAGGCCCAGACGTTCTGGTCGGAGGTGTCCTTGATGCCGCGGTTGTGCAGGTACTTGTTGAACTGTGCCTGGTGGATTGCGTTCAAGGGGCCAAGACCCATAGAAACGGTGGGGAACTGCCAGAAGTCAGGCAGGTTGCGGGGGTGGGGGTAAGAGGGCAGGTGGTTACCCTGCTTGGTCTTTTCCTGACGGAAGCCGTCGAGCTGCTCTTCGGTAATGCGACCTTCGAGGAAGGCACGTGCGTAGTTACCGGGTGAGGAGTGGCCCTGGAAGAAGACCTGGTCTCCACCACCGGGGTGGTTGCGGCCACGGAAGAAGTGGTTGAAACCTACTTCGTAGAGGGTCGCTACACCAGCGTAGGAGGAAATGTGGCCACCAACGCCTAGGGTAGCTTTCTGTGCACGGTGAACCATGACGGCTGCATTCCAGCGCAGCATTGCGCGGTAGCGGCGTTCAAGCTGCTCATCACCGGGGTATTCGGGTTCCTGGTCGACAGGAATGGTGTTGATGTAGTCAGTGGTGGTCACCATGGGTACGGTGATTGACTTCTGACCTGCACGCTGCATGAGTGATCGTACGATGAACTGTGCGCGTTCGGTGCCGTGAGCCTCAACTAGGTCGTCGAAAGACTCAATCCACTCATTGGTTTCTTCAGGATCGTTGTCGGTGAAGCTGTTGGTTAGTGCACTTAAAACGAAGTCGTTCGTTTCTGAGGGTCCCACTAGTCAACCTCTCTTTGTTGTAGGGGGTTATGTTCACCTGCGGCAGCGGATGCGCCCGGCGAACCTTGGATGTATGCCTTACGCTACCGGAGGTAGCCGCTAAGACAACTTCCCTTCTATGTTGTCACAAATTACCCGTTTTATGGATGTGGTTTGAAGAATTAAGTAGTGTGAGTTAGCCGTCACTTGTCTCTTCTTTTTATAAAGGTGAAAATAGCTGACCTATTTTGGCCGTGTTCTGTTGATTTGGGGCCTTGAAGCGTGTTCAGTAGGAACTAAGAACGCCTCTGTGCACTTGGCTGTGTCTAATGAATGGAGGCGGGCTGGGTCTGAATTATGACGGCCTGTTACTTTTGCTGTTGATTCTTGGAGGACATACGTGAGCGCCACCGGTGCTACTAAAGAGACTGTTGGCCTGAAGCTGGGCCTGCCTGCTGGCAGCCTATTGCAGGAGTTTGGCTACGATGAGGACGTTGACTTCGATTTGCGTGATGACCTGGAGGATTTTCTGGGCACAGAGCTGCTAGATGAAGATGATCAAGAAGTCGTCGATGGTATCTTGCTGTGGTGGCGTGCCGAAGATGGTGATTTGGTTGACGGGCTTATGGACGTTCTGGCAACTCTAGATGAGGGCGGTGTGGTTTGGCTGATGACCCCCAAGTCTGGTCGAGAGGGTTATGTTCCTCCGGCCGAAATTCAAGAAGCTGCTCCACTTGCTGGTTTACATGTGACTACAACTGAGTCTCTAGCTCAAGACTGGGCTGCTTCACGCTTGGTTATGAAGCAGGGGAAATGAAGATGAGGGTCTTTCGTCGTGGTGGACGGGGGCCCTTTTTCGTAGGCTCTGCTGATGAAAGGTTGGTGGTAGAAAAAAATTTAATAATTTTTTAAGAAAAATATAACCCCATGTCAAATAGGTATTTTCTGAACCCTGTCTGTGAAAAATAGGCAGAAAATTGACTCTTTTTGTGCCTTATGGGCGGTTTTCGATTTGCGCGAGGGTTTTAGCTTGCGTAGAGTATTACATGTCGCCGCGAGAGATAACGCGGAAGAGACATAAGGGTCTTTAGCTCAGCTGGTAGAGCGCCACGTTTACACCGTGGATGTCATCGGTTCGATCCCGGTAGGACCCACAGATAAGTCCCGCACTTCGGTGCGGGACTTTTTTATTTCTCGACTTTATCCCTAGATGTGGGCACATATATGGAGGAGTGTGGGCGCATATGTGGGTACTATCTAGGCGCAGTTTTCCCCTGTCAACGCGTACATTCTAGATAAACTGATAGCTCAGTTTTACTCTGCACACCCAAACACATTAGAGGGGAAACCTACTGTGACTACTTCACGTCGTACTCTGCTTCAGGGCGCTACTTGGGCTGCACCTGCCGTCCTTGCAACTGCTGCGATTCCTGCCTACGCCGCATCGCCCTCCACTACCCTTGTAGCCCAAGGATCAAACGACTTCTATAGTTTCGAGAGTGCTGGATCAACAGACCTGGTGAACTTCACCGGCCAAACCATCCAGACCCTTATGGAGGGTGGCTCAACCGGCTTCCGTCTCTATCAGATAGATGGCACCGATACTACTGCCCTTCTTACCGAACTCACCTACTATCTGCTTATTCCCCGCAATAAGGCCTACACGATTGATGAAGTGAATATTCACTACGGGGTAGGTGCGACCGTATGGGCCCCCATGAAACCCTCTGACCAGGCCACTGTACTTCTAGCTGATGGAACCACAGCATCATCCGCCGACTTCCTGATCTACACCGCAACCTATAACACAGGGCCTACTTACTTTATAGCTAGTTCTCCCGCTGTCTCACAGGCCGTTAAGCAGACAGATATCTCCACCAATATCGCCGGCCGTTTTACTGCGGAAGATGGCTCCATGGGCGTAGATGGAATAAGCGGCCTCTACTCAGGCTACCTTGCCACCTACACTTATGAGGGTTCTTCTGCTACCGTCTCAACAATTACTCACACCGCACGAGGATAAGCGGTATACCCTCACCTGGGAAGGAGCGCGGCATCAGGCCGCGCTCCTCTCGCACTTTCTGATCCGCCCTAGCGGGCCCGCCCCTATGGGGGAGCCACCTGCGCCTTTTGACAAAGACCGTGAGGGAACGGCAACAGGCTCCCAGAATGTGAGAGTTTGCTTCATCTCACCCGCTGCTGAAGCACAAATTGAGCCGGTCAGCGTAGTCTTAAAGGTATGACTGAAAACAATACTGCTCGTAAGGCACAAATTGGTGTAACCGGCCTGGCCGTCATGGGTGCGAACCTGGCCCGCAACCTGGCCCGCAATGGCTACACTGTTGCCCTGCACAACCGCTCCGTTGAAAAAACTGACGCCCTGCTTGAAGCTCATGGCAATGAAGGCGACTTCGTGCGCACCGAAACCCTGCAGGAACTGGTCGACTCCCTTGAAGCTCCCCGCCGCATCCTGATTATGGTCAAGGCAGGTGCCCCCGTTGATGCTGTGATCGCTCAACTCGAACCTCTGCTCGATGAAGGGGATGTCATCATTGATGGCGGTAACTCTCACTTCCCTGACACCATCCGCCGTGAGCGTGCCCTTGCTGAAAAGGGTCTGCACTTTGTTGGTATCGGTGTCTCTGGCGGTGAAGAAGGCGCCCTGAACGGCCCCTCCATCATGCCCGGTGGCTCAGCTAAGTCCTACGAATCCCTAGGCCCCCTGCTCGAAAAAATTTCAGCCAAAGCACCCAACGGTGACCCCTGCTGCGCCTGGATCTCAACCGGCGGTGCCGGCCACTTCGTCAAGATGGTGCACAACGGTATCGAATACGCTGACATGCAGGTCATCGGCGAAGCCTACGACTTGCTCCGCACCGTTGCAGGGCTCGAACCTGCTACCCAAGCAGAAATCTTCACCCAGTGGAACGCCACTGAGCTCAACTCTTACCTCATCGAAATTACCGCTGAGGTCCTAGCCCAGGTGGATGCTAAAACCGGCAAGCCCCTGGTCGATATCATCGTTGACCAAGCAGGCCAGAAGGGTACCGGCCGCTGGACCGTACAGGCAGCCCTTGACCTCGGTGTTCCCGTCTCTGCTATCGCCGAATCCGTTTTTGCACGCGCACTCTCATCAAGTGCCGTTGAGGCCCGAAAGCAGGCCCAAGAAGAACTGCCTGCTGGTCTAATCGCAACAACCGCTGTTGCTAACGGTGATGAAGAGTTCATTGAGGACGTCCGCAAGGCCCTTTTCGCTTCTAAGCTAGTTTCATACGCTCAGGGTCTAGATATGCTGGCCAAGGCCGGTGACGAATACGGTTGGGACCTTAAGCTCGATGTTATTGCTGGCCTCTGGCGTGCCGGCTGCATCATTCGCGCAGAACTGCTAGGCGAAATCATGAACGCCTATAAGGACGATGCCCCCGCCAACATGCTCCTGGCTCCTGGCTTCAAGAAGCTCATGGAAGAACTCGTTCCCTCATGGCGCCGTGTGGTTGCCAAGGCAACTGCTGAGGGCGTTCCCGTTCCTGTCTTTGCCTCATCCTTGAGCTACTACGACGGCCTGCGCCGCAAGCGTCTGCCTGCTGCCCTCATCCAGGGCCAGCGTGACTTCTTTGGCGCTCACACCTACGGTCGTATCGACTCTGAGGGCATGTGGCACACCGAATGGAGCGGCGACCGCAGCGAAATTAACGCTGAGGACTCCCACACCCACTAGCCACCCCTGAGGCTCATCAATCTGCGCCCCGCCGTGCTCGTGCAGGCGGGGCACAAAACAGTATGAAACAATGCCCTATCACACCTGCATGTGATAGGGCATTGTTGCACTTAGGGGTAGAGCTAGATCCACATGGTGGGGTCCACATACTCCACAGCATCCACCAGCGGCTTCTTATTCTCTGGGGTGCGCGGACGCGAGCGAGCCGGGATACCGGTAATAATGGAGTCCTCCGGGTGGTCATGCACGACCACAGAATTACCACCAATTGCGGAGCCAGCACCGATAAGAACAGGGCCCAAAATCTTGGCGCCAGCACCGATAGTTACCCGGTCGCCAATGGTGGGGTGGCGTTTACCCTTCTCAAGTGAACGCCCACCCAAGGTCACCCCGTGATACAGCATGACGTCATTGCCGATTTCAGCGGTCTCACCGATAACTACCCCCATGCCGTGGTCAATGAAGAAGCGCCGGCCGATGGTTGCACCGGGGTGAATTTCAATGCCCGTCATGAACCGGGCAAACTGGCTCAGGGTGCGGGCTAAGGTTCGGGTAGATTCTGTCTGCCAGAGTTTATGGGCTACCCGGTGGGCCCAAATCGCGTGCATACCCGAATAGTTGATGATGATTTCCATATCACCGCGGGCTGCGGGGTCATGTGCTTTGACGGTGTCTAAGTCTTCACGCAGGCGCGCTCGGAAACTCATGCTTCTCCTCAACATTATGGGCAGGGGAGCCCTGATAGCGCTCCTGCTGAACTCTACAACAGTCACCGGCAGAACGAAATTCCGTCTCACCCGAAATATGTAGGTCACACCCGGGCAGGGCCCGAATGGAATTATACGCCCTTCATAGGAGCGGGCACCCCGCTGCTAATCAGCGAGGTGCCCGACGTCTGCGGTGGTGTTTTTAGCCGCGGATGTCTTCGTAGAGCAGAGTGGAGATGTAGCGTTCGCCAAAGTCAGGGACGATAGCGACAATCAGCTTCTCGGCGTTCTCGCTCTTCTTAGCCTCTTCAAGAGCTGCCCAGACAGCAGCACCGGAAGAGATACCGCCGAGGATGCCTTCTTCTATGCCTAGCTTGCGGGCGGTGGCTACAGCATCGTCAATAGCTACGTCTGCGACAGCGTCGTAGATGTCGCGGTTGAGAGTGTCAGGCACGAAGTTAGCGCCCAGGCCCTGAATCTTGTGGGGGCCAGCCTTGCCCTCGGTGAGTAGGGGAGAATCCTTGGGCTCAACAGCAACGATTTTTACCTCGGGGTTCTGCTCCTTGAGGTACTTACCGGCACCTGAGACGGTGCCACCGGTGCCCACACCAGCAACGAAGATATCAACCTTACCCTCGGTAGCTTCCCAAATCTCGGGGCCGGTGGTCTTGTAGTGGATCTCGGGGTTAGCGTCGTTGGAGAACTGTGAGGCCAAAATAGCGTTCTCGGTGGAGGCTACGATTTCCTTGGCCTTCTCAACGGCACCGCGCATACCCTCAGAACCGGGGGTCAGCACGATTTCAGCGCCGTAGGCGCGTAGCATGACGCGACGCTCGTTGCTCATGGTTTCGGGCATGGTCAGGATGACCTTGTAGCCACGAGCGGCACCTACCATTGCTAGGGCGATACCGGTGTTGCCTGAGGTTCCTTCAACGATAGTTCCGCCAGGCTTGAGAGCACCTGACTTCTCGGCGGCGTTGATAATAGCGACACCGATGCGGTCTTTAACAGAGTTAGCGGGGTTGTAAAATTCCAGCTTCACCGCGATGTTGCCGGGCAGGTCTGCATCCAGGCGGTTGAGGCGGATGAGGGGAGTGCTGCCGACAACTTCGGTGATGTTCTTGTACATCTTTGACATGGTTACACCTTTCAGGTGGAAGCGATAGATGGTTCGCCCTCTAGTCTACGAAACAAAGGGGGAGGGCTTAACTTCTAAGAAACCTGGCGTAATGTTCCCTAGTCTTAGCCAGCTTGGGGTTAATGACAGCCATACAGTAGCCCTGGTAGGGGTTACGGGCATAGTAGTTCTGGTGGTAGTCCTCAGCCTCATAGAAAGTACCTAGAGGTTCTAGCACTGTCACGATGGGCTGCTCCCACCACTGTGAGGCCCTCTCAAGTGCTGCCTGAAAGAGGGCTTTTTGCTCCTCCCCCTGGTAGTAGAGGGCTGAACGGTACTGGGTGCCGGCGTCCGCCCCCTGCCTATCCCAACTCGTAGGGTCATGAGAAGTGAAGAAAATATCGAGCACGGTTTCAGCCGGGATGATAGTCTCATCGAACTCCACCTTGACCACCTCAACGTGGCCTGTCGTTCCCGAACAGACCTCCTGGTAGGTAGGGTTAGCGGTGTGCCCGCCGGTGTAACCAGCGATGCTGGCGGTAATTCCTTCAAACTGGCGGTAGACAGCATCTATGCACCAAAAGCAGCCGCCGCCTAAAACAAAACTTTGCATGCTAGGAGTAACCAGGGGCTTGACGGTCTTATTCCCGGCTGCTCACTCATGACAGAATAGGGGGCATGACTGAACTCTCAACCCCCACACTCAACCATGTAACCCAGGCCTTCCACGACCTCTTCCCACCCGCTATCGCCGAAAAATGGGACGCTGTTGGCCTAGTTCTGGGCCGCTCCGACGCTCCTGTTACCACTGTGGGATTCGCGGTGGACGCCACCGTAGCAACAGCCCAAGAAGCAGCCCAGAAAGGTGCCGGGCTACTCATCACCCACCACCCCCTACTCCTGCGTGGGGCCTCCTTCTTGCCCGATACCGACTACAAGGGCGAAATCGTGCACACCCTCATCGAGGCCAGTTGCGGTTTGTTAGGGGCCCACACCAACGTAGACTCTGCCCCGCACGGCACTAATGATGCCTTCATGGACAAGCTGGGAATCACAGATACCGAGATCCTATCCGGTGAAGAGACACGAGAAATAGAAGGGGCGGACGCCCGCGTGGGCATCGGCCGTATCGGCAGCTTACCTGCCCCTATCAGCCTCAAGGAACTAGCCGAAAAAATAGCAGACTTTATTCCAGCAACAGCAGGAGGGCTACGCATTGCAGGGCGTCCTAATCAAAAGGTGCAAAAAATAGCCCTCTGCACCGGTGCTGGGGACTCCCTCTTTGACCAGGTGCGCACCGCAAAAGCAGATGTTTACATCACCGCTGATCTACGCCACCACCCAGCCTCAGAAGCTCGCGAACAAGCCCTCATCAGTGGCGGCACCCCAGCCCTTATCGACTGCTCCCACTTCGCCAGTGAATGGCTCTGGATGGACGGGGTAGCCCGCCACCTCACCGAAAAACTGGAGGAGCGAGGCTTCACTATCGACACCTACGTCTCAACCCTCAACACCGACCCCTGGGATTTCACCGTTTCCACCGGGGACGTATCAGGCTCCGCCTCAACCCGCTAAAGAACTAGTCCCTCACCAGAAGAGTCATAACACCTGGCTTCTTCTCGGTGGGGGAGAGCAGCTCCACCTCAAACCCCTCCTGCAAGACTTCAGCCAGCTCACCGGCGTCCTCAATATCAGTCAAACCCTGCTCCACCAAGTAGCGGCCCAGCAAGCCCCGATAATGCTTAGCCATATGAGAGACAACCTTGCGGCTACCATCAGCAGCAACCCTCTCAACCCTCACCAAAACATGACGTTGCGGGGCAGGAGCCCACGCCTTCGCATAGGCAGCAGAACGCCCATCAACCACCAGCTGATCCCCGGTCAACTCAGCCAGCGGCCTGCCCAGCTCACCCCGCCAAAACTTCGCTAGATCACCAATCTCACCCAAACGAGTACCCATCGACAAACGATAAGCCGGAATACGATCGGTCAGCCTCACAAGACCCCACACAGCAGAGAAAACCAGCACCGCCCTATCCGCCCGCTCACACGCCTGCGCCCCCAAAGAACTATACCCAAAAGCCTCAAACAAAACCCCCGAATATATCTCAGACGCTGCCGCCGCAGGCTCCTCCCACAAGCGGGTATTTCGCTCAACCTCAACCACCAAAGACGGGCCCACCTTCAAAAGCTTAGCCGCATCAGGTAAACCACTGACCCGCACCAACTCATCTGCCACAGCCTCACGAGCCTCCGTTAGCGCAGGAGCCACCAGCTCACCCAACTCAACCCCCGGACCAGATGTGGCAGGAGTCTTACCCTCAGACGGCGGAAACAAAATCAACATACCCACCAGTGTAGTAAAGTAGAACCCCAGAACGGGACGCCCAGGCAATCGCGAGGCAGAAACAGCTTCGAGGAAAGTCCGGGCTCCACAGCACAGGGTGGTCGATAACGTCGACTCAGGGTAACCTGCAGGCCAGTGCCACAGAAAATAAACCGCCCCACCAAGGGGGTAAGGGTGAAAAGGTGAGGTAAAAGCTCACCAGTACCGCAGGTGACTGCGGTAGCTCGGTAAACCCCACCCGGAGCAAGGCCAAACAGGGCGCGCCAGTAACCAGTGCGGTGAAGCGCCCGGGTAGGCTGCTTGAACCCGCTGGCAACGACGGGTCTAGATGGATGATTGCCACCTGCCTCAGGGCAGGTACAGAACCCGGCTTATCGGGCGTCCCGTTCTTTATGCTCTAGTGGCCGAAAGGGTCAGGGTCCACACCCGGAGTCCAGGTATTACCCTCAGTAGTCCAGCCCTCAGCCTTCACAACCTTCTTGTACTTCTTGCTGTACTTAGCGTTCAAACGGTTCACATAGAGCTTGCCATCAAGGTGGTCAGTCTCATGCTGCATCACACGGGCAAACCAGCCAGTTGCCTCAAACTTCAAAGGGTTACCCTCACCATCGAACCCGTTAACGGTCACCCACTCGGCACGCTTGAGGGGGAAAGAATAACCAGGGAAAGACAGGCAACCCTCAACCTCATCGTAAGGGTCAGGGTCAGCCGTTGAAATTTTGCCCAAGGTCAAAACCGGGTTCACCACCACACCAACCGGGGGAACGCCGTCCTCATTTTCAAATGTATAGGTAAAAAGGCGCAGGCCCACACCCACCTGGGGGGCAGCCAAGCCCACACCGTTAGAGACATCCTGAGTCTCATACATATCGTCAATAAGCTTGCGCAACTCATCATCGAAAGAGGTCACCGGAGCGGCCGGGCGGTGCAACACCGGGTTACCGTGGATAACGATAGGCAAAACAGTCATGAGAAAACCTTTCAAGAAAAACAAAAAGGGCTGCTACGATAAAAATCGTAGCAGCCCTTTTACATGGGGTGATCGACGGGGGTTGAACCCGCGACCTCCTGGACCACAACCAGGCGCTCTGCCAACTGAGCTACGACCACCATGTTCACAAAAACTACCGACTCAGCGACCGGCTTGTTTTGGCAACGGATACTAGCTTACACCCAGTTTTTATTCCCCGCAAATCAAAAAGGCAGATACGAGGGTGAGTACGCTCACGAGCCCCGCAGGTAAGAGAATCAGGCGGACGCTGGCAAGCTGCTGACACCGTCCGCCCACCTACACCCACTAAGCTGGGCTAATCTGCTGACGGGTCGCCGCAACCTCCTGGGCAACCTTCTGCGCAGTGGCACTATCAGGGCCAGGAGAAGGAACAAAAACCGTGCCACGGTAATAACGCAACTCGTCAATAGAATCCTGAATATCACCCAAAGCCCGGTGATTACCAGTCTTAGCCGGGGCATTATAGGTAGCCTTCTCAAACCAGCGGCGGGAAAGCTCCTTGATTGTAGAAACATCAATCACCCGGTAGTGCAGATAATCAACCAACTCCGGCATATCACGCACCAAAAAAGTCTTATCAGTGCCCACCGAGTTACCACCCAGCACAGCCTTACGCGGCTCAGGGACCCACTGCTTCACATAATCAAGCACAAGCTGCTGAGCCTCAGCCATAGTGATACCCTGATCCAAATCATCTAACAGGCCAGAGACCGTGTGCATATTACGCACAAAATCATCCATCTGCTCAAGAGCCTCAGGCTCAGGCTTAATGACGACATCCACACCATCACCCAAAATATTGAGATCCCCGTCAGTAACCAGGGCAGCAACCTCAATCAGGGCATCCCGCTCAAGGGAAAGGCCCGTCATCTCACAATCAATCCATACGATACGTTCATTAGAAATAGACACAGCACCAATCTACCCCCTCTTAGCTCTAACCCACAGCAGATTTTTAGTCAGCAGAGCCCTGCCGGTGTCTAACAGGGGGAAACGGCCGGGTAAAATCAGGTGTACTCTTCCGCCCGGCCAGGAGGACCATGAGCCCCAGAACAGCGCACATCCACACCGATAGCATCCCAGTGCATCGATATAACCCCAAAACAGCCTACTATGTCTCGGGTAGCCCCCTGCGTACCCTCATCTTCGGAATCATCGGCTCCCTGCTGGTGATGTTCGCATCCTTTGGCGTGGGATGGCTAGCAGATACTTCCCCATTCCGCCGAGTGGACTGGATTATCCCGCTACGCTACACCACTCCCGGGCTCATCACCTGCATCGCCCTGCTCGTGGTAGGGTCCATGATGCTCTGCCGCGAATGGCTGCGCATGGTACAAAAACTACTCGTCTGGGATCGGCGGGCACGCCGCTGGGCAACCGCAGCAACCATCTGCTGGATGCTCCCACAACTCTTTGCCCTACCCCTCTACAGCCGTGACGTCTTCTCCTACTTCGCACAGGGGCGCGTCATGGCATCAGGGCTCAACCCCTACGAATACGGGGTATCTTCAGTCAACAACTTCTTCCAATACGGTGCTGATCAGATGTGGGCAGAATCTGCCCCACCCTATGGGCCCATCTTCTTGCTGATTGAACAATGGGTCGCCCAACTCGCCGGTGACTCTGTAGACACTGCCCTCTACCTCTTTAGGATCGTTGCCCTCATCGGCGTGGGCCTCATCGCCATCTACGTGCCCAAGCTGGCAAAACTCCACGGCATCAACGGCGTCCGCGCTAACTGGCTGGTCCTAGCTAACCCCCTCTTTATCGCCGCCTTCATCACCTCCTCTCACAATGACGCCCTCATGACAGGGCTAGTGCTAGCCGGGGTCTACCATGCGGCAGCTCGCCGAGATACAGTAGGCGGGCTTTTGGGGATTACCCTAGTTACCGCTGCTGTGGCAATTAAGCCTATCGCCCTGGTAACCCTCCCCTTCATTGGGCTCTTCTGGGCCGGTAGGGGAGCAAGCTGGCACCGCCGCTTTACCTTCTGGGCCATGACTCTAGCTATCTCCATGGCAGAGCTATGGGTACTCGGGAGTATCACCGACCTAGGCTTCGGGTGGATCGGCGCCCTAGCCACCACCGGGGGCCAATACATCTGGTTCACCCCCATCGGCTTCCTCGGGCTACAAATCAACCAAATCCTAGTATCCATTACCGGCGATAACGCCCTAGCGAACTCGGTACGCGACACCTTCTTCTCCCTAGGGAAACTCATCGGTATGGTGCTAGCTGTGGTGGTGATGTTCATCGGAAAAGACGAAAACCTCATCCGCCGCACCGGCCTAGCCCTAGCCATGGTCGTCATCTTCTCACCTATGCTCCAGTCCTGGTACTTACTCTGGTTCATCCCCCTCCTGGTAGTAGCCGGTGTGCGCACCGACTGGCAGCTAGATTTCTACTTCCTCACCACCCTCTTCTTCGTCATGTACGGGGTATCAGACCAGCTCGCCGTCTCGCCCTACCTCGAAAACTTCGACCAGAATATCGGCCGCCTCATCGCAGCAGTGCTCAGCGTAGCCTACGCCTTCTGGCTAGTCTTCTTCGACCCAGCAACCCGCCGTGTCCTTCGCCGCGGCCAGCGTTCAGCCCTCTACGAGGTCACCATCTAAAACGCCCCCGGGCGGACGTTGGCCTCGGCCAATACCGGTAAAAGTGACTTTTGCCCGGCTACAGGCTAATATTGAACAGCGCTAGCCTCAGTAGCTCAGTGGATAGAGCAGGAGCCTTCTAATCTCTTGGTCGGGGGTTCGACTCCCTCCTGGGGCGCACAATATATCCCTCACTTGGTACAACAAGTGAGGGATATTTTTATGATCAAGTAAAAAATGAGGTAAGTTATCTAACAATCACCCCCGGCTGATGAACACTTCCTCTCGAAGTGAGCTCCACGGGGTAGTCGCACAGCTCAGCATAGACAGAGGAAAACTGGACACATTGGGAATAAACTAGAGTGCATGTCTACAGCTCACCTGCCTGAAACGCTCAGCGGCGCACCAGCGTCCGCGCCCTCCCTATCTCGCCGAACAATGCTTGCAGGAACCGGGCTCACCCTAGCCCTCAGCTCCCTACTCGTAGCCTGCGGCCCTGCCCAAGAGCGCATCCAACCCACAGCAAACGGCGGGAAACATACCAATGAAGCCCAGGATGTAGACATCAACCAAGTACTGAGCCAGCTAGAAGCAGAACACGGTATCACCCTCAGCTTGGCGGTCTATAACCACAGCGCAGATAACCTCTTTCTGCACCGAGGCGACCAATGGACCTATGAGGCCTCTATCGTTAAGGTTCCTATCTCCCTCACCTTGCTCAGACTCGCAGCCTTTGAAAAGCGCCTACTGACCGACGAAGAGAAAGCTCTCATCGAGGCCTCCATCACCTACTCCGATAACAATGCAACCATCGAGATTTACAGCAGATTCGGGTCGAATAAAGGAGAATCTACCGCGAGCGCAGAATCCCTCAATAAAACCTATGAACTTCTGGGCCTAACAGAAACCCGAACAGCAGGGAACTGGGGCGATAACCAAACCTGGGCTGAAGACCAGGTGTGTATCATGCGGGCCATTGTGGATACTGTTGAGTGGGTTAACGCCGCTGACGCGCAATTCCTGCTCGAAAAGATGGTGCCCTTGGACTGGTCACAAGCCTGGGGTGTGGGCTCCCAACACGGTCAGCTTGTAGCGGGGGAGCCTGTTACTGATGTGTCCGTCAAAAATGGTTGGATACAAGAAGATACCGGGGCCTGGCATATTAACTCAGTGGGTGTGGTCAGAACTGAAAGCTCAACCTATTCAATTGCTCTGTTGGGTAAAGGCTTTGCTGACCAGCAGGTAGGTTATGAGGTGGCCAGTCAGGCTGTGCAAGCCTATTTTGACCATGCGGGCTAGAAACCCCTGGCACCTGATCTGCTGTAGCTTGCCGCATGGGCGACTAAGAGATGTTGCCTGCTAGAGGTGTGAACAAAAACCGTTATATAAGCGGTGGGGCGCGTCATAACTTCACCAATTTTGGGTGCGCTAGCGCACCATCTCACGGAAAAAGTTATCCACAGCAAGGATTCTTCTGGCTCCACCACACTTACCGGTGTAACCCTTGAGATACCTGATTGACCCATACCTCAAGGAGGAGCCATGACCGATACCGTCACCATCCGAGGCTTCATCGCAACCGCACCCACCCAAAAATTCTTACCCAAGGGCAATACCCCGGTCACCAACTTCCGCATCGCCTCCACGCCCCGCTGGTTTGATGCTGCCAGCGGCACCTGGAAAGAAGGCTCAACCAACTGGTACACCGTCAACTCTTTCAGAGCCCTGGCTTACAACAGCGCCAGAAGCCTGAAAGTAGGCCAGCCTGTGCTAGTTACCGGCCGGCTCCGCGTCAAACAGTTTGAAAGGTCAGATGGTTCACCGGGCACCAGCATCGAAGTAGATGCCACCAGTATCGGCCACGACCTCACCTATGGGCTAGCAAATTTTGCCCGCGTGACAGATCGCAAACCAGATGTTGATGAGACTGACCGCACGCTCAACGAACAAGTATCAGGGGAGCCGGCGGTACACCAGGGCTATGATTCTCTACCACCGGCCGATAAAACACCCCTAGAGAACCACTCATCAGGAGCGGGGGCACAAGAGACTGATTCAGGTCTGACCGCCGATGCTGAATTAGATGAAGCTGCTGTAGCCCTTACCCACTGAAGGGCATAAGAAAAACTGGGGGCAGGGCAAACTCACACTAAGATTCTTAGAGATGCCCTGCCCTAACCCCCCAAGAGCTTGACATCAACCGGTAGGCTTAAACGCATGGCAGAATTTATCTACACCATGACTAAAGCCCGCAAAACTGTGGGCGACAAAGTCATCCTTAACGACGTATCCATGTCGTTCTTCCCCGGTGCAAAAATCGGTATGGTCGGCCCCAACGGTGCCGGTAAATCAACCATCCTAAAAATCATGGCGGGTCTTGATACCCCCTCCAACGGTGAAGCACGACTATCAGAGGGTTACACCGTAGGCATCCTCATGCAGGAGCCCCCTCTAAATGAAGAGAAGACCGTGCTGGGCAACGTCCAAGAAGGCGTCGGCGAAATCTACGAAAAGATTGTTCGCTACAACGAAATCTCAGAAGAGATGGCCAACCCGGACGCTGACTTCGATGCGCTCATGGAAGAAATGGGCAAACTGCAAGAAGCCATTGACGCCGCTAACGCCTGGGACATCGACTCCCAGCTAGAGCAGGCTATGGACGCTTTGCGCTGCCCTCCCGGGGACTCACCCGTCACCCACCTCTCCGGTGGTGAACGCCGCCGCGTAGCACTATGTAAGCTCCTACTGCAGAAGCCCGACCTGCTGCTGCTCGATGAGCCTACCAACCACCTGGACGCAGAATCCGTCCTTTGGCTAGAACAGCACCTACAGTCCTATGAGGGTGCCGTCATTGCCATTACCCACGACCGCTACTTCCTTGACCACGTTGCAGAATGGATTGCTGAAGTAGATCGCGGTAACCTCTACCCCTACGAGGGTAACTACTCTACTTACTTGGATAAGAAGCGCGCTCGCCTTGAAGTTCAGGGCAAGAAGGACGCTAAGCTCGCTAAGCGCTTGGAAGAAGAGCTGGAGTGGGTCCGCTCTAACACTAAGGGGCGTCAGGCTAAGTCAAAGGCCCGTCTGGCCCGTTATGAGGAGATGGCAGCTGAGGCTGAGAAGACCCGTAAGCTGGACTTTGAAGAAATCCAGATTCCCCCAGGGCCCCGCCTGGGTAACGTCGTTATTGAAGCAGAGAACCTGCAGAAGGGTTTTGATGGGCGTTCCCTCATCAACGGCCTCTCCTTCTCCCTGCCCCGTAACGGCATCGTTGGTGTTATCGGCCCCAACGGTGTAGGTAAGTCAACCCTGTTCAAGACCATTGTTGGCCTTGAGCCTCTTGATGGCGGTAGCCTCAAAATCGGTGAAACCGTCAAGATTTCCTACGTTGATCAGAACCGTGCCAACATCGACCCTGAAAAGTCACTGTGGGAAGTTGTTTCAGACGGCTTGGACTACATCCAGGTAGGGCAGGTAGAAATGCCCTCACGCGCCTACGTCTCAGCTTTTGGTTTTAAGGGCCCGGATCAGCAGAAGAAGGCAGGTGTGCTTTCCGGTGGTGAGCGTAACCGTCTGAACCTAGCGCTGACCCTCAAACAGGGCGGTAACCTCTTGCTGCTGGACGAACCGACCAACGACCTGGATGTTGAAACCCTCACTTCCTTGGAGAACGCCCTGCTGGAATTCCCCGGCTGTGCTGTTGTGGTCTCTCACGACCGTTGGTTCCTCGACAGAGTAGCCACCCACATTCTGGCCTGGGAAGGCACCGACGAGCAGCCCGATAAGTGGTACTGGTTCGAGGGTAACTTCGAGTCCTACGAGAAGAACAAGGTTGAGCGTTTGGGCCCTGAGGCTGCAAAGCCCCACCGCGTAGTTCACCGTAAGCTCACCCGATAAGGTGAGTTCACCGGGTGCGAGTACGCGATCGCATAAGAGCCAACCGACTGTGAGGCTCTGAGCCGAGTGAAGTCGTTAGCTAACGCAAGCAAACTCTGCGCCCACGAAAAATCCCTCCTGCCGATAAAGGCAGGAGGGATTTTTCTTTTCTTTCGTTACTGGTCGCGGTACTCGGGGAGACGAATCATCGCTTCTTGGGCTACGGTGGCTACATGTACACCGTCCTGGCTGAAAATCTTACCCACAGATAGCCCGCGGGCCTCCTGGGAGCTGGGCGATTCTTGCACGAGAAGCAGCCACTCATCGGCCCGGGCAGGGCGGTGAAACCATAGGGCGTGATCAAGAGAGGCCACCTTCATACCGGGCTCTAACCACACCTTGCCGTGCTGGCGTAGGACCGGTTCAAGCTGGGTGTAGTCCGAGGCGTAGGCGAGAGCAGCCTGATGCAGAGCAGGGTTATCTGGTAGAGCCTCAAAGGTTTTAAACCAGACCATGTTGACCGGTTGAGGGTTTTCATCGGGGCTTAGATACAGCGGGGTGGTGACGTGCCGAACATCGAAGGGGCGAGTGTAGGAGACCTTCTGGGCGATGGGTACCTGCAGGTGCCCCAGCAGATTGGCTGTGGTGGGTAGGCTTTCTGGGGCTGGTAGATTCTGCGGCATGGGGCTGCTGTGGTCGGGCCCCTGGGCAGGGGTCTGGAAGGAAGCAATGCAGGAGAAAATAGGTTGCCCGCCCTGGTAGGCCTGTACCCTGCGGGTAGAAAATGACCTGGCATCGTTCAGGGTCTCAGCCCCGTAGGAGAGGTCAGTCTCCACATCACCGGGCCGCAGAAAATAGCCGTGCAAGGAGTGAAGCCTTTTATCTTCAACGGTCTGGGCTGCGGCCATAATGGCCTGGGCTAGTACCTGCCCGCCGAAGATGCGGGGAGATTCTTTGGTGAGCGTGAGGGCACTAAAGACCTGCTCGTGGGCGGACGCCCCGCCGGGAGTGAGATCGAGCATGGCCAATAATTTTTGGGTAGGGGAGAGACTTTCTAGGGTTTGATGACTCATAGTTAAACTCTCTCACAGGCAGCCCCATTTTTCTTATGCCATGGGAAGTGCAGCCTAGTTTCTGCGATAGGGTGGTGTGTGAATAGACCGCCCTCTCTTGTCTGAAAGCCCGTGATATGACCGAGCAGAAGCTCTCTGATTACACCGACTACCTTTACCTGCCCGATGCCGCAACGGCCCGTGATCTGGCGACCTTTCTTACCCGGGCCCGTTCTGTGGACCCGCAGGCTGCTGTTCGGCTAGAGGCCAGCGGCCAAGTACTGGGGGTCTCGGCGTGCCTGCTTGCACCAGAGACGTTGCTTGATGTGACCCCTACGGTTATCGGTTTGCGGGCTATTAAGTTGACCCAGCCTGCCGAGGTTGATCTTACGGTTGAGGCGGCAGCTCTTCTCGACCGGCTAGCCCGTATCGAAGAGGCAGGGCTTGCCCTGGCCCTGCCCCCGGTGACCGTCACCGCTCCTTGGGTTGGGCGAACCGTTCCGCGTAGTGGGTGGGAGAAGAAAGGGTTTTACCTCTCCGACCATGCCCGCGCTGCTGCCCAGGAGGGAATATCCGCTGTAGACGGGGCGCTTCCCGCCAATCCGGGGCATGCGGTGGTGGCAACCGTCCGCTCACGTATCTGGTCTTCCCCTTTAGAAGCAGCTGATACTCCTGTGAATCTACCGACTGGGGCAGCTTTTGCCTTGGAGGTGCTGGGTTTCTTGCCGCCAAGGGCTACTGAGCCGATGCCTGTTTTTTCTAGCGGACGCTGGGCGCGCATCTCAGCGCGGGCCGGGCATGTGCTGGTGTATTCGGCAGCTCCCACAGTAGCCTCATAACCTTAGTAGCCTCATAACCTTTACTGGGCGCGGTTTTGCATGGCGTGAGCCGCCCGGTCAAAGTAGGCCCACATTTCAGCATCGTGCAGGGGAGAAAGCTTCAGGGTGTCCATGGCCTCACGCATGTATCTCAACCACATATCACGCTCCTTGGGGCCCACATAGAAAGGGTTGTGGCGCATACGCAGGCGCGGGTGGCCACGCTCTATCTGGTAGGTCTTGGGCCCGCCCCAGTACTGCTCAAGAAACATGAGAAGGCGGCGCTCTGCTGGGCCCAAATCCTCATCGGGGTACATGGCCCGAAACTCTGGGTCAGCTTCTACACGGGCGTAGAACTCTCGGCAGAGCTTTTCAAAAACCGGTCGGCCACCGACCTGGTAGTAGAAAGAACGCTCATCGACCGTTCGGTCTGCAGCCTGTACTTTCAGCGCACGAGCTAGGGCGTCGCGTCCTTCTGCTACCTGACGCTTGAGAGCGGCTGCGTCCTCAGGTAGGGAGGCGAGGTAGGTTTCGACTTTGTCGAGAACTTCTTGGGTGTAGAAGCGGGGGAAGAGCCCGCCGATAATCTGGCTTGAAATCTCGTGGGAGCGTTCGCGCCAGACTCCTTCAATAGCCTCAAAGTAGCGGTCAATGTAGGGTTCTGAGACTTCAGGGGCGCCCCGGTAGAAGCCGAGAATAGCTGAGCGCTGCACAATGTTAGACAGTTCGCCTGTTTCAACTACTGCGCGCCAGGTTTCTGCCTTGGCCTTAGCCGTGGGGATAGCGGCCTTAGCGGTGGCTGCTGCCTGCTGGCCGTTCGAGGTGTTATCTTCTGCTAAGGCGGCATCAATCTCGGTGGCGGTCACGCGCCCGCCTGCTGCCAGGGATACCAGCAGGTTCCAGCGTAGGTCGGTATCAATATCCAGGCCATCGAGAGTGGTGGTGCCATCGAGCAGGGCCGCCACCCTATCAAGTTGGCTGGAAGTGTGAGCTAGCCGGGCGAAGGTGCCCACCAGCTGGAACTGGTTGTCTGAGCCAGCTTCTGCCCCCTGGGCTAGCTGCCAGATACGGTCAGCTGCCTCAGCCCGAAGAGCATCAGCGTGGGCGGGGTTCAAGTAAGCGCGCAGGGTGGTCTCAAGATTCAGCAGTTGGGTACGGACGGCCGTAGAATTCGTTTCTGCCCCGATATTACCCAGTACCAGTTCAACAAACTGATGGGCGGGCATCTGGGCGTCTCGGACAGTATCCCAGAGAGAACCCCAGACCACACCGCGGGCAAGAGACGAATCAATAGCGCCCAGGTGGGCTATGGCGGTGGCGCGGGAGCGCTCATCCAGGCGAATCTTGGCGTAGGCTAGATCCTCATCGTTGACCAGAATCAAATCGGGGCGCTGGGCTCCTACGGCCATGGGCACCTCAGTTACCTGGCCTTCCACATCTATTTCTAGGCGCTCAGTGCGGGTGAGCACTTCACCGTCCAGGTTATAGAAACCAATGACCAGGCGGTGGGGGCGCAGGGTTTCAAAGCCCTCAGCGTAGCTTTGGCGCAGGGCCAGGCGGGAAATGGTGCCATCTTCTGCTTCTTCCACCTCGGTGGTGAGGGTATTGACCCCGGCAGTCTCTAGCCAGAGCTGGGACCAGGTGCGCACATCGCGTCCGCTGGTTGCCTCCAGCTCATCTAAGAGGTCATCGAGCACAGTGTTACCGTAGGCGTGCTTCTCAAAATAGACTGTGAGGGCGGCCATGAAGTTATCCTGCCCCACCCAGGCCACTAGCTGGCGTAGCACAGAGGCGCCCTTGGCATAGGTAATGCCATCGAAATTGACCTGAACATCCTGCAAGTCACTAATCGGGGCAACAATGGGGTGGGTGGAAGAGAGCTGATCCTGATTGTAGGCCCAGGTCTTTTCTGAGGCCGAAAAGGTAGCCCAGGCTTCAGGGGCAAAGCGGGTGTTCTCAGCAGCAGCCAAGGTTGACATGAACTCAGCAAAAGACTCATTCAACCATAGATCGTTCCACCACTTCATGGTGACCAGGTCACCAAACCACATGTGGGCAAGCTCGTGCAAGATGGTAATAGCACGACGCTCCACCATGGCCTCAGTTACCTTAGAACGGAAAATATAGTTCTCCAAAAAGGTCACTGCACCAGCGTTCTCCATAGCTCCGGCGTTAAACTCGGGCACAAAGAGCTGGTCATACTTCTCAAAGGGGTAGGGGGTTGAAAACTGCTCTTCAAAGAACTCAAAACCCTGGCGGGTAATGTGGAAGATTTCATCAGCATCCAGGTGCCCCATCAAAGACTGGCGGGCGTAGCAACCCAGCTTCACCTCACGCCCCTCACTATTGGTCAAAGACGAGTGCACACTAGCATAGGGCCCGGCAATGATAGCAGTAATGTAGGAGGACATCCGTGGGGTAGGGGCAAAGGTCCACTTTTTACCACCGGGAACCTCCTCAACCGAGGTCTCTGGTTGATTAGACACCACAACCCAGTGGGCCGGGGCCGTCACCAGGAACTGGAACTCAGCCTTCAGATCAGGCTGCTCAAAGACCGGGTAGACCCGGCGAGAATCAGGCACCTCAAACTGCGAGTAAAGATACACCTCACCATCTACCGGGTCCACAAAGCGGTGCAGCCCCTCACCCGTATTGGTGTAGAGCATATCTGCCTCAATGACCAGCTCATTGTGCTCAGCGAGGGAAGGCAAAGCTATACGCGCCCCGTCAGCGGCGGACGTCGGCACAGGCTCACCATTGAGCACAATACTGTGCACCGTATCAGTAATAGCATCGATAAAGGTTTCACTGCCGGGGATCGCATCAAACCGTACTACCGTCCGAGAGCCAAAGACACGCTCACCGCGTGTTAGGTCAAGCTCAACAGTGTAGGAATGCACACGCTGAATCACAGACGCTCTCTTCTCAGCTTCGGCACGGGTCAAATTCATTCCAGGCATCAGGAATCCTTCATCAATCACATCTGAACAGAGGCCTGCACCGTGCAAATAACACAGTCAACAAGCCGCAGGGCAACTGTAGGTGACCTACAATCGTATATAGGGCAATACACAGCACATATATTCCCCATTCTAAGTGCACACCAGTGATTCACATAACTAAATTACAGTGCGGTCCACCAGCCCCACCCACCACAACCAAAGGAGACACCGTGCGCGTACACATCGCAACCGACCACGCAGGCCTAGAACTTAGCCACTACCTCATCGAAGCCCTCACCGAAGCCGGCTACGAAATGGTCGACCACGGCCCGGCAGAATACGACGCCCTCGATGACTACCCCAGCTTCTGCATCAACGCCGCCCTGGCCGTGCGCGCAGACCGAGCAGCTGGCCTAGATTCTCTAGGCATCGTCCTAGGCGGCTCAGGTAACGGCGAACAGATGGCTGCTAACAAGGTTGAAGGAATCCGCGCCGCCCTAGCCTGGAACCACGACACCGCCGCCCTAGCCCGCGAACACAACAACGCCCAGGTCGTTGCAGTCGGCGGACGCCAACACACCAAGGAAGAAGCCCTAGAGATTATCAAAACCTTCCTCACCACCGAATGGACCGGCGAAGAACGCCACACCCGCCGCATCGGCCAGATGGCTGAATACGAGCAGACCGGAAAAATCGCCGGCAAACAGATCGACAGCTACGAGAGCTAATGCCAGAAGGGCACTCCATCCACCGCCTGGCCCGTCAGCTCACCGACGTTTTTGCCGGTGAGCAACTGACGGTCACCAGCCCCCAAGGAAGATTCTCTGACGGCGCCGCCCTACTCGATGGCCAAGTCTTCGACTCTGCCTTTGCCCACGGCAAACACCTCTTTGCCAGGTTCTCCAACGACCTGTACCTCAACGTACACCTAGGAATCTACGGGGCCTTCACCTTCGGCGGGGACAAGCACTTTACCGGGGCCTCATCCATCGGGGCACCCCGTAAGATTGGCGAGAAAGAAGACCACCACACCGAGCATTCAGCTACCCCTCCTGAGCCTCGGCCGACCACCCGCGTCCGCCTGGTCTCAGACCACGGCTGGGCCGACCTGGTAGGCCCTACCATTTGCCGCACACTTACTCCTGAAGACCTAGCAGCCACACGAGCTAAACTGGGCCCTGACCCACTAAACCCAGACGCAGACCCGAAAGCCTTCTACACCGCAGCAGCAAAAACAAGCCGCCCCATCGGTGTAGTCCTCATGGACCAAAAGGCCATCTCGGGAGTCGGGAACATCTTCCGCGCAGAATCCCTCTACCGCACCCAGATTGACCCCTTCACACCGGGCAAAGAATGTAGCGCCCAACAGCTTGAAGCTCTCTGGGCCGATAACAAGCACCTGCTTGAAATCGGTGTGCGCCTAGGCCGAATTATCACGACCGAGCCAGAAGACCGCCCAGGCATCCCAGAAACTGAGGCCTGGCCTGAGCACGCCAACTACGTCTACCACCGCCAGGGCCAAACCTGCACCCGCTGCGGCTCTACCATCGCCATGGAAGAGCTCTCCGGCAGAAAACTCTACTGGTGCCCAGGCTGCCAACACTAGAAGATTCTCTACCCCCAGCACCTTAGGGCTAGACAACCAGGCACACAAGAAAAGGGCCCCCGACATAATGACGGGGGCCCTTACTCTTCTCAGGCTTTAACGGTCAGGAAGATCAGAAAGATTAAAACCGTGGGCACCATCATGACACTGCACACTCGCCGGCCCGGTAGCCGTACAGGTCATACCCATCCAGCTAATAGACTGCCCTTCAGGCAACACCGTATTGGTCTTAAACCAATCATGCGTAGCAGCCCGCCCACGAGCCTGTACCGTACGAGGCTCCGTATCATCAGGGCCCATAGACACCGACTGCAACACCCAGTTCTTAGAGTCATCGGTCATACAAAACACACCGTAAGGCTGCATGAGACAGGCAACCTGAGAATCTGGGGTCTGAAAGACCACAGAGGGCTGATCGGCCGCAGCAAAACTATAGGCGTTCACATCAGCGACCGGGGCCCCGGTCACTAAATCAGCGGTAGCCAAAGAAGCTGGGTCAATAGTGAAACCATCATTGACCGGGGGCGTGAGCACACTAGTAGCCGGTGCCGGTTCCTCAGCTCTTTCAACCGGGGCAGGCTCAGCACTGCTCGTCTCAGCCGTCGCTTCGATGGTAGGGCTATCGCTAGGCGATGGGGTGGCAGCGGCACTAGGTGTAGAGATGCTAGCTTCAGCGCTCGCAGAGGTGCTGGAACTCTCCTTACCGCAACCTGTAAGTATCAGGACGCTGGTAGCAAGTAGAGCGCAAGCCGGGGCGAAACGAGAGGGTGCTATAGCCATGAAAAGGTCAACCTTGTGGTCAAAAGTGTGGGTACTTTTTCCATTCTAGACGCTAGCGACCATCTTGAGCAGGCTCTGAGCGGCCTTATCGGTCTCCTGCAAAAAGAGCGGGTCGGTGCCCGGCATGGGAGAAATGGTGGTGTCAGGGTGCTGCCCAGCAGTGGGGATACCAATCAAGAGCAGGCGTGGATCCTGGCTACCATCAGGGTGTACCAGGGCCCGGCTCACAGGATCAGTTTCAGGGGAACCAGTACCAGCAAAGGGGCGCATACGCTCACGCAGAGAAACTAACAAGGGGTCCAGGGTGCTAAAGGTATTGGGGTTATGCATCCAGGCATCCACCAGAACCTCACCTACAACAGGCTCACCGGTAGTGGGGCTGACCATCTTCCAGCCCGCATCGGTTGCCTCTACGCTCGGGGCTGCACCAATGAAACGGATCAGACCCGCATCAAGGAGAGCTAGGAGCTGGCGGGACCTAAAGAGGGGAGGGCCTGATCCGACCATCTGCCCCATTCTCATAAACTGTGAGACGTCAGCGGTGTCGGTGTAACGCCCACCAGCACCTAGAATCGATACGCGCTTACGAACTGAGGAAATGACCCACAGGGCATTCTTCAAAGGGCTAGCCTGAGCAAGCTTGGCCTGCTGGATATCCTCAGTGAGCCGCTGGCCCAGATAATCCGTCAATTCGCTGATGTCACCAGAGAAATTGGCGAGCGGGTTAAACCAGTAGTCAACATCAAAGGTTGGGTCCTCAGCCTGAGCATCAGCAAGGATAGCCGGGTAGACCTGATCCTGGAAAGAAATCGGCTCAGAGTGCTGTGACAGCTCATCAAAGACACGGTCAAAGGCAGGAGTCGGGGCAACCGGCGGCAAATCACCGTACTCACTCTTGGGCAAAAAGGGGTAGCCTCGGCCTGAGCCAATCACCATCAAGGGCTCCTGGCCGCTAGGCTCATATCGCAAGCCAGAGCGAGCTGAAGCGTCCTCGATAAAGGAGCCGCCGCGTCCTATGGTCACCAGGGCCATCACATCAAAAAAGCCCATACCTAAACCGCGCACCAAGGTAAGCTTCTGGCTCTGAGCGCTAGGAATAGCCGAAAGATCCTGCTCAACAGGGTTAGCCGGACGCACCCAAGGCAAGGACGACTGGGCCAACAGCGCCTCGTGGGACGTATCAGAAGGAGTCACCCAGCCAAGAGCCAAAACCGTTGCGTGAGAGAAAATGGTTGAACCATCAGAAAGGGTGATTTTATCTAGCTTGAGACCATCAGCCTCAATCTCCGTCAGAGACACAGCCCGAGCCTGATGCTTCTCAACAGTCACATTCTGGGGTAGGCGGTGTAAAGCAACCTCAAAGCACCACCGCAGGTAAGCCCCATAGAGGGCACGAGAAGGGTTAGACTCCGTGCGAGTTACCGCAATCTCATCAGCAAATGAAGAAATCAGCTCCGCTAAACCCTCTGAGAAAACCTCAGCCTGGGCATTAGCCGGGTAGGTCTGATACATCTGGTACTCAGGAGCATCATCATCACCCCGAATGGCCTGAATCCACTCAAACATGGTAGGGCCAGGGAAAACCGGTAGGCCCACCGAAGAACCAGGCTCAGTAAACAAAGTCACCGCACCAGCTAAGGTGTTCATGCACAAGGTACGTGTCTGCTGGGTCTCCCAAATAGCACCGGAACCAAGCTCAGAAGAATCGACAAGATGCAGAACTATAGGTTGCTCAGGGCTAGCTGCCCCTAAACGCTCCAGAACGGAAATGCCGCGAGGGCCAACCCCTACAATTGTTACGTTTGCTACGGCCACTTTGAAACTTTCTGCTTGAACTGAAATAGTGTTGTGCACACAAAATCTGACTTTTACTTTTTTCAAACCTATCACCAGCACACGCAGCAAGAATCACCTGGTGTAATAATTCGCAACCCGCACCAGCACATACCCCAATCATCACTCACACCCAAAGGAATAAGCCTGTGGCACTGACAAGGCGTCAATACCTAACACTTTTAAGCACCGGGAGCGTGGGGCTACTGACCGCCTGCACCACCCCAAGCACCTCAAACCTTACCCAGAGCCGACACCTCACCTACCTGGATTCATCCACCTGGACCACCCTCTACCCGCCATCGGTGGGCTTCTACCCCAACAGCGGCATTATGAACAACATTGCAGACCGCCTGCTCTACCAAGACCCCACCACCAGAGAACTACACCCCTGGCTGGCAACCTCCCTACCTGACATCAGCCAAGACGCAACCCAATTCACTTTCACCCTGCGTCAAGGCGCCACACACTCAGACGGAACCCCCGTCGATGCCCACAACGTAGCAAAAAACTTTGACCTCTACGGGCAAGGGGACACCTCCCGCAAGCTCACCGCCTCCGAACAAATCACCGGCTACCTGGGCAGTGAAGTTCTCGACGACTACACGGTACGGTTCTCCTTTGAAAAACCAGCCCTAGGCTTCCCCCAAGCAACCAGCTCCATGAACGCAGCAATCCTCTCTAACGCAACCCTAGAGCTGGATAACACAGGGTTTGGGCCCGGCAACGCCCCTAACATCATCGCCTCTGGTCCCTTCACCATCACCTCCGAAAAACTTGGAACAGAACTCACCCTCACCGCCCGAGAAGACTACAACTGGGCCCCACCCCACCTCACCCACCAAGGCCGACCCTGGCTCAACACCATCACCATCGCACTAGCAAGTGAAGACAGCGTGCGGGTAGGGGCCCTCATCGCTCAACAGGCACAGATAGCCCGCCAGATTGAGGCCCCTGTTGAAGATCACATCATTAACAAAGGCCTAAAAATAGTCGCCGCTGCCACCAACGGAGTCAACAACTGCTGGGACCTACGCTTCCAGCACCCCCTACTGACCGACATCCGGGTACGTAAAGCTATCGCCCTGGGTATTGACCGGCAGCAAATTCTTACCACCCTTTTCTCCCCGCGCTACACCCTGGCCACCGGGCCCCTAGCCCGCGGAGCCTTCGGGTACGTCAACCATGAGGGAGCCTACCCCTACGACCCTACCCAGGCAGCCGCCTTACTTGATGAGGCAGGCTGGGTCCCAGGGGCAGACGGTATCAGAAGTAAGGACGGCCAAAGACTAGAACTCACAGTTAACTGGAGCGCCGTTCAGCCGCGTAACCGTGAGCAATCTACCGTCATACAGGCCCAACTCAAACGCATCGGAATCCACATCAGCATTTTCCCTGGTGACCGTTCAGCACAAGGGGCAGCAACGAAAGACCCCAACCTGATCCACATCAATTCCTCCATGGTTGGACGAGCCGACTACGACGTCATCAAAAGCCAGTACTGCAGTGAAAACCGCAACTCCTTGCTCAACCTTGACCCCAAGACCGGCCAGCTAGGGGACCCAGAGCTTGAAGAGCTCACCTTCCAGGTCGCCCAAGCACCCACAACCGAAGAACGTGCGGCTGCTTCTGCCCGCATTCAGGAAATCCTGATTGAAAAAGCCTACTCCATCCCCATCTTTGAAGAGCCTCAGGTCTTTGGGCTACAACCCTTCGTACAGGGGTTTACCACCGACCCTATTGGCCGCCCCAGCTTCTACGCCGTAACCTTCACCGCCTAAGGCCCTCCATGAGAACTCGTTACCTAATCCAGCGCACAGGCCAGGCTGCCCTCGTCCTGCTTGCAGCCTTCACCTTAGCTTTCGTCCTTTTAACCGCCCTGCCGGGGGACGCCATCACCACCCGTTACGCCAACCCCGAACTAGGTTTATCTGAAGCTGAAATCAGCGAAATCAGAGCCTCCTACGGGGCAGACCGGCCGATTATCCTCCAATATTTCACAACTCTGGGGAACTTCCTGACGGGTAACTTTGGCTACTCCGTCAACTCAGGTACAGCCATTACTGACCTTATGAAGGCAGCACTACCGAGCACCCTCACCCTGGCAACGCTGGCCTTTGGGGCAGCTTTGCTCCTAGCTTTTGCTATCACCTACCTAGCCACTCAGCCCCAGATGGCCTGGCTCAACCGCGCCGTCCGTGCCCTTCCTCCAGCGATGAGCTCCATACCTAGCTTCCTCATCGGTATTCTTCTCATTCAATTCATTTCATTCCAGTTAGGGTGGGTGCCGGTCTACGGGGCAACAGATTTACAAGACCTCATCTTGCCTGTGTTGACCCTAGCCGTCCCGATTTCTGCCCCTCTGGCTCAGGTGCTGATACGCAGTATCGATGAGGTGTACACCCAGCCTTTCATCACGGTAGTAACCGCCCGCGGAGCCACAGAAAACTGGATTTTTTGGCGCAATGTTCTGCGCAATGCCTTACTACCAGCTATCACGCTTGCCGGTGTGCTCTTCGGTGAGCTTGTGGGTGGGGCCGTTGTGACCGAAGCTGTCTTCGGGCGAGCCGGTCTAGGCAACCTAACGGTTCAGGCCGTAGCCAACCGAGACACCCCGGTGCTACTGGCTATTGTGGTGGTTGCTGCCGCCGCCTACGTGCTCATCAACCTCATCGTTGATCTTCTCTACCCCCTGCTCGACCCGCGGCTGCGACACAAGGCATAACAATCATGACCAACTATTTCACAAAACCCACAGCTTTCTTAGCCTACGCTGTGCTCATCATTGCTACCTTTTGGGCTCTCTTCCCATCACTCTTTACCTCAGCAGACCCCACCCTGGGCACCGATGCAGCCTTACTTGCCCCCAGCTCACAGCACTGGTTTGGCACAGACTCGGTGGGCCGAGATCTCTACACCCGCGTCGTCTATGGTGCAAGGCACTCTCTACTGGGTGCTTTAATCGCTGTTGCTGTGGGGTTGGTGGTCGGAACTATCCTTGGAGTTCTAGCTGGAACCCTGAAGGGGGCCACTGACACCGTCCTGATGCGACTGGTAGATGTGCTCCTTTCCATTCCCTCCCTACTGCTAAGTCTCTCAATCCTCATCATCATGGGCTTTGGCACCACTAACGCTGCCATCGCCGTAGGTGTCACCTCCATCGCGCTCTTTGCCCGCCTGGTCCGCTCCCAGGTACTTTCCGTTGCCAACAGCGGCTATGTAGAGGCAGCCTACGGGCTAGGTAGCAGCACTTTCCGGGTGCTTACCAACCATATTCTGCCTAACTCCCTCACACCCGTCCTAGCCCTAGCTGCCCTTCAATTCGGCTCAGCCCTCCTGCAACTGGCAACCTTGGGCTTCCTTGGCTACGGCACACCCCCGCCCACCCCAGAGTGGGGGCTACTGATCGCTGATTCACGGGCCTATTTGGCAATAAGCTGGTGGCTGACCCTGCTACCGGGTGCCATTATTGTCGCAGTGGTCCTAGCTGCTAACCACCTGAGCCACATCATCACCAAGGAGGCTGCACGATGAGCCTACTCACTATCAAAGACCTCAATGTTAGCTACCAGACCAAGCAGGGCCCCGTCCAAGCCGTCCAGGGCGTGAACCTTACCGTTGAGGCCGGAAAAACCACCGCAATTGTGGGTGAATCAGGGTCCGGTAAATCCACCACAGCTCTAGCTATCATGGGGCTTTTAGCCAGCAATGCCAGCGTTACTTTCAGCAGCCTGGAACTAGCAGGCCAGCCCGTTACCTCAAAGATGCGGGGTACCCGCATCGGGCTCATTCCTCAAGATCCCACCAATTCCCTCAACCCCACCAAAACTATTGGTGCTTCTGTGGGGGAGGGGCTCAGAATTCACCGTCAAGATCAGGTCAAAGAAAAGGTTTTAGACCTTTTGGCGAAGGTTGGAATTGATGACCCCCAGCGCCGCTACCACCAGTACCCTCATGAGCTTTCAGGCGGTATGAACCAGCGTGTACTCATTGCAGCGGCCCTGGCTCTAGAACCAGATTTGCTGCTAGCTGATGAGCCCACTAGCGCCCTTGATGTGACCGTCCAAAAGGTGATTCTCGACTTGCTTGACACCATGCAAGAAGAACTGGGTATTGGGGTGCTCTTTATTACCCATGACCTTGCTGTAGCCGGTGATAGGGCCGACCATATTGTGGTGATGAACCAGGGCAAAATTGTTGAACAGGGCCCTGCGGCGAGCGTGTTGATTCAGCCCCAAGAAGGCTATACCCAACGGTTACTTCAAGACGCCCCCTCGCTGGTGACCGATATAGACTTAGGCACAGAACGCCAAGAGCACACAGCACATATTCCCTGGGGTGAGGACTCACAGCCCCTCTTAACTGTGGAGCATCTCACTCAACACTTTGGTGACTTTACAGCCCTACAAGACCTCACTTTTGACGTCCGCCGGGGGGCTACTCACGCCATTGTGGGTGAATCTGGCTCAGGTAAAACCACTGCTGGCCGAGCTATAGCCGGGTTATGCACCCCCACTGAGGGGACCTTGCTGCTTGATGGCCTGCCCCTTGGGCCGGGTAAAGAGCTTCGGCAAAAAGTGCAAATGGTCTACCAGAACCCTTATTCTTCGCTTAACCCCCGTCAAACTATTGGGGATGCGATCGGGGAAGGTTTACGCAACCTTACACAGCTCAGTAGGGGAGAGATTCGTAAGAAGGTGGCCCATTATTTAGATTTGGTGGCTCTGAGCCCTACTCTTCTTGACCGCCGCCCTCGGGAGCTTTCTGGTGGGCAGCGTCAGCGGGTGGCTATTGCCCGTGCCATGATTGTGGAACCTGAGCTGGTAGTTTTTGATGAGGCGGTTTCGGCTCTAGATGTTACTGTTCAGGCCCAGATTCTGCGGCTTTTGGATGAGGTCCAAAAGGAGCTGGGTTTGACCTATATTTTCATTTCCCACGATTTGGCGGTTGTCCGTCAGATTGCTGATACGGTATCGGTGCTCAGTCGCGGCCGCCAGGTGGAGTATGGGCCTACTGTTGAGGTCTTTAATAACCCTTCCCATGAATTTACTCGGACACTAATTGATGCTATTCCTGGCGCGAGCTACCGTCAGGGTCACCTCAACCTTGGCCTCTAGCTGGTTATCGATGGTAAGGACGTCTGATGACAATCGATATTATTAATTTTCTTTCTGCTACTGATCTACCTGAACGCAGTTTGCGCCCTCAGGCTGTAGAAAATGCACAGAAGTCGTTTGAGGCTTTGCTGGAGGGCGATTTACCTGAGCGGTATGCGGTGGCAGCTTTTGTTGCTGGTTTGCATCGCTCAAGCGCCTTTGAGTTTTATAGCGATCTTTTAGCTGATGAGAACCCAGAGCTGGTACCAGTTGTTGCCCATGCTGTTGAGGTTGCCTTAGCGGTGATGGGTCAGGGCCCTGCTCCTGCGGGGGTATCGGCTTGGGTTTCAACTCAGGGTCTTGCTGGTTTGTCTGCCCGGCTGGTTGCTGCTTTTGATTATGCCCACGATATGGTGTTTCACCCGGTGGATGCGACCGCTGAGGGGCTTGCTCCTTTGGCTCAGGTTTTTTCTGCCTCTGAGGTGGTTACTCTAGCTCAATTGGTGGCTTTTCTTACTTTTCAGTTGAGGGTTGTGCAGGGGCTCTCAGTTGTAGGGGCTCACTATTCTCAGGACGCCGGGAGCCAAGCACAGCGGTATGAGCCAGTTCCTTCTGGGGCTAGCGATGCTGCGGCCAATAAAGCTGTAGCTTCTTCTGCTAAGCGGCAGGCTTCTGGTTTAACTGGGGGAGTGTTCGACCTGATGACTTACCCCGATATTGTGCCTCCCACACGTTTTGTGCACCATTCTTTGGGCTGGAAGCCCTGGGTGCCTGCCCCTAGTAAGGATCAGCTGAGCCCTGAGCAGGTTCAAGCTATGATTCGCCCGGAGCGGGTGGGGTCTGCCTATTTTCGTTTACTGTCCTTGAACCCGGCTGCCTTAGAGGCCCGTACTTTGACTGATTTAGACATTTTTTACAATGTTTCTGGGGGTCTTGGGCGGGCTGAGCGTGAGCTTGCTGCCACTGTTGTTTCTCGCATGAATGGTTGCATTTTTTGTGCTTCTGTTCATGCCGGTCGCACTCTGGAAGAGTCCACAGGCAGGCTGGGTGATGTTGAGCGTCTACTTGACCAAGGGGCTGAAGCTGATTTGGGTAGCGCCTTGTGGAATGCGATAGGGGAGGCTGCGCGTGCGCTGACTCAAACGCCTCTTGCTTTTGGTCAGCAGCATGTTCAGAATCTTCGTGCTGTTGGTTTGGACTGCGCAGACATTATTGATGTGATTAATTCTTCGGCCTTCTTTAACTGGGCTAATCGTCTGATGCTGTCTTTGGGGGAACCTGAGGTGCCGATTCGTTTCCGGTAGCGGCCTAGGTTTATGGCCTGAATCCGGTCTTTTGGTTCTATAGGGCTGGTTAAATCACAGGATGGAGTTAAAGCAGTAACGGCCACTGGTAACAGTGGCCGTTGTAGGCGAGCGGCTGACGGGAATCGAACCCGCGTATCAGGCTTGGGAAGCGTGCGCTCTACCATTGAGCTACAGCCGCAAGAGAGGGGATGACGGGAATCGAACCCGCGTAATCAGTTTGGAAGACTGAGGCTTTACCATTAAGCTACATCCCCGCGTAGGGTGCCCAGCGTTGTGGACGTGTTCCAGTAAACCTGGTCGAGTGGGGCCTTGTCAAATTAGGGTGGTGTGGGCGTTTCTCAACACGCCCTGGGCGTAATTGGGGTGGGAGTTAGGTTTTAGACGGTGGAGGCGCTAAACTGGGTGGTGCCTTCCGTGCAAACGGGGTGTGGCGTAGCTTGGCTAACGCGCCTGCTTTGGGAGCAGGAGATCGCAGGTTCGAATCCTGTCACCCCGACGTGAAATAGAACGACCCGCCGGAAACGGCGGGTTTTTCTATAGAACGTTATATCTAACCCCACTCTTTTCCGGGTGGTGGTTCCAATCAAGTTATCAGGAGATCAACGGACGTGAAGACTGCCGTCGAGAAGATCAACCCGACCCTCGCAAAGATCGAGGTCGAGGTTCCCTTCGCTGAGTTCAAGACCTACCTTGACCGCACCTACAAGTCACTGGCTAACCAGATTTCGGTTCCCGGTTTCCGTAAGGGTAAGACCCCCAAGGCTCTCATCGATCAGCGTGCAGGCTTTGACTTTGTTGTTGAGAACGCCCTGAACGATGCTCTGAACAACTTCTACCAGCAGGCACTGGTTGAGAACGAGCTGACCCCCCTGGCGCAGCCCGAGCTTGACATTGTTTCTAAGCCTGAAGAGGGCAACCGTGAAGCAGACCTTAAGCTGACCATCGAGGTTACCGTCCGCCCCGAGGTTGAACTGCCTGACTACTCAGGTATCAAGGTTGAGGTCGCCAACGTAGAGGTCACCGAAGAAGATGAGCAGAAGGCTCTTGATGCCCTGCGTGGCCGCTTTGGCACTCTGAAGGCTGTTGAGCGCCCCGCCGCTAACGAAGACTTCCTGACCATCAACATTGCCGCTGAGATTGACGGCGAAGAGGTTGACGCTGCTAACGACCTGTCCTACCAGGTTGGCTCCGGCACCATGCTAGACGGTCTGGATGAGGCTGTTCTTGGCCTCTCCGCTGGTGAAGATGCAACTTTCGTCACCAAACTAGCTGGCGGCGAGCATGCTGGTGAAGAAGCAACCGTTAAGGTTGCGGTTACCGCTGTGAAGGAGCGCGAGCTTCCTGAGGCTGATGACGACTTCGCTCAGCTGGCATCAGAGTTCGACACCATTGCTGAACTGAAGGAAGACCTGAAGAAACAGGCTGCTGATTCAAAGGCTGCCGAGCAGGGTGTAGAGGCACGCGATAAGGTGCTTGATGCTCTGGTTGAAATGGTTGAAATCCCCGTTCCCGAGAAGGTTATTGAAGACCAGCTGGAGCAGCACTTCAAGGCTTCCGGTCAGGGTGAGGAGCACGAGAGCGACGAGCATCGTGCAGAGGTTCGTGAGAACACTGAGCGTGCCTTCAAGAACGAGATGATTCTTGACGCCATTGCTGAGAAGGAAGAAGTTTCTGTCGAGCAGTCAGAGCTCATTGATTACATCATCACCATGAGCCAGCAGTACGGCATGGACCCCAACCAGTTCGCTCAGATGCTTGATGGTTCAGGCCAGTCCGGCATGATCGTTGGCGAGGTTCGCCGTTCAAAGGCTCTGGCAGCTGTCCTGGCACAGGCTGAGGTTAAGGACGCAGACGGCAAGGCTGTTGACCTCTCCTCCTTCCTGGGTGAGACCGCAGACGCTGAGTAAGTTCTGCCTCTAAGGCGCTAAACTTTCTTTATGTAAACCCCCGCAGGGGCCCCGTGAGGGCTCTTGTGGGGGTTTTGTGCTGTCTAGGGGTAAATTCTTTGTGGGGTAAGGCCGGTGGCTCTTCCTTGCGTCCGCTCTTTAGGGGGGGAAACCAGAGGTGACCGGTAAATAAGTTAAAAAAATATTGCGTAATAGGGGTTTTTGGGTTGAAAAAGTAAGGTGAGGCTAACTATTCTTAGGTAAGTTGAGCCTTACATCTTGTTAAGGCCTACCCCGTATCATCCCATTTATAGATATAGGAAAACCCGTGAAGGCCAACCCTATCTCCCTGCTTGCAGCCACTTCCCTTCTAGCACTGGCGCTTACTGCTTGTGGCGCAGGTAGCACCGACGCATCTAAGGAATCTGCCGCGTCATCCTCAGCTTCTGTCAGTCAGTCAACCGGTACTGTTACTGTCACCGATAACTACGGTGATGTGACTGTTGCTGTGCCTCCCCAGAAAGTAGCAGCAACCGATAACCGCACTTTCGAGGTACTGGAGTCTTGGGGCGTTGACCTGGTGGCAGCCCCTCTTACACTGATTCCTGTGACTATTGAGACCTACAAGAACGATTCAGGAATTACCGATATTGGTACCCACCGTGAACCCAAACTTGAGCTACTTGCTGCTGAAGAACCAGAACTGATTATCGTTGGTCAGCGTTTCTCGCAGCACTACGAAGCTATCAAGGAGCTGAACCCCCAGGCAGCTATCGTAGATTTTGAGCCGCGCAAGGGCGAGCCCCTGGATGCTGAACTAAAACGCCAGGTCACAGCACTGGGTGAAATCTTTGGTAAGCAGGCTGAAGCTGATCAGCTTATCGCAGATTTTGATGCTGCACTCGCACGTGCCAAGGCAGCCTACGATGGTGAATCTACTGTCATGGCTGTGAACGTCTCAGGCGGTAACATCGGTTATATCGCGCCCTCTCTGGGGCGCACCTACGGGCCTGTCTTTGACCTTCTAGAGCTTAAGCCCGCCCTTGAGATTGAGAACGCCTCAAATAACCACAAGGGCGACGATATCTCTGTGGAGGCCATCGCAGAAGCTAACCCCGACTGGCTGCTGGTGCTAGACCGTGATGCTGGTACAACTGCTGATGAGGGCTCACCTGCGGCACAAGATGTCATTAACGATAGTGCCGCCTTGACCAAGGTCACCGCAATCTCTAAGAATCAGATTGTTTACGCTCCGGCTGATACTTATACCAATGAATCCATCATCACCTATACCGAGATTCTTAACGATTTTGCCGATCAGCTCGAAGCTGCCAAGTAAGGCACCTGCTACGAGGCTATAACCACGAATAGAGGAGTCACCCTGCTGCATGCGGCGGGGTGACTCCTTAAGGGCTTTTATGACGACCGTTGAAACAACCCGAGCAGGACGCACCAGAAACTCTCTGGTCAGTGGCAAGTTTCTGCTAGCTAGCTTGGCAATTATTGCCCTGCTTGTGCTCTCTCTTCTGACCGGGGAATACGATATTTTTAACCAGGCAGATGGGGCGGTTATGTTTGCCATTACCCGCATCCCTCGGACCATAGCCCTAGTGCTGGCTGGCGCCGCTATGGCCATGTGTGGGCTGGTGATGCAGATGCTGACCCAAAATAAGTTTGTGGAACCAACAACGACAGGTACCACCGAATGGGCCAGTCTGGGTCTGCTTTTTATGCTCTACTTTTTCCCTGCCGCCAACCTATTACAGCAGATGACAGCGGCAGTCGTCTTTGCCTTTATCGGGTCCATGGTCTTTTTCCTTTTCTTGCGGCGGGTTTCGCTTCGCTCTTCCCTGATCGTCCCGATTGTGGGCATGATGCTCGGTGCTGTTGTCTCAGCCTTCACTACCTTTTTCGCCCTACAAACTAACCTGCTTCAGAATCTTGGTGTGTGGTTTGCCGGCAGCTTCACCTCTGTCATTAGGGGGCAGTACGAGGTGCTGTGGGTGGTGCTGTTAGTGGTAGCAGCAATTTTTTGGTACGCCGATCGTCTAACAGTTGCCGGTCTGGGCCAGGAATTTGCCACCAACGTGGGTCTTAACTACGCCCAGATTATGCTGGTGGGCACCGCCCTGATTGCTATTGCTACCGGTGTGGTGACCGTGGTGGTAGGGGCCCTGCCTTTCTTGGGGCTGATTGTTCCTAATATTGTGAGCATGTTCCGTGGTGATGATTTACGGTCAAACCTACCCTGGGTGGCACTGACGGGCATCGGGGTAGTGACTGTCTGCGACCTGATAGGGCGCACCATTATCGCCCCCTTTGAAATCCCAGTATCGGTGATTTTGGGTATTGTCGGTGCCATTGTTTTCATCGGTTTGATTGTGAAGGGGCGCCCCCGTGCAGCAGCAGGTCAATAAGAAAAGCCGCGGGGCTGCGTCCGCACTGGCTGAACAGGTTACCGGTGCAGACGTCCGCCCCGCCTCCCGTAGGGCAGGTACGGCGCGCAGCGCTGGGGCTTTCAAAACCTCTGCTGCTGCCCGCACCTATTGGGTCTTACTGGCTGCGCTGACGGTTACTGCCGCCCTGGCAGCCTTTGGGCTTTTGGCCTACGCCAACCCCTTCGAGACGGGCACCCCCAAGTGGTGGCTTATTGCTGAGCGTCGCTCTAATGCCCTTATTGCTATGGCGGTGGCTGCTGTTTGCCAGGCTGTTGCCACGGTGGCCTTCCAAACAGTGACTAATAACCGTATTATCACCCCCGGCATTATGGGCTTTCAGGCTCTCTATGCTGCTATCCACACCGCCTCTATCTATCTTGCAGGCGCTGCCGGGCTGATTGCAGCTCGCACCCTTGAAACCTTTGTTTTCCAGCTACTGATGATGGTGGCCCTGAGCCTCTTGCTCTACTCCTGGCTGCTGACCGGCAAGCGGGCCAACATGCACGTGATGCTCCTGGTGGGTGTGGTGCTGGGTGGGGGACTGGGCTCAGTCTCCACCTTCATGCAACGCATGCTTACACCCAGTGAGTTCGATATTCTCACCGCCCGTCTCTTCGCCTCAGTCAATAATGCTGACCCTGCCTACTACCCGGTAGCCCTGCCCCTGGTGATTCTGAGCGTCCTAGTTCTCTACGCAAAATCCCGCACCCTCAATGCTCTCACCCTGGGGGCACCGGCAGCTACTAACTTGGGGGTCAACTACCGCCGGGAATCTATTATCGTGCTCATCCTTGTTGCGGTGATGATGGCTGTTTCAACTGCCCTGGTTGGCCCCCTAACCTTCCTGGGTTTTTTGGTAGCAACCCTCACCTACCAGTTCGCTGATACCTACGACCACCGCTACCTCTTTCCCATGGCCACGGTGCTCTCCTTTGCTATTTTGGCAATCTCCTACTTCATCATGAACCACATTTTCTCAGCCCAGGGAGTGGTAGGCATCATCATCGAACTCATTGGTGGCCTCACCTTCCTGATTGTGATTCTTCGAAAGGGCAAACTATGATTAGCCTCCACCAGGTCGCTAAAAGCTACTCCGGGCAAACCAATATCGGCCCAGTTGATGTGCACCTACCAGCAGGCGGCATCACTGCCCTGGTAGGCCCCAACGGTGCAGGTAAATCAACCCTGCTGACCATGATGGGGCGGCTACTTGATATTGACTCAGGAACTATCGAAGTTGGCGGCCTCAACGTAGCCACCACCAAATCTAAAGACCTTGCCAAAGTAGTTTCCATCCTGCGGCAGGAAAACCACTTCGTCACTAAGCTCACCGTACGCCAGCTGGTAGGCTTTGGGCGCTTCCCCTACACCGGTGGACGGCTCACCGCAGAGGACGAAGAAATCATCACCCGCTACATCGACTTCCTCAACCTCACCACCTTGGAAAACCGCTACCTGGATGAACTCTCTGGCGGCCAGCGTCAGCGGGCCTACGTGGCTATGGTGCTCTGCCAAGAAACTGATTACGTGCTTCTAGATGAGCCTCTCAATAACCTGGATATCTCCCATTCAGTGCAGATGATGCAGCACCTGCACAACGCTGCTCGTACCCTGGGGCGCACCATTATTGTTGTACTGCACGATATTAACTTTGCAGCCCGCTACGCTGACTACATTTGCGCCATCAAAGATGGCACACTGGCCAGCTTTGGAACCGTTGAAGAGATTATGCAAGATGATCTGCTCACTGATATTTTCAATACCCCCGTTCAGGTCATCCAGGGCCCTAACGGCCCTATTGCCTGCTACCACTAATACCTCTCTACCTGTTGGCTCTTCTTCACTGTCATAGGGCACATGCCAACAGCGAACTGAGGGGCAAAAGGCCCGTTTTGCTACCCCAAAAGCGATAACCTAAGTGTCAAGCAAATCTTTAGCACCGGCGTCCGCGCGGGTGCCGCAACCGACACAAGGAGCGGAACACATGTCCTTCACCCCTGAAGCACACCAGGCCCCCGCCATGGAAACCCCCATGGGTAGCCAGGACGACTACGTCTACAACCGCCTGCTTAAAGAACGTATCATCTGGCTGGGTTCTGAGGTGCGTGACTCGAACGCCAACCGTATCTGCTCCCAGCTGCTGCTGCTCTCAGCCGAAGACCCCGAGGCAGATATCTACCTCTACATCAACTCACCCGGCGGCTCAGTGACCGCAGGCATGGCCATCTACGACACCATGCAGCTCATCCCTAACGACGTTGTGACTGTAGTGACCGGCATGGCAGCCTCCATGGGCCAGTTCCTGCTTACCGCAGGTGCCCCCGGCAAGCGCTACGCCACCCCTAACGCCCGCATCCTCATGCACCAGCCCTCCGGCGGTATCGGCGGCACTGCCTCCGACATCCGCACCCAGGCCCAGCTCATTCTTGATATGAAGAAGCGCCTGAGCGAAATCACCGCAGAACGCACCGGCCAGACTGTTGAAACCATTCTGCGAGATAATGACCGCGATAACTGGTTCACCGCCGAAGAAGGCCTAGCCTACGGCTTCTTCGACAAGATTCTCGATAAGATCGGCCCGGCCACCAGCGCCACCGACAAGTAAACCGGCACAGAACTTTTAACAGGAGAAACGAATGATTCACCTTCCTTCATCAACCGCACCTGCCGGTATGCCCACCAGCCGCTACGTGCTGCCCAACTTCGAAGAACGCACCCCCTACGGTTACAAGCGCCAGGACCCTTACGCCAAGCTCTTTGAAGACCGCATCATCTTCTTGGGGGTGCAGGTCGATGACGCCTCCGCAGACGACATCATGGCCCAGCTGCTAGTGCTCGAATCGCAGGACCCTGACCGTGACATCACCCTCTACATCAACTCACCCGGTGGTTCTTTCACCGCAATGACCGCTATCTACGACACCATGCAGTACATTCGCCCTGAGATTCAGACCGTCTGCCTGGGCCAGGCCGCCTCAGCTGCCGCCGTCCTGCTGGCAGCCGGTACCCCCGGTAAGCGTCTTGCCCTGCCCAACGCCCGTGTGTTGATCCACCAGCCGGCCCTTTCCGGTCAGCAGGGTGGCCAGGCCTCCGACATTGAGATTCACGCTAATGAGGTGATGCGCATGCGCGAGTGGACCGCCCAGACCCTGGCCCTGCACTCCGGCAAAACCTTTGAAGAGGTCGATAAGTCCATCGAGCGTGACAACATCCTAACTGCCAAGGACGCCCTGGACTACGGCATCGTTGACCAGGTACTAGAATCACGCAAGGCTGTTAAGCCCTCCTTCAACACCGCCCAGAAGCACGACTAAGTTCTCTTAGGCTCCTCATCGGTGCGGACGCCGCCCCGCCGCCCCTGCCCCGTAGCAGGTTAGGGCAGGGGCGGCGTCCGTCGTATCCCCTTATTCATTGGCCGGTAGGGGAATAACCCCGCCTCGCTTTTCTGTTAAGTCATCAAGACGTAACCTTGCCCAAATCGTCATATCTTGGGATAGACAGGTTTTCACGGTAGATTAGGAAGAAGAACCCAAGGAAAGGTAAGGTCTATGGCTCGGCTAGGCGATAGCACCACTCTTCCCAAATGCTCATTTTGCGGGAAGAACCAGCGACAGGTTCGAAAACTGATCGCCGGCCCCAATATTTACATCTGTGATGAGTGCATCGAACTGTGCAACGAGATTCTTGAAGAAGAACTCGCAGATGTAAAAGATTTGGGTGCCGTTGAAGAGCTACCCACCCCGCGTGAAATCTTTGACCACATGCAGGAGTACGTCATCGGCCAGGAGGCCGCCAAACGTGCACTTGCTGTTGCCGTCTACAACCACTACAAGCGGATCCGGGCCCAGCAAAGCTCTGCCTTTGAAGCCAAGGAACTACTAGCTACTGAGGGTGAAGACGTAGAGATAGCTAAGTCCAACATCCTCTTGGTGGGCCCCACAGGCTCCGGTAAAACCTACCTGGCTCAGACTCTAGCCAAAAAACTTAACGTGCCTTTCGCCGTTGCCGATGCAACCAGCCTAACTGAGGCCGGTTATGTGGGTGAGGACGTAGAAAACATTCTGCTCAAGCTCATCCAAGCTGCAGATGGCGATATTGAAAAAGCTGAGCGCGGCATTATCTACATTGATGAAATCGACAAGATTTCCCGCAAGGCAGATAACCCCTCTATCACTCGAGATGTATCGGGCGAGGGCGTGCAGCAGGCCCTACTGAAAATCCTTGAAGGTACTGAGGCTGCTGTACCCCCGCAGGGTGGCCGTAAGCACCCTCAACAGGATTTCATCAAGATCAATACGGCCAACATTCTTTTCATCGTTGCCGGGGCTTTTGCCGGTATTGAAGAGATTGTGGGCGGCCGTGTGGGCCGTAAGGGCATCGGCTTTGGTGCTTCTATCGACCGGGCTGCTCAAGAGAGCGATATTCTTACTAAGCTCATGCCTGAAGACCTACTGAAGTTTGGTCTGATTCCTGAATTTATCGGCCGTCTACCAGTGCTGGCTACCTTGGGCAAGCTCACTGAGTCTGATCTCAAGCGGATTCTGACTGAGCCTAAGAATGCCCTGGTCAAGCAGTATAAGCGCATGTTTGCCCTTGATGGGGTAGAACTGATTTTTGAGGACGCCGCCGTGGCAGCTATCGCCCGCCAGGCTGTTGAACGGGACACCGGGGCCCGCGGTTTGCGTTCCATTATGGAGTCAATCTTGCAGCCGGTCATGTTCGATGTGCCTAGCCGCTCTGATGTCACCTCAGTCATTATTGATGAGGCAGTTGTGGCAGGGGAGAAGGACCCTATTCTGGTGCTAGAAGCCTCTGAGAAAAAATCTGCTTAAAGATTCCCCGCTGTCGGTAGACTGATGACCGGCAGCGGGCTCTTATGATGGAACCCTGAATGAAAGGACACCCCGTGGCTGAACATACTATCGATTTTTGGTTTGACCCTACCTGCCCCTGGTGCTGGATGACCTCCCGCTGGATTAAAGAGGTTGAAACCCAGCGCGAGGTGAAGGTCACCTGGCACCCCTTCTCCCTGGCCGTCCTCAATGAGGGCCGCGACCTTGACCCTGACTACCGCAAGCACATTGAGAATACTTGGGGCCCGGCCCGGGTGGCTACTGCGGTAGCTGAGAAGTACGGTCAGGAAAAAGTTGATGAATTCTATACTGCCATCGGGGAGCAGATTCACCCTGGGGGAAATAAGGAAGGCACTTACTTTGAGAAGGCCATTGAGGCTGCCCTGGCTGAGGTTGGCCTGCCTGGAGAGCTTGCCCAGCTTGCTTTCAGTGAGGAATACGATGAGCAGATGCGGGCCTCTACTCGGGCAGGTCTTGAGGCCGCTGGGGGAGATGACATTGGGGTTCCCCTCATGAGCGTCAATGGTGTTACTTTCTTTGGGCCGGTGATGTCCCCGGCCCCTACCGGTGAAGAGGCTGGGAAAGTTTTTGACGGTGCTGTAGCTTTAGCCTCTTACCCAGGTTTCTTTGAGCTCAAGCGACCCCGCACTGTTGGCCCGATTTTCAACACCGAAAAGTAGTAGCGGGCGGCGCTTTATACCCCTGTTACTGAATACACGAAAGGCCCGGTTCCAGAAGCGCTGGAACCGGGCCTAATCTTTTGAGACGCAACTACGTCAGGGCCTGTATACCCCCCGCAGGCGGCTGGCTGGGGCTGGCATGAATTGAGCGAGCGCCCCAGCGCGAGCTCAAGAAGGTTAGCAGCCTAGGGGGTATGCAGGCCCCATAACATTAGTTTTAGTCCTCAGTAATGAGCACAACGTCGGTGACAGCCAGCTCGCCCTCTGCTTCGGTGAGGGTGAGGTCGCGGGCGTTACCTGCGGCCTTGAGGTCACCCAGACCGCCGCGGATGCGGGTAAGGTCGTCCGCTGAACCGGTGATGGTTGCAGTTTCAACCTCTGTGCGCTGCTTGACCTGGGCCTCTGACTTGGCCTTACGCAGACCACCCAGAGCAGCGGCAACGGTGGGCAGGACGGCCGGGTCGGCGTCCGCTACGGCGGTAGCAAAACCATCGGTGGTGGGCCAGGGCGCGCGGTGGACCGAGCCTGCTCGCCACCAGGACCAAATCTCGTCGGTGACGAAGGGTAGGAAGGGGGCGAAAAGGCGCAGCATGGCGTCCAAGGTGGTGGCCAGAGCCGCAAGAACAGAGGCCTGTTCTGCTTCGCCGACGTTACCGTAGGCACGGTCCTTGATGAGTTCAACAAAGTCGTCGGTGAAGTGCCAGAAGAAGGTCTCAGAGATCTGCAGGGCACGGGCGTACTCGTAGTTCTCAAAAGCGGCGCTGGCCTCTTCAACTAGGGCAGCTAGACGGGCTAGCAGGGAGCGGTCCAGCTCATTGGTGAGGACGCCCGCGGCAGCCGGGTCGGTGATGACCGAGTTGGCGGTAGCACCTAAACCGAGTACGAATTTAGAGGCGTTGAGCAGCTTGATAGCCAGGCGGCGACCAATCTTCATCTGGGCCTCATCGTAGGCGGTATCGGCACCCAGCTTGGCGCTGGCAGCCCAGTAGCGCACGGCGTCCGAACCGTACTTTTCTAGAACCTCGTTGGGTACCACGACGTTACCCTTGGACTTGGACATCTTCTTGCGGTCTGGGTCCAGGATCCAGCCGGAAAGGGCGGTGTCGGTCCAGGGCACGGACTTTTCCAGGGAGTTGGAGCGTACCACGGTGGAGAAGAGCCAGGTGCGGATAATGTCATGACCCTGGGGGCGCAGGTCCATGGGGAAGGTGACCTTGTGCAGGTTCTCGTCCACGGCCCAACCGGTAGCAATCTGCGGGGTCAGCGATGAGGTGGCCCAGGTATCCAGGACGTCGGGGTCAGCGATGAAGCCACCGGGTAGGCCGCGCTGCTCTTCGGTGTAGCCGGGGGCAGGCTCTGCGGCAGGGTCAACAGGGAGCATCTCTTCGCTGGGGATGATGGGCTCATCGTAGTTGGGTTCACCATCGGCATCGAGTTTGTACCAGATGGGGAAGGGCACGCCGAAGAAGCGCTGACGAGAAATGAGCCAGTCGCCGTTCAGGCCCTCAACCCAGTTCTCGTAGCGAGAGCGCATGAAGGCCGGGTGCCAGGTGATGTTGCGGCCGCGTTCAATCAGGGCCTCACGGCGTTCGGCGTCACGGCCACCGTTACGGATGTACCACTGGCGGGAGGCCACGATTTCCAGGGGCTTATCGCCCTTTTCGTAGAACTTGACCGGGTGGGTGATGGGCTTGGGGTCGCCGTCCATTTCGCCGGCTTCAACCAGCATTTCAATAACGGTCTTCTGGGCGGTGAAGACGGTGGTACCAGCCATACGCTCGTAGCGTTCGCGGCCCTCAGCAGAGGTAATCCACTCGGGGGTGTCGGCGGAGAAGCGACCGTCACGGCCGATGAGGGCGCGAGTGGGTAGCTGCAGTTCACGCCACCAGGTGACGTCGGTGGTGTCACCGAAGGTACAAATCATGGCGATACCGGCGCCCTTATCGGGCTGGGCCAGAGGGTGGGCCTTGATCTCAACTTCTACACCGAAGAGGGGCGAGGTGACCTTGGTGCCAAAGAGGGGCTTGTAGCGCTCATCATCGGGGTGGGCAACCAGGGCTACACAGGAGGGCAGAAGTTCGGGGCGGGTGGTTTCGATCCAGACCTTTTCGCCGTTCTCTCGGTGGAAGGAGATGCGGTGGTAGGCGCCGGGGCGTTCCTTATCTTCAAGTTCTGCCTGGGCAACTGCGGTGCGGAAGGTGACATCCCACATGGTGGGTGCTTCTGCCATGTAAGCATCCCCGCTTGCCAGGTCGTTGAGGAAGGCCAGCTGGGAGACCTTGCGGGAGTGGGCGTCGATGGTGCGGTAGGTGTGCGACCAGTCAACGGAAAGACCCAGGGTGGTGAAGAGCTCTTCGAAGACCTTTTCGTCTTCTACTGCCAGGATTTCACACAGTTCGATGAAGTTTCTGCGGGAAATGCGGGGCCAGTCGCGCTGGTTCTTGGCCGGCTTTTCAGGAGCTGTGAAATCAGGGTCGTAGGGGATTGCGGGGTCGCAGAGAACCCCATAGTAGTTCTGTACGCGGCGTTCGGTGGGCAGGCCGTTATCGTCCCAACCCAGGGGGTAGAAGACGTTCTTACCCTTCATGCGCTGGTAGCGGGCGATGACGTCGGTCTGGGTGTAGGAGAACATGTGACCGACGTGCAGGGAGCCGGACGCGGTCGGCGGCGGGGTATCGATGGAGTAGACCTGCTCGCGGGTGGTGTTCGTATCGAAAGCGTAGGTCTTGTTGGCGGCCCAGTTCTCGGTGAACTTCTTTTCGAGGCCTTCAAGGCCGGGCTTTGTGGGGACGGTAATTTCTACGGTGTTTTCTGCGGGCGTGTCTGTGCCCTGGTTGATTTCAGCCATGGTGCCTATTCTCTCACGGATAGATTTCTTATGCAGGTCAGATTGACTACAGTCAGCGGGAGAACTCCGTCCACTGGGTAAAAACCCTTGAGCCCTCTAGTAGCTCTTAGCGCTTAACCGCTACAGCCTCAAAGGTCTGGGCCGGTTCAACGTAGGCCTGCTGGGATTCAACCAGTTGCAGTTCACGCTGGCCTGAGGCCAGGGTGTTCTTCAGCAGCTCGTAGACGCTGGCGGTGGTCAGCTCCAGGGCCTCTTTCAGGCTCTTACCTGAGGCGAAGTGGGAGGCAAAGAGGGCCTGGGTGACGTCCCCTGAGCCGTTGGCTTTCATAGGCAGGCGCGGTGTAGTAATCAGCCAGGCTTCATCACCTGAAACAGCTAGCATCTGAATGGAATCTTCAGGGGTTTCAGGGGTGTTGACGCTGGTGACCAGCACGGTCTGGGGGCCAATCTTCTGGGCGGCAGCCACAGAGTCGAGTACCTCATCCATGGTCTTGGGGTCGGTGCCGGTCACAAAACCTAGTTCGAACTGGTTGGGGGTGATGATGTCGGCGTGCTGAATCACACGGTCACGAATCAGCTCTTGCACCTCTGGGGAGACAAAGCAGCCGCTGGTGGCGTTACCTAGTACCGGGTCGCAGGAGTAGAGGACCTTGGGGTTTGCCGCCCGGGCTTTGGCAACGGCATCGAGGATGGCATCGCCAATCGATGAGCCACCCTGGTAGCCAGAAATGACCAGGGCAGTGTCGGTCAGGCCGCCCCGCTCTTCAATGCCGGTGACAATCTCACGGACGTCATCGCCTGAGATGAGTGGGCCACGCCAGGCCCCGTAGCCGGTGTGGTTTGAGAACAGAACAGTGTTGACGGGCATGACCTCGTGGCCAAGGCGCTGCAGGGGAAAAACGGCGGCTGAATTACCTACGTGGCCGTAGGCAACAGCAGACTGAATAGACAAAATACGCATAGTTACCATTGTGGCACGCCCCGGGCTGTGCCCTGGGCAGGTGCGGCCGGCGTCCTTACCGCTAGTTACCCCTGGTTACCTCTAGCGGTCACCGCATCAAGGGCCGCTAACGGTTGCCCGCCCACACCCCAGTCGGTGCGCGGCACCTCATTGAGCATCACCCACACTGAACTCTCTTTAGTTCCCATCACCCGGGCATAAGTGCGGGTGAGCTCAGCAATGAGTTCTGCTTTTTTCTCCTCAGACTGGGCCGAGGCGTACGAGACGTTAATGAGGGGCATCATCTTCTCCTTGGTAATACTTGCACCCAAGTTTAGCGGCGCATCGGGCCAGCTAGCGTCTTTGAGTGCCCACCAGACTCTCGGAGTGCTTATCTCTCTGGTGGGCGGTGCAAGATTCTTGTGGACACTCAGTTCAGCTGCGTCATACTGCGCCGCAGCTTCACCACTTTTACTGCATCCACAACACCCCAAGGCGCAAACCGCTCTCCACAGGAGACACCTACCTGGTGGTATTCATCTGATGTTACTAATAATCTGAACATGAAAACACCGGAAGAAATTGCTATGGCTGTGCAGACTACAGAGGATTTATCTGCACGAGGCATGAACAAAGACGCCCTCGCCCGTGCAGTCGCTCGTGGCCAGTACCGGCGGCTTGGCTACGCAAGCTACATAGAAAGTACCTTCTATTCTCAGCTTTACCCTAGTCAACAGTATCTGGCTCAGATTATTGGGTTTGGCAGAAGCCGACTCAAAACCTCGGTCTTGTCCCACTCTTCAGCGGCAGCGGTTCATGATATGTGGTTACTCCATACACCTACTTCTATTCATACAGTGGGTCAGTCTCATGGGAAGGGACTGTCAGGAAAACGGTGTAAACCCTCCCAACCCCAACAGGAGAAAATAACACCATGACAACAGAACACCAACTCGCCCAAAACCTCATCACCCAAGCCAAAGAACAAGGCCTAGAC